>SHXD01000052.1 GCA_009693505.1 Limnohabitans sp.
GCAGAAAAAACCCGCACCTCTTTCACAGGCGATTGGTTTCACAGTGGTGACTTGGCCACCATCGACGAAGAAGGCTACATCAGTGTGGTGGACCGCAAGAAGGACATGATCAAAACGGGTGGCGAAAACGTGGCCAGTCGCGAAGTCGAAGAAATGATTTACAGATTGCCTGCGGTGAGTGAGGTGGCTGTGATTGGACTGCCTGATGCCAAGTGGGTCGAAGCTGTTACCGCTGTCATTGTTCTTAAAGCGGGTCAAGCTTTGACAGAAGCTCAAGTCATGGCGCATTGCAAACAGCACATGGCCACATTCAAGGTTCCCAAGCGTGTCGTTTTTGCGGAATCACTACCCAAAAACCCCAGTGGCAAATTGCTGAAGCGCGAACTGAGAACAGCTTACGCTTGAGGGCGTTAATTGTTCTATTGACAGGACAATTACCCCGTGAGAATATCTTCGACATTCTTTTGAACTGTTAGGTCGATATGGAACTGTCTGATAAAAATGCCCGCCAGTTGTTTGAAAATCTGCAGGCCAATCCCACGCGCAAACGTTTTGGTTTTGGCAAGATGCCAGCCCTTATTAACATCGATTTGCAAAAAGCCTATACCTGCGTGGGTGAGTTTGCCACTGCGTATGAAACTGACCCTCAGCAACTCCATTATGTGAATCAACTGGCCGAAGTCTTTCGCAGCAAAGGCTTCCCAGTCGTTTGGACCTATGTGGCCTACATGGATTCAGGTGAGGATTGTGGTGTATGGGGCACGCGCACCAACACCCCTGACTCTTTGCAAAACATCAAAGTCGGAAGCCGCCGCGCTGAATTTGACGACCGCTTGGTCATTGATCTCAAGCGAGACATCATCATCAACAAGCGCATGGCTTCAACTTTTTTTGAAACCAATTTGGGTTCCCTCTTTACCCACCATGGTGTAGACACTTGCGTGATCACAGGCGGCTCTACCTCGGGATGCGTTCGCGCGACGGTGGTGGACAGTCTGCAAAGAAGTTTCAGAACCATTGTTCCCATCGAATGTGTGGCCGACAAACATGAGTCGCCGCACTTTGCCAATCTTTACGACATGATGTTGAAGTACGCCGATGTGCTCACCATCGCTGAAACTTTGGATCAACTCAGCAAAGTGCCTGGCAAAGGATCTGCAGCATGACGGGCGCTGCCCAAGCGCTTGCCACAAAGCGCGACCCTGGTTTTTACGACTATCTGCCCTACAACGACAGGCCCGTCATTCGCTGGCCCGATGGGGCAAGGGTGGCATTTTGGGTGGCCCCCAATGTGGAGTTTTACGAACTCAATCCACCGCGCAATCCCGCTCGTGCACCTTGGGCGCGCCCCGCTCCCGATGTGCTCAACTATTCCTACCGAGACTATGGCAACCGGACCGGCTTTTGGCGCATGCTCGATGTCATGAAGCGCTGCAACATGCGCGGCAGTGTGTCGCTCAATGTGGCCATGTGCGACCACCATCCCGAGGTGATTAAAGCGTGTGCCGATGAAGGCTGGGAGTTTTACTCACACGGCACTTACAACACACGCTATCTCATGGGCATGAACGAAGCACAAGAGCGCCAAGTGATTCAAGATTCTATCGACACCATTTACAAACACACGGGTCAAAAGTTAGATGGCTGGTTGGCACCCGCACTTACCTACACGCCCAATACCATGGACTTGGTAGCCGACATGGGTCTCATCTATGTGTGCGATTTGTTTCACGACGACCAACCGGGCCCCGTCAAGGTGAAGAAAGGCAAGCTCACCAGCATGCCTTATTCTTTAGAGATGAACGACACCATTGTTTACAACGTGAACTTGGTGTCACCTCGCCGCTATGGCGACATTCTTAAACGCCAATTCGATCGCCTTTACGAAGAAGGTGAGCACTCGGGCACTGTGATGTGCATTCCACTTCACCCCTACCTCGTTGGTCAGCCTTACCGCTTGGCCGCTTTTGAGGAAGCACTGTCCTACATCACGGGGCACGAAAAAGTCTGGTTGGCTACGGGTCGAGAAATCGCTCACTATTACAACGAGCACTATCACGCTGCTTTCACTGCGGCCGGTCAAACAGTGGGAGAAGCACCATGAGCGCGAATGTGTCTGCGCCGAAGCCCCTGCCCGACGACTACCTCGAGTATCCACTGCGCCGCTATGGCATGGACCATGAGCGCTATCAATGGTCGATGTTGCCTCAGCGCAAACATGTCGCCTGGCCCAACCAAGCACGCGTGGCTTTGTGGGTGGTGCCTGCCCTAGAGTGGTTCCCCTTGAACATGGCTGGTGTGCCTTTCAAACCGCCAGGCGCCATGCAAACGGCATATCCAGATTTTCGCCATTACACACTGCGTGACTATGGAAACCGAGTCGGCATTTACAGAATCATGAAAGCCTTGCAGCGTCATGGTATTCCCGCGACGGTAGCAGTCAATGCAGCCGTGGCTGTTCGCTATCCCGCCCTGATTGAGCAGTGCAACCAACTTGGCTGGGAAATCATGGCCAATGGTTTGGACATGGACCATTTGCACCATGGCGGATTGTCGGCCGAAGAAGAAAAGAAATGGGTAGATCAAACCCTCAGCATCTTGCGCGAGGCAAGCGGTCAAGCGGTACGTGGTTGGCTGTCACCTGCCAAATCGGAGTCCTTCAATACCCCTGACATTTTGGCGCAAGCCGGCTTGGACTATGTGTGCGATTGGGTCAACGATGACATGCCTTACCCCATGCACACCACGGGCAAAAACCTGGTGGCCATGCCGCATCCGGTAGACATTGATGACTACACCATCTTGGTGAACAATCATCACACGGAAAATGATTTCTGCGATCAATTGATCGATCACTTCGATGTGCTTTACAAAGAATCAGCCATGGCAGGTGGGCGCATCATGCCCATTTCTTTGCACCCTTGGGTCATTGGTCAGCCATACCGCATCAAGGCATTAGAAGATGCTTTGGCACACATCATGAGTCACAAAGGTGTGTGGGCCGCCACCGGTTCTCAAATTTTGGATGCTTGGCAACCCCAAGCGGCTTGAATGTTCACCCAGCAATTGTCCATTGCTGGACACGAGCGTATTTCTTATTCGGCGTTGCCTGAGCGCGCACCTTTAAAATGGCCCCATGGTGCGCGCGTGGCGCTGTGGGTGGCCCCCAACATTGAGCATTACGAATACTTGCCCGAGCAGATGAGGGTGCGCAACCCATGGCCACGTGTGCCACACCCCGATATTTTGGGCTATGGCCTGCGTGACTATGGCAATCGGGTAGGCGTGTGGCGCTTGATGGATTTGTTCGATGCGCTCGAGTTGCCCATCACGGTTTCTTTGTCCATGTCGGTGTTGGACATGTACCCTGATTTGGCAGAAGCTATGTTGAAGCGGCAATGGGAGTTCATGTCGCACGGCCTGTACAACACGCGCTACCACTGGAACATGACGGAAGACGAAGAGCGCGATGCCATTGAGGTGTGCCAAGAAATTCACCAAAGGCATACGGGGCAAAGTTTAAAAGGCTGGTTTTCTCCAGCGGCTTCCAATACTTTGCACACGCCCGATTTGGTGGCCGAAAGCGGCATGCAGTATTTGTGCGATCTGTACCACGATGACCAGCCTACGCCCGTGCATGTGCGGCAAGGTGAATTGACTTCTTTGCCTTACTCCATGGAAATCAACGACAGCATTGCTTGGCGGCGTGGCCAAGAAGCCGATGTCTTTGCGCAAAAAATGATCGATGAATTTGAGGTGCTGTATGCCGAAGGCGCTGTGCATGGTCGCGTCATGAATGTGGCGGTTCATCCCTTCATCATGGGACAGCCCCACCGAATTGGCGCTTTGACCAAAGCGCTTAAATACATTCGCAGTCACGAGGGCGTTTGGTGCGCTACGGGGTCCCAAATCGTCGACTGGTATCGACAACAACAAACCAAGGACAAGCTATGAGCGCCCCCAAAGACTACATCCGTGATTTCATGAGCGAGCCCGTCATTGACGTCAAAGGCGCAGCCTTGGTCATCATCGACATGCAATACGCCACAGGCTCTAGACAAGGTGCGTTGGGTCGCACTTTGAAAGCGCAGGGCTCTTCGGTGGGTGATTACCGTTTTGCGCGCATTGAGCAATCGGTATTGCCCAGAACACTCGATTTGCGCGCACATTTTCATCGCATCGGTCAACCCGTCATTCATGTAACCTTGGGTGCCGCATTGCCCGATGCCAGTGATGCGCCCCGTCACATGCGCAAGTTGCTGGCCAGTTGCAACAATTACGAGGGCAGTCCTGATCATGAAATTTTGGCAGAGCTCAAGCCCGTGGCCGGTGAGCATGTGGTTCGCAAAACCACAGTGGGTGCATTTGCTTCAACGTCCATTGACAGTTTGCTCAGGTCTTTGAATGTCGATCAAATTTACATGGCGGGTGTGTCCACCAACATGTGTGTTGAAAGCACAGCGCGCGAGGCGGCTGACCGCGGCTATCAAGTGACCTTGGTGGAAGACGCGTGTGGCACCACCTTTGAAGAATTGCATCAAGTCACCCTGCGCAATTTCCAAAGACTGTTCGGAAGAGTTACTTCTACGGCGCAAGCTGTAGATGAATTGAATGGAGTCAAATGACAGCGAAGAAGAAAAAAATTCTGGTGGTGGTGCCCTTTGCCATGTCGCCAGAAAACCTGGCGCTTAGGCAGGCGCAACTCAAAGGCATTGATTTGTCGCCCGATTTGGAATTTGAATTTCGAACCGTTAAAGCGGGCCCTGTGAATTATTCAAGCCACCACGATTTTGTGTTGGCCGATACCGCTAATTTTGAAGCAGGATGCCGCGCGGAAGACGAAGGCTTTGCGGCCGTATGCATTGACACCATGAGCGACTCGGGCGTGGCAGCGCTGCGCTCCGTATTGGACATTCCCGTGTTTGGACCCGGCAAAGTTTCGATGTTGGCTGCCTTGATGTTGGGCGACAAATTTTCTGTGTTGACCATGGCCAGCCGGTGGAAGCCGCTTTATAAAAAAGCTTTGGATGAGTTGGGTTTACATCACAAATGCGCGTCGGTGCGCGCCATTGAAGTGCCTGCTGACAACCAAGCCTTGCTGTCTGGCAAAGAAGAGGACGTTTTTCCGCTATTAGAAAAAGCCGCCTACGAAGCCATTGAACAGGATGGCGCAGAGGTGTTGATTTTGGGCTCGACCACCATGCATCAAGCGCATCTGTATTTGAGCCAGCGTTTGCCCGTGCCCGTCATCAATCCGGGACCTTTGAGTTACAAGATGGCTGAAGCCGCTTTGGGTTTGAGTTTAACGCAAAGTCGGAAAGCTTATCCAAGGCCCATGCACCCTCGCTTAGTCATGTTGCAAGACATGATGAGCGCTGCGGAGCAATCGGTGAGGCGGTCTTGAATTTGTCCAGTCCAGCATGAGTACTTTGGGAGTTGAAACATGCCTAAGTTGTTGAGTGAAGCGCAGGAAGAAGGCTACGGCCGCGATGGCTATGTGTCACCCATTGATGTATTGACTTCTGACGAAGTCAAAGTCTTTAGGCAGGAGCTGGAAGACTGGGAAAACCAACGCGGCCAGGCCATCGATTTTCCAGAAAAATCGAAGAGCTACCTTTTGTTCAACTGAGCCGATCAGTTGGTACATCACCCGCGCATTTTGGATGCCGTGGAAGATGTCATTGGCCCCGACATTTTGGTGTATCATTCCACACTTTTTTTGAAAGAAGCCAATACGCCCGCCTATGTTCGTTGGCACCAGGACAGCCCCTATTTTTATTTGTCACCGCATTTGCATTTGACGGCTTGGGTGGCTCTCAGTGATGCCAGCATTGCGGCAGGTTGCATGCAAGTCTTGCCGGGCAGTCATCAATTGGGCGTGTTTCAGCACGATGACAAGCCCGAATCCATGAACATGATTCGGCGTGGTCAAGGCATCAGTGACCGCTTTGACAACGTCCAAGGCACATTCATTCCGGTAGGCCCAGGACAAATGTCCTTGCATCACACCGACCTGGTGCATGCGTCTGGCGCTAACACCACCCACGACCGACGTCTTGGCTTTGCCATCAGTTATATCCCTGCGCATGTCAAACCTGTTGGCGCAGTGAAGCCCTCTGCCTAGTGCGTCAGAGGCCGTAGTCATGGTCATTTTTTAGAAGAGACACGTTTGAAGCAGGCCCTGAATGAAGAAGCCTATAAGTCGCACAGCAGCGCCTTATCGTTGTTCAGGGCTTTGCAAGATGCTGGATTTAAGGAGACGACATGACTTCAGCAAGGCTCAGCGAAGCGCAATTGGTGGCCTTGGTTGAAAAATACTTTGCAGGGGTTGATCGCAAAGATGTGGCGGGTACCTTGGCCTGCTTTGCACCCTCTGCGAGATTCAGCATAGCCAACCATGGTGTGTCTTATGCTGGCAGAGATACAGAATTGAAGGGCATGTATGAGCGATTGAATGAGCGCTACGCCCAAGTTTGGCACAGTGATTTTTCTCACACGGTGAATGTGGCGGCGCAGAAAATTGCCAGCTAATTTCGAGTGTAAAACATCACATACCAAGGTGAAAAACTCATCAAAAAAAAACTGCAACTTCTTTGAATTGAAAGAAGGCTTGTTCACAGCTGTTTTTGTTTACATGAGCGGAGAGAATTCACTCAGTTGAATGCGTGAGTAATTCAGTCCAAGTTTGTAGCGATAGTTTCAGTTTGGCCAAATCCAAAGTGGCTTGAAGAAGCTTTTCGCAGTGCGCAGCGGGCCAAATGCGACCGGTAAGATTCATGAATTTGACACGCAATTCTTCACGGGTGTAAGGCGAAGCGTCATCGCCCCGATTGACGCCAGCTTGTCCTGTTCTGGTTGAGCCATCTTTCAAGAAAATAGTGACGCTGGCAGGCCGCTCGTTGGGCAATCTGGCGCTCATTGCTGGGTCGTGGGCTACGCTGACTCTCTTTGCTAAATCCAAAATTTTCGGGTTGCGCACAGCATCCCATGTGAAGCTTGAAAGTGCACTCGAGTTGTTCACGATGCGAGTGGCCACAGCAAACGGCACAGAAAATTTGGCGGCCAAGGTGTTGTTGGGTGCAGGGTCGTTCAATTCAGCGGCCAAGTGGTAAGTGAGCACCTCAATGCGATCGATGTCTTCTGTCGAGGGCAATGCTTGACTGGCTGCTATTTGATCGATGGCGTCCAAGGTGCCGTGGTTGTAACGACAGCAAGAATGCAGTTTGAAATAGTTGCGCATCAAGTGCCAGTCTTGTCCTAGACCTTGCGTGACTGCATTGGCATCAAAGCTTTCTGAAATGATTTTGCCCAGCAAGGATGAAGGCCCATCGCGTTCGCCCGTAAAGCCGCATTCAGCCAAACTCAAAGCTAAAAAACCATTTCGATTACTGAGTCCTGCATACACATTGCGAACCAAACCGCCTTCCAGCATGGTTTGCTTAGAAGTGGCCGTGGTGAGTGATGCGGCAATGTTGATGGTCTGGCGCATGTCGCTGGCAGCCATACCTGCAACGCGCGCGCAGGCAGCACCAGCGCCAAGGGTGCCCCAAGTGCCATGCGGGTGCATGGCACCGCGCAATTGGGAAGCTGCACCCAACCTGGAGCCCACTTCGTAGCCCACCACCACGCCGGCTAAAAAGTTCTCGGCGCTTGCATTGCGTTCCTGACTGAGTGCCAGAGCCGCTGGAATGATGTGCACAGCAGGATGGCCGCGTGAAAAGCGATTGCCCTCGTCCATCTCTAAAAATGTGCCAGACGTGCCGTTGATGAAGGCTGCAGCTTCTGGTGTGCTTCTGCGTCCAAGGCCAATGAGTTGCGCGGCATGTTTTGAAGCGCCATCTGTTTGCCTACCTGCAATGGCGCGCAGCTCGGGCTCTGCTGAGCCGGCAACCATGGCTGCTAAGGTGTCGGCCAAAATCCAACCCACTTGTTCTTTGACACCTGGGTCTAATTTTTGGTAGTCAAGCTTTGACGAGAATTCGCTGAGGGTGTCGAGGTAGTCCATGGATGAATTCCTTATGGCAAATCAGGCAACTGCATTGCCAGCAGGCACTGCATTGGCACATTGTTCGTAAATTCTTTGAGGCGTTGTGAACCGCATGCCCTCTGAGTTTTTCAATTGGGACAGCATGTCTCGCAAATAGCGGATGCGGCTGGGCATGCCCCAAACCCAAGGATGCAGCCCCAAGCCCATGACCGCAGATCGTTGATGCGTCAGGCATTCATCGCGCATTTGGTGCGCAGCTTGCACGATCTGCAGTGCATGTTGCGATGGCTCAACAGGTCTGAACCATTGCCCCTGTACATCGTCCCATTCGCTAGACATCGGCAGTGCCAGCAAGCGTTGCTGCGAGGCGCCGGCTGGCAGCATCCAATAGGGCTGATCGTCATTGCCCCAATCGAGTGTGTAGCGAACGCCAGCGTCAGCCAGCAAACCAAAGGTGTGTGGCGACGTGCCCCAATCTTGGCTGAGCCAGCCCTGGGCTGTATGCCCCGTGAAAGTTTGAATGGCAAGCAAAGCAGAGGCGATGTGTTCTTTTTGTTCTTCAAGAGGCATGTGAGAATGCATGAGGCGTGTGGCTGCAATGCCGTGGGCCAGCCATTCAGCGCCAAAATTTTTCAAGATTTGCAAAATGTGCGGCACGCGCGGCAACACCAGGCTGTTGGCCGCCACCACAGGCTGAATGCCTGCTTCAAGCAAGGCTTCGATGATTCTAAAAACGCCAATGCGCAAACCATATTCGCGTTGCGTCCAACTGCGATAGTCAGGATTGAAGCTGCCAAACTCACCAACAAAACGTGGATCGCGAACACTGCCTTCGGGTGCTTCAAAGTCCCAGTGCTCAAGGTAAAGCACCGCAAACACTTGCAAGTTAGAAGCCAGCGGCTGCAGCGCGCGGTACGGAATGGCACTGTAGTCGTAATGCAAATGATCCATGTTGGCTCGAACCCTTGCTTCTTTGTTGAGTTTAAAAAAACGTCAATGAGTGTGAGGTGAAGCTGACACTTTAATTTTTCAAATACTTAAGAAATTTATGCTTGACTTCACAAAAAGATTGTTGCACAGTGTACCCAATTGTTCTATAGATGGAACAATTTAACTCAACCCACAACTTCTTCATTGAGGAATTACCATGACGTCTGATGTCCGCGTATCCCGTCGTTTGATCTTGCAAGCTGGTGCTGTTACTTCCGCTTTCGGTTCACCAGGCCTTTTGCTAGCGCAGCCTGCTCCCATAAAGATTGGCTTGGTGCACCCAGTTAGTGGGGGACTAGCCTATAGCGGGGGCCAAGGCCGCCTCGGCTGCCAGATGGCCATCGATGAGATCAACGCGGCTGGCGGTATCAAGTCTATGGGTGGGGCCAAGCTTGAGGCCGCCCTGGGCGATTCACAATCCCGCCCCGAGGTAGGAGTGTCCGAGGTGGAGCGCCTGCATCAGGCGGGTGTAGCCGCTTACGTGGGCTGCTTCTCCAGTGCAATTGCGCTACCGGCCACGCAGGCTGCAGCCAAGTACAACACCCCATTCATGATTGACGTAGGCGTATCCGACCAAATCGTCAGGCGCGGGCTGAAGAATGTGTTTAGGTTGGCGCCTGGCTTTGGCAAGTGCGTGGACGATGCCATCGTGGGCTTGGGCGAAATAAACAAGACGGCTGGCGGTTTGGCCAAGTCCGCGGTTTTGGTGCACGAGGAGTCGGAGTTCGGCACGGGTACGGCCAAGCTGCTTGCCGACCGCCTTCCCGGTATCAACGTGCAGGTGGCAGAGGTCATAAAACATGCCAACCCCACTCGCGATTTCTCCAACGTAGCACTGCGTATCAAGGGCCTTAAGCCAGATCTAGTGATCATGAGCAACTACCAAAACGAGTACGTTTTGCTGGCGCGCACCTTACATCAGCAGCGCGTGGATGTGGCGGCGATGTTCAGCGTGCTGGGTGGTGGATTCAACTTCAAGCTCGTCAGTGAGCAGCCTGACATCGCTCAGCACATGATGGACTTCAACCACTGGTATAACCCGCGCAATCCCAAGGCCTTGGCCATGCGCAAGGCGCTAGAGGCGAGGGGCGGGCTATTTACCTTTGAGGTCTACTGTGGCTATAACGCCGTGAGGTGTTACGCTGACGCGCTGGAGCGCGCTAGGTCGGCTGACAAGGAAAGGGTGATTGCCGCTCTCGAGGCCAGTACCTGGTCCGACCACTTCATGCCCTATGGCCCCACAAAGTTCGTCGACGGTCAGAACACGGGTGGTCGTGCGGCAATGCTGCAGGCTAGCAAGACCGATATAGATGTGGTGTGGCCCAATGAATTTGCAGCGGTGAAGCCCATCTTTCCGCGTCCTAAACTCAGCTGATGATGGCTCTCTGGCCAAACATTTGCTAAGTATTAACTAAGTATTTTTTGCCGGATTTAACTGCTTCTAAATTTCTTAGATTTCTAACGAAGATTTCAACTTGACTGCGATTTGCAGTCAGGTTGAATTTCTTGTGTGAATTTATATTGCAGATTGACTATAGCTTCGTTGACTTCATTTTAAGGAATTCGTTTTGGACCTGACCATTATCGGAGCAGCTGTCATCAATGGCATCCTCATGGGGGGTATCTACACCCTCGTCGCCTCTGGGCTTACATTGATTTATGGTGTTTTACACATCATTAATTTTGCCCACGGTAGCCTGTTGATGGTGGCTATGTTTGGTGTTTATTACTTGGTGACGAAGCTAGGTGTTGATCCCTATCTTTCCTTGATTGTCACGATGCCCACCATGTTTGTAATGGGCTATGTGCTTTATAAGTATTTCATAGGCAAATTGTCTTATGGCAAAGACGAAAATATTTTGTTGATCACGCTGGGTTTGTCCATCGTCATTGAAAATCTGGCGTTGATGTTTTTCACAGGTGACTCGCGCACAATCTCCATGTTGTACAGCGATAAGATGTTTGAATTTGGACCATTATTAATTGGTTTACCAAAGGTAATTTCCTTCATTGCGGCCATGTTAATGTGTGCATTGCTGGGCATCTTCATTACTAAAACAGACACAGGTCGTGCCATTCGTGCTGTTGCCAAAGAGCGTATGGGCGCACGTTTGGTCGGCATTGACGTCGACAAGGTCTTTGCTATTTCCTTTGGCCTGGGCATGGCTACCTTAGGCGCTGCAGCTTCATTGCTGATGCCTATTTTTTATGTCTCACCTACCACGGGCCACGTGTTTGTGATGGTGGCTTTCACGGTGGTGGTGCTGGGCGGCATGGGAAGCTTTTTGGGCGCGGTGGTGGGCGGCTTGATTGTCGGCTTGACCGAATCGTTTGGTGGTCTTTATTTGGGTGAGAGCCTTGGGCAAATTGGCATCTCTCTTATCTTCATCCTGATATTGCTGTTCAGACCCTCAGGCCTTTTTGGAGACAAGCGGTGATTTTCAATCGTTCACCTTGGACCCTTCATTTGTTGTTGCTGGTTGTCGCCATCATTTTTCCGTTTACTTCTGACTCTGCCTTTGTCATCAATTTTGGTGTGTTGGCTCTTTTCTATGCGTTCATTGGACAGTCATGGAACATTGCCGGAGGTTTTGCTGGGCAGTTGTCTTTTGGCCATGTGGCATTTTTTGGTGTCGGCGCTTACGCCTCCACCATTGTCCAAATGCGCTTTGGTTTTAACCCTTGGTGGGGTCTGCCAGTTTCTGCATTGGCGGGCTCTGCAGCGGGTTGGCTCATTGGTGTGATGTCATTCAGAGCGGGACTCAAAGGCTCCTACTTTGCATTGATTACCTTGGCATTTGCCGAAGTATTCCGCATCGTTGCCAACTCGGTTGAAATTACCGGTGGCGGTTTAGGCATGCTCATTCCCATGAAGCAAACCGCAGCCAATTTTCAGTTTGGCGATCGGCGTGTTTTCTACTTCATCATCTTGGCCTTGACCGTGATTTCGGTGGCCATTGCTCTTTGGCTTAAGGCGTCGCGCTTTGGTGCGCGTTTGGCTGCCATTCGGGAAAATGAAGATTCGGCACGCGCCTTGGGCATCAATATTTTTTCTGAAAAGATCAAGATCATGGCCATCTCAGGTGCCATTGCAGGTGTCGGCGGCTGCTTTTTTGCGCAGTACTTTTTGTACATCGATCCCACCATTGTGTTTGGTGTCGATAAATCCGTGGAGATGCTGTTGGTCAGCATGATTGGTGGCGCTGGAACGGTCTACGGCCCGCTCATTGGCGCCGTGTTGCTGGCATTGGTCAGTGAAGTCACTCGGTCGATGTTCAGTCTTCAAGGTCTGTCTTTGGTGCTCTACGGCACGCTGCTGGTCATCATCATTGCTTTCTTGCCCAATGGTTTGGTCGAATTGTTCAAGCGAAAAGAAAAGAAAGAGGCGGGCCGCTTGGCTTCTGCCGCCAACAAAAAGGGAGAAGCCTGATGCTGAAGGTCAAAGGTTTAACCAAAATTTTTGGTGGCTTGCGCGCTGTCGACAATGCTTCTTTAGAGGTAGGTCTTGGTCAAATTGTTTCGCTCATTGGTCCGAATGGCGCGGGCAAAACAACTTTGTTTGCATCCATTGCTGGCTTTCACAAAATCAATGAAGGCCAAGTTGAGCTGCTGGGGCAAAACATTGTCGGGTTAGAGGTGTATGAAATTGCACGGCGGGGCATGGTTCGGACATTTCAAATTACGCAGCCCTTTGCCAAACTCTCGGTGCTTGAAAACATTGCCGTAGGTGCGTTTCAGCAGTTTGCATCCAAATATCAAGCCCACGCGCACGCGCGTTTGATTGCCGAGAAAGTAGGTATGTCGGGCATGCTGGATCAACCTGCTTCAGAGCTGACTGTGGCGGGCAGAAAACGCTTGGAGTTGGCGCGTGCTTTGGCCACGGGCCCCAAGCTATTGCTGCTTGACGAAGTCATGGCCGGCTTGAACCCTCAAGAAATCATTGAAATCATTGCGCTCATTCGCAGCATTCGTGATTCAGGCGTCACCATTTTGCTGATTGAACACGTCATGCATGCCGTCATGAGCTTGTCGGAATACATCTACGTGTTGTCTTACGGCAAGATCATTGCAGAAGGCAAGCCGCAAGAAGTTGTGAACAACCGCGAAGTGATTGAGGCTTACCTTGGCCGGGGTGCTGCCGATCAAATGACGGATCATGCACAAGGAGTTGAACATGCTTGAAATTCGCAATCTCCACGCAGGCTATGGCCAGATCGAAATTCTGCGTGGCATCAACCTCGATGTCGGCGCAGGCGAAATTGTGGCGGTGTTGGGCAGCAATGGCGTGGGCAAGTCGACCTTGAATAACAACATCTCTGCGCTGAACAAGCCTTTCAGTGGTTCCATTCGTTTTCAAGGCGAAGACCTAACGAACATGAACTCCACTGAAGTGGTTCAGCGGGGCTTGATTCATGTGCCTGAAGGCCGGCGCATTTTTCCTAACCTCAATGTCAAAGAAAATCTGTGGTTAGGCAGTCAGATCAGGGGCAAAGCACGCAGATCGCAGAACCTAGAGCGTGTGGTTGAAATTTTTCCGCGTCTCAAAGAACGCTTCGCGCAAATGGCGGGGACCTTGTCTGGTGGCGAACAACAAATGTTGGCCATTGGCCGCGGTCTGATGTCTGAGCCCGTATTGCTCATCATGGACGAGCCGTCATTGGGTCTTTCACCATTGTTGGTGGAGCAAATGTTTGAATTGATTGCCAACATCAACAAAGAAGGCATGCCCATTTTGTTGATGGAGCAAAACGCGGTTCAAACATTGGCCATTGCACACCGTGCTTACATCATTGAAAACGGTGAAGTGGCCATGCAAGGCAAGGCCTCAGACATGGCGCGCGATCCAGAACTTCGTAAAAACTATTTGGGACTTTGAGCGGTGTCAAATGTGGCCATGGAACTCGCAGGACGTCATGTCTTGGTGACGGGTGCAGGCTCGGGCATTGGCTTGGCCACTGCCTGTGCACTTTCAAGTCATGGCGCCAAAGTTGCCGCTGTGGTGCAGTTCCAAGAACAAGAGTCGGTCATTCAAAAAGCGCTGCCCAATGCAGTGGTTTTTGTGCAAGATTTGTTGGACGACAAGGCTTGTGCAGCCTTGCCAGAAAAGGCTGCACAAGTCCTTGGCGGTTTGGATGCCTTGGCCTGTTGCGCAGGTATCTTTTTCAAAAAATTGTCCGACGAAATGACCTTGGATGAGTGGCGGCAAACTTTGGCACTCAACTTGGATGCCACCTTTGTATTAACCCGGGCTGCCATAGCCCAAATGCGCAAAGCGCGGCGTGGTGATGCCAGTGTAGTGGTCATCAGTAGCCAAATTGGTTTGGTGGGCCATGCACGCGGCGCCGCCTATGCCGCTTCAAAGGCTGGCTTGAACGGCATGGTCAAGTCATTGGCTTTGGAGTGGGCGCAAGAAGGTGTTCGCATCAATGCTGTTGGGCCCGGACCCGTTGCAACACCCATGGTGGCACCCACCATGGCCGATCCGGTTGCGCTGGCAGCCATGCAAGCTAGCATTCCGATGGCGCGTCTGGGCCAGCCCGAAGAGATTGGCGAGGTGGTGAGTTTTTTACTGTCTCAAAGAGCTTCCTTCATTACTGGACAAATACTTTGCGCAGATGGTGGCTTCACAGCCCGATGAAACAATGGCCCAAGAACCTTTGCCTCTCTCTGATTTGGCCAACGTGATCCGTAGCAAGAACGCTGGACCTTTGAGTTTTACCGTCGATTTATTTTTTAGCGATGCCAATACCTATGCACGAGCCGCTCAAAGTGAAGCGCTGCAAATCAGTTCAGTCGCTGCTTGCTTCGGACTGATGGCTTCACAGGTTCGGCGTTTTGAATTGCCTCATATTTTTGCCATTAAGTTATCGATGCCACGAACTGTGTGCGCTGGCAATCCTGGTGATGGCGATTTGTATGGCGCACAGCAACATGCGCCCTTGTTGTCATTGATGCTTTAAACCAATGACACACCCAACAAACCCCACCGCAGTCTCTCGCCTGTTAGACGGCCATCGGATGGGACAAGAAAGACTTCGTGTCTTGTCTGCGTCTGGGCAATTGGGGTTTGGCATTGCTCAAGAGTCTTTTGAGCGAGGCCTTGAAAGAAAACCTCACTTCATTGGTTGCGACATGGGCTCGATCGATCCCGGGCCGTTTTATCTGGGGTCAGGGCAAATGGCAGCCCCTCGCGATATGGTTCGGCGTGATCTTGAAATGGTTTTGAAAGCGGCCAGGCAACTGGATGTGCCCTTGATCATTGGCAGTGCAGGCACTGCAGGGGCCAAACCACACCTTGAGGACACTCTGTCTTTGCTGAAAGAAGTGGCTGTAGCAAACGGTTTGTCCTTTAGCGTCGCCACTGTGTTTAGCGATGTGCCGCGCAACTTGTTGATACAGGCTATTCAGAACGGCCGTTTGAAATCCTTGGATGAAAGCGGTGTCTCCCTTAATCTTCCCCTGCCCAATGAAGAACAAGTGATGTCGGCAAGTCACATCGTGGCGCAATGTGGCACACACACTTTTATGAAGGCGCTTGCGCTAAAACCAGATGTGCTCATTGCAGGACGGTCTTGTGACACGGCCATCTTTGCAGCCTTGCCACAAATGCTCGGTTACGACGCCGGCTTGTCTTTGCACATGGCCAAAATCATTGAGTGCACATCCTTGTGTTGCACGCCTGGCGGCCGCGATGCCATATTGGCGGAGTTGGGCGAATTTAATTTCAATTTGGAAAGTATGAATCCGGCGGCCCATGCCACACCTGCGTCGGTGGCAGCGCATGCACTTTACGAGCAAGCCAATCCCTGGATCGTCGAAGAGCCAGAGGGCACATTGCACTTAAATCAAGCCAAATACCTTGCACTTGATCCGCATCGCACCCAAGTTTCTGGGGCTCAATTTGTGCCGCGCTCGTCGCTCACCTTGAAAGTAGAAGGTGCTTCGCATGCAGGTGCTAGGGCAGTTTTATTGGCGGGTGTGGCTGACCCCACCATGATTGGCATCATGCCTAGCGCATTACAGGAAGTCAGTGCGCGTGTTCGCAAGTTGGTGGCGGGTGAGTGGACCATGGTCCCGCACCTCTATGGTCAAGGTGCGGTTCGCCAACTTGCGCAAGCCAAGCGCAGCCTTCACGAAATAGGTCTTGTGATTGAATTTTTGGCACCTCATGCCGCCTTGGCGAAAACTGCCGCGGCTGTCTTCAAACAAAACTTGCTGCATTTTGGATTTCCAGGGCGCTTAACCACGGGGGGCAACTTGGCCTTTGCTTTCACGCCCAGTGAAATCGATGCCAATGAGTGTTATCGGTTTGTGCTGTATCACTTGATGGAGGGTGTGAGTCCGGAAGATGTTTTTGGCATTGATTTACATCAATGGAATTTTGACGAGGTGCCAGCATGACGCCTCGTTTGCCACTGACCAAATACCACCAAATTTATTTGGTATTGCGAGAGCAATTGTTAGAAGGTCGCTTTGCCAAGGCCATGCCAGCTGAAATCGAATTGGCCAAACAATTCAATGTGGGGCGTGTCACGATTCGCCACGCCATGGAAAAGCTGGTGGCTGAAGACCTGATTGTTCGTATCGCAGGTCGAGGTACTTTTCCAAAACCTGTGACCCATCCCAGCTCGAGCCTTGGAACCTCGGCGCTCATGCAGCCCTCAAGGCTTGCTGGTTTGATGGAGAACATTGTCAGTGCCAGTCGCGCAACCACGGTCAAGGTGCTCGACTGGCGAACCATTGACGCGCCTGAAGATGTGGCATTGGCGCTTCAAGTGCCGTTGGGCGCGCCTGTTAAAAAAGCCATTCGGTTGCGCAGTTCGCGCGAAGGCCCGCTGTCTTACATCATTACCTACGTACCCCTCCATTTGACGAAAGACATGGTTCGCCGCGACTTGGCCGCAAAGCCTATTTTGCAGTTGTTGAGTGAGGCGGGTGTCAAATTAGGTCGTGCGCAGCAAACCATCTCAGCTCGCCAAGCCGATGCCCGTGTGGCTGAAGCTTTAGACGTTTTCATTGGCAGCGCATTGCTGTCTGTTCGACGTCGTGTTTTTGATGCAGATGATCAACCCGTGCAATGGCTAGAAGGCCTGTACCGGCCAGATCGTTATGAATATCAATTGGAAGTGTCAAGTATCGGTGATGTCGACGCGCGCGTTTCAATGAGAGAGGAAAAGGCCAGAAATTGAAATTAAGCAATCTTGACCCCAAAGGTTTGAAAACATGAGCAAGTCCACAAATACACCTCAAACACTTGCGCAAAAACTCATTGCCAAGGCCGCTGGCCGATCTCACGTGGCAGTGGGTGACATTGTGAACTGCCAAGTTGATTTGGCCATGTTTCATGACTCTTCTGGACCTCGCCGTCTTAAGCCCATGCTTGAAGAGCTGGGCGCTGAAATATGGGACAAGTCGCGCGTGGTCTTGGTCATGGACCACTATGTGCCAGAACGCGATGACGATTCGCGCCGCATTGTTCGCATTGCACGTGAATGGGCCGTTGAACAAAAATTGCCACATGTCTACGACAGCTTGGGCATTTGCCACGTCGTTCTGCCGCAAAAGGGACACCTCAAGCCCGGTATGTTCTGTGTGGGTGGCGATTCGCATTCACCCACAGGAGGCGCCTTAGGCACTTACATGTTTGGCGTGGGCAGCACCGAAATGTTGGGGGTGGTCGTGACCGGTCAATTGTGGGTTCGTGTACCAAAAACCTTTTTAATGCGCTGGAACAACCGACTTCAACCGGGCGTCACCGCCAAAGACATGATGCTGCACATGATTGGCCGATTCGGCATGAACGGCGGAGAGTATCAAGCTATCGAATTTTGCGGTGATGCGGTGAAGGCTTTGTCGATGCAAGAGCGCATGACCATGTCTAATATGAGTGCTGAGATGGGCTCCCAGGTCGGTTTAATTGAGCCCGATCAAGTAACGCGTGATTGGTTGGCCACCACGGGTGCCAAGGATGTGCAAATTGAAGGCTGGCATACCGATCAAGGTGCTGAGGCAGTGACGCATGAATTTGATGCAGCCACCTTGGTGCCGCAAGTGGCCGCGCCTCACAGTCCGGCCAATACAAAGTCAGTGGGTGAATTTAAAAACACACCGATTCAGGTGGCTTACATTGGCGCATGCACCGGCGCTAAGTTAGAAGACTTGCGCGCAGCGGCCCAAGTGCTCAGAGGCCAACAATTGCCTGCGGGTGTTCGCTTGATGGTGGCGCCTGCCAGCTTGCAAGATCAGGCGCAGGCTGAAAGCGAGGGCGTGATGCAGACCCTTCGTCAATCAGGCGCTGAGGTGCTGCCGACTTCTTGCGGAGCGTGTTCTGGTTATGGCGGTAGCATTCCCGATGGTGCCAATGTGATTGCCACCACAGCGCGCAACTTCAAGGGACGCATGGGTTCTGCCACAGCTCAAGTTTATTTGGCCTCGCCTTACACCGTCGCAGCATCGGCCTTGCACGGCAGTATTTCCGACCCCAGGGAGGTCTTGGCATGAGCGAGCATCACCGCGTATGGAAATTAGGTGCGGATGTTGACACCGACCAACTGGCGCCAGGTGCCTACATGAAGTTAGGCATTCACGACATTGCCAAGCATTGTTTGGAAGGTGTGAGGCCTGAGTTTGCGGCGCACGTGAAGACGGGTGACGTGCTGGCCGCTGGACCTAATTTTGGCATTGGCTCTTCCAGAGAGCAGGCTGCGGATGCCTTGGTCAAGCTGGGCGTGAAGGCGGTTATAGCGCCGTCCTATGGCGGTTTGTATTTTCGCAATGCGTTTAATTTGGGGCTCTTGTTATTGACATGCAAAGACGCTGAGGCTTTGGAAGAGGGCGAACAAATCTCGCTGGATCTTTCGACTTGGACTGTGGTGCGAGCCAATGGTCAACGCCTTGCCTGCGATCCCATTCCTGAATTTTTAGTGGCCATGGTGGAAGCCGGTGGTCTTTTGCCACAACTCAAACTGCGTTTGCAGCAACAACGAGCATCATGATGAAACATCAAAAAGCTCCGAAAATCGTTCATACACAAGCC
>SHXD01000053.1 GCA_009693505.1 Limnohabitans sp.
TGGCCAAGGCCTTGAGCGCCATTTTGATGCCATCGCTCACACCGATGTCTGGTGGCAAAGACTTGAGCGCCACCGCAGCTTCTTTGTCGGAGTATCCCAGAGCGATCAGGGCTTGCAAAATGTCGTTGGCGTGATCGTGAGAAGTGCCTGCTGGCTGTCCGATGTCGGCACCCAGTTTGCCTTTCAATTCCAACAACAGGCGTTCAGCGGTTTTTTTGCCAATGCCTGGCACCTTCATCAAACGGCCTGGTTCTTGTTGCGTAATGGCCTGTGCCAAATCGGCCACGCCCATGCCTGACAGCACACTCAAAGCCGTTCGCGGTCCCACGCCTGAAATTTTAATCAGCTGCTTAAAAGCTGCACGCTCTTCGGTGGTGGCAAAGCCGTACAGCAGCTGCGCATCCTCACGCACCACAAAATGTGTGAGCAGCTTCACCTTTTCGCCCAAGGCAGGCAGGTTGTAAAACGTGCTCATGGGCACACTCACCTCATAGCCCACGCCGTGGCAGTCCACCACCACCTCAGGTGGGTTTTTGTCGATCAAAGTGCCTGTTAACTGACCAATCATGGCGTGCCGTTCTTCTTCATCAGATAAGTGCCTATCATTATGGGTACGGACAATGCCCCATTTGGGCTTTTGTCTATTTTCTTTAGGATTATCAGCTTGATTGTCAGACACAACTTCACGCCGCACAACAATACCCGCATGACGCATCTTTGCGGCCCCATGGACGCCCATTTGCGCACCATTGAGGCGGGCCTGCAGGTTAAAATTGCCCATCGGCACGAGCAGTTCAAAATTGATGGCCACAAGGCACGGGCCAACCAAGCGCTGGAATTACTTCAGGCGCTCTATGAAATGGCCGATCGGCCCATCAAGGAAGACGCACTTCAACTCATGATGACGGGCGACCCCGAAGTGGCCAACAACCCCGATGCTGCCACCCTTTTAACGCGCCGTGCTGACCTGAAAGCCCGAACGCCCATGCAGGCCTTGTACATCGACAACATGGCCACGCACGACATTACGTTTGGCATTGGGCCTGCGGGTACCGGCAAAACGTATTTGGCGGTTGCTTGTGCAGTAGATGCTTTGGAGCGCGCCAGTGTGCAGCGCATTGTTTTAACCCGCCCTGCCGTGGAGGCTGGCGAGCGTTTGGGCTTTTTGCCTGGCGATTTATCGCAAAAAGTCGATCCTTATTTGCGCCCCCTGTACGACGCGCTTTACGACCTCATGGGCCATGACAAAGTACTAAAAGCCTTTGAGCGCAACGCCATTGAAGTGGCACCCTTGGCCTTCATGCGCGGCCGCACCTTGAACAATGCGTTTGTGATTTTGGACGAAGCGCAAAACACCACACCTGAGCAAATGAAAATGTTCCTGACGCGTATTGGCTTTGGCGCCAAAGCGGTGGTCACGGGGGATGTGAGTCAAATCGATTTGCCCAAAGGGCAACTGAGTGGTTTGATTGATGCAGAGCGGGTGTTAAGGCGGGTTAAGGGCATTGCCATGACGCGGTTTACCAGTGCGGATGTGGTGCGGCATCCTTTGGTGGCGCGCATTGTGGATGCTTATGATGCGCAAAGAACTACGGTGCGCAGTCGATCAATAGACGCTTGAAATTACAAGCTAAAAAATAATGGCACTTCCAACTCTTAACTTGTCCTTGCAATTTGGCGACGTCCCCTACGCAGCGCGCCATCGCACCGCCTTGCCTCGCCACAAAGTTGCTCGTTGGATTCGTCACAGCCTGGCGCATGAAGGCGAAATCACGGTGCGCATTGTGGATGCCGAAGAAGGCCAGCGTTTGAATCGTGAGTTTCGCAAAAAAGACTACGCCACCAATGTACTGACGTTTGATTACATGCAGTCACCCATGGTGATGGCCGACTTGGTCTTGTGTGCGCCAGTTGTGGCAAAAGAGGCACGCGAGCAAGGCAAAACATTGCAAGCGCATTATGCGCATTTGTTAGTGCATGGCACTTTGCATGCGCAGGGTTGGGATCATGAAACGAGTGAGGCCGATGCAGAGGTCATGGAGGCGCATGAAATTGAGATCTTGCGGAAGTTGGGATTTAAGAACCCCTATTGACTCTGATGCGCTAGATTTACTTGGCTGAACGATCTGAAGCGTTCGGCATAACATCGCCAAATCTATAGAATTTCTTGATTTTTGCAAATTCTTCGTCTGTCCAAGGCTGGTTATCTGGATCGCTAAGTGCAGCCAATGTGATTGCTGTGTCTTCCTCATCAGACAACAAGTCGTATTTTCTAGGTGCTGGGTTTTGAGTGTTTTTTTTCATATGGCTGAATCTCTCGGTTATTTGCTTTTCGCAAACTGATCATTCGGGTAGATTCAGCACACAAAATACACCACTGCGTAAACTTTGCCTTCTAAAGGTACCAAGCCGCTCATGCGGACCTCGTTGTAGTTGTGGCGAACATCCTGCCAAACCATCTCATTCGTCCACTCAAGTTGTTGAGCGAATTCAAGCACTTTGCCATGTTTGAAATAATTTGCACGGCTTTTATTGGGACCGCATGTAAAGAGCATCGAGCCATGATGCTTCGAGCCCTTGATTCATGGGCCTACATTGAGTGTCAGTTAAGTACTCAACAAAGGCTTCATCTATTCGCTTTCAATGCCAGAAGCATCTTCCAGTAAACGCACTTTCACCGACTTGCCCTTAACCTTGCCACGCGACAACTTATCCGCAGCCTCACGCGCAATATCACGTGACACCGCCACATAAGTGGAGTACTCATTCACATTGATTTTGCCCACTTGCTCTCGGGTATAACCAGCCTCACCAGTGAGAGCGCCCAACACATCACCTGCCCGAATTTTTTCTTTGCGCCCACCCACAATTTGCAACGTGGCCATGGCGGGAACCAGGATGTCTTTACCAGCAGGCGTTAACGTATTCAGCTCTTGCCAAATCGACTCACGGCCTTGCAATACTTCAATCTTGCCCACATAGCCCATCTCATCCATGCTGGCCAAACTCACAGCCAAGCCTTCTGCATCAGCGCGGCCTGTGCGGCCAATGCGGTGAATGTGCACCTCAGAATCCGGCGTGACATCCACGTTGATCACTGCCTCCAATTGCGCCACATCTAAGCCGCGCGCAGCCACATCGGTGGCCACTAGCAAAGAGCAACTGCGGTTGGCAAATTGAATCAACACTTGATCGCGTTCACGTTGTTCCAATTCACCATACAGCGCCAGCGCACTGAAGCCTTGCGCTTGAAGCACTGCCACCAAATCGCGGCACTGCACTTTGGTATTGCAAAAGGCTAGCGTGGAGGTAGGCCTGAAATGATTCAGCACCATCGATACTGCATGCAAACGCTCTGACTCTTTCACCTGCACAAATATTTGCTTGATCTTGTTGGCACTGTGCTGCGTTTCCACTTTCACAGTTTGCGGATCCTTCATGAACTGCGTCGCCAACTTGGCAATGCCTTCAGGATAGGTAGCAGAGAACAAAAGCGTTTGACGTTTAGCAGGGCACTGTCTGGCCACGGTAGCAATGTCGTCAAAGAAGCCCATGTCGAGCATGCGATCGGCTTCGTCTAGCACCAAGGTTTGAAGTCCCTTGAGTTTTAAAGAGCCACGCTCCAAATGGTCCATGATGCGACCCGGTGTGCCTACCACCACGTGCGCGCCGTGCTCCAAACTCAGCACTTGGCCGCGCAGCGCCACACCACCGAACAAAGTGACCACCTTCACATTGCCCACAGCTCTTGCTAACCGGCGAATCTCTTGACTCACCTGATCAGCCAACTCACGAGTCGGGCACAAAATCATGGCCTGCACCGCAAAGTCAGCAGGCAGAATTTTTTCAACCAAGGGAATGCCAAACGC
The DNA here is from genome assembly GCA_009693505.1 of Limnohabitans sp. Classification (GTDB taxonomy): domain Bacteria; phylum Pseudomonadota; class Gammaproteobacteria; order Burkholderiales; family Burkholderiaceae_C; genus Limnohabitans_A. The sequence goes on from SHXD01000053.1 coordinate 3,870, forward strand.
CGCCGTCTTGCCACTGCCCGTGCTGGCCTGCGCAATCAAATCTTTGCCGGCTAAGGTCACAGGCAAACTGGCCGCCTGAATGGCCGTCATCTGCAAATAGCCCAACTGCTCTAAATTGCCCAACATCGAAGCCGACAAACTCAGCTTCGAAAAATCGTTTTTGTTTTCGTTCATGCTTCGATTATGCGTGGCAGGGAAACAACAATGGGGGTCAGATCAAATCAAGCGCATCAAGCACTCAAATGCACACGCGCAAATTTGCGTTTGCCCACCTGAACCACATAAGTGCCAGCCTCTAACTTCAAGCCCTTGTCGCTCACAACAGAAGAGTCCACACGCACACCGCCACCCTCAATCAAACGGCCCGCTTCAGTCGAAGAAGGCGCCAAGCCCGCCATCTTGAGCAAAGCACCAATGCCCAAAGGTGCACCACTCAAATTCACTTCTGCAATTTCATCGGGCACACCGCCCTTGCTGCGATTGATAAAGTCTTGTTCGGCTGCATCGGCTGCCGCAGCACCATGGAAGCGCGTTGTAATTTCTTTGGCCAAAGCCACTTTGGCTTCCTTTGGATTCAGACCTTCCGCCACTTGCTTCTTCAAAGTTTCAATGTCGGCCATGGACTTGAAAGACAACAGTGTGTACCAACGCCACATGAGCACATCCGAAATAGACAAAACCTTGGCGAACATGGTGTTGGCATCTTCGCTAATGCCAATGTAGTTGTTCTTTGACTTGGACATCTTGTCCACGCCATCCAAACCTTCGAGCAAAGGCATGGTCAAAATACATTGCGGCTCTTGGCCGTACTCGGCCTGCAGATGGCGGCCCATCAGCAAGTTGAATTTCTGATCGGTGCCGCCCAACTCAAGGTCAGACTTCAAAGCCACCGAGTCATAACCTTGCATGAGCGGGTACAAAAACTCGTGCACGCTAATGGGTGTGCCGGCCTTGAAACGATCGTGAAAATCGTTTCGCTCCATCATGCGCGCCACGGTGTACTTGGCCGCAAGTTGAATCATGCCCATGGCCCCCAGCGGCAAACTCCATTCGGAGTTGTAGCGAATTTCAGTTTTGGTGGGGTCAAGAACCAAGCTGGCCTGGCGGTAATACGTTTCGGCATTGGCTTTGATTTGTTCAGGCGTTAAAGGCGGCCGAGTTGAATTGCGGCCAGAAGGATCGCCAATGAGACTGGTGAAGTCGCCAATCAAAAAGATGACTTGGTGACCCAAATTTTGCAACTGGCGCATTTTGTTCAGCACCACGGTGTGTCCCACGTGGATGTCGGGCGCCGTAGGGTCCAGGCCCAACTTAATGCGCAAAGGCACCCCAGTGGCTTCAGATTTGGCCAGTTTTTTGACCCAGTCATCCTGCGGAATCAGCTCATCGCAGCCCCTTAAAGTAACTGCCAAAGCCTCTTCTACAGCATCTGTCACTGGAAATTGGTTCGGAACGGTTGAATTCATTAGGGTTTTCCAGTATTCGACCAGCGTCTTTGGCGTTAGAATGGTGGGAATTGTTTGCCCTATTTTAAGGGTTGTCCTTGCTATTGTTGGATGCCCTTCAAAAGCATTGTTTAGTTTTTACGAAACGCATGAATTTCATCAAGCACTTTTTGACGATTGCCAAACCTTACACGCTTGTGTTGTGGGTATTGGCCAAAGTCCACAGCGAAACGCTGCGGGCCTTTGTTGCGCGTCATCCCAAACACGTGACAGCAGTTGTGGCTGCCGTGTTGTTGGGCGGTGGTGGTGGTGCATTTGCGGTTGCCAATCTCGGCCCCGATGCTTCCAATTTGCCCGTCCGCATCTTGGTTGAAACCTTAGAAACACCCAATCTAGATCAGCAAGTTGCTGATCTAGAACAAAAAACCCTCAAGCTCTATCGCAACGACATCACCCGTGGCACCGACACCGCCGAAAGCCTGTTGCGCCGTTTAGGACTGGTAGATTCAGTGGCTGCCGCCTACATTCGCCAAACACCCGAAGTTCGCCAAGCTTTGCTCAACCGCTCTGGACGCAACGTCTCTGTCGAGGCCAACGAGCAACAACAATTGCTCACGCTCACCACGCGCTGGCTCAAAAACGACAACGACTCCCAATTCCAGCGCATGGTCATTACGCGCAATGACAAAAACCAATTCAGCGTGCGCACCGATACAGCACCCCTGACTGCCAGCGTTCGCATGACCGGTGGCACAGTTGCTTCTTCTCTTTACGCGGCTTCAGACGAAGCCCGTTTGCCAGACAACGTTACGCGCCAATTGGCCGATGTGTTTTCCGGTCAAATTGACTTCCACCGCGCACTGCGCAAAGGTGCTGTTTTCTCAGTGGTTTACGAAACCCTTGAAGCAGAGGGCGAACCTTTGCGCGCTGGCCGTTTGCTCAGTGCAGAAATCACCAATGACAAGAAAACTTACGACGCAGTTTGGTTTCAAGAACCCGGCCAAAAAGGTGCTTACTACACCATGACCGGCGACAGCCTGCGCCGTGCATTCTTGGCTTCCCCCATGCCTTACTCACGCCGCACCAGCGGCTTTGGCATGCGCGAGCACCCCATTTTCCACACACAGCGCGCGCACTTGGGCGTTGACTACGCAGCACCTACGGGCACCCCCGTCATTTCAGTGGCCGATGGCGTTGTGGTTGAAAGCGGCTTTTCAGGCGGCTTCGGTAACATGGTGGTCGTGCAACACAATGGCCGCCAAAGCACTGTGTATGCGCACCTCAGCAAAATTGGTGTGCGCAAAGGTCAAGCAGTCAAGCAAGGCGACAACTTGGGCGCGGTAGGCTCCACAGGTTGGGCCACCGGACCTCATTTGCATTTTGAGTTCCGCATCAATGGCCGCCACGTTGACCCCCTCACGCTGGCCCAACAGGGTTCTTCTGAACCTATCTCTGCGGCGCTTCGCCCACAGTTCAACCAACGTGCTCAATACGCCCGTTCACAGTTGATGGCTGCGGCGCAAATGCGCCAAGGCAACGTTCAATAAATTTCACCTTTGGCAGGGGCCAGGTTGACCTCCTCCTCGCCCCCTCTTTCGCCACCCTCCCCACCGATCACAACGGTGACCCAAGATCACTTGCATTACTACATCGGCTTGATGTCTGGCACCTCGCTCGACGGTGTCGATGGTGTGTTGCTCCAATGGCAAGATGGCGCTCCGCGTGGCGTTTCGGTTGAACATAACGTGTCTCCTTCTGTGTTGTCAGACACGCGCCAACTGAAAGTAATGCAGCATGCCTTTGAGCCATTTGACGCCGAATTTCGCGCAGAACTTCTCAGTCTGAATACACCCGGCAACAACGAATTGCATCGCGCTGCATTGGCTGGCAATCGCTTAGCAAGAGCCTATGCCAAAGTGGTTCACGCCTTGCTGAATGAAAGCGGAAAGCAAGCCAATGACATTCAAGCAATTGGCGCACATGGCCAAACAGTGCGTCACCGCCCACTTGAATTTGACGCAGACCCCAGCACCGGCCAAAGCGCAGTAGGCTATACCTTGCAACTTAACAACCCGGCCCTTCTGGCTGAACTCACTGGCATTGATGTAGTCGCTGAATTCAGAACACGCGACCTTGCTGCAGGCGGACAAGGCGCGCCCTTGGTGCCCGCATTTCATGCAGAAATTTTCGGCCTCAGCACACACACGGTGGCCGTTGTGAACATTGGCGGCATCTCTAACATCAGTATTTTGCGAGCCGCTTCAAATCAAAACTCGGTTGAAGCGACCAACATTCACAGCCCCCTCATTTCTGGTTTTGACTGCGGCCCCGGCAACGCACTCATGGACCATTGGGTTCATTTGCACCAAGGCAAAGACTATGACGCCAATGGCGTATGGGCGGCACAAGGCAAGGTCATACCAGCACTCTTGCAAAGCTTGCTGACCGAAGCCTTCTTGCATCAAACACCCCCCAAAAGCACGGGCCGCGATTTGTTCAACGCCACCTGGTTGCAGCAACATTTGCGAACTGGATTTACCGCTGTCGATGTACAAGCCACACTCTGCGAATTCACGGCATTGGCCATTGCAAACGATTTAAAATGTCATGCACCTGATGCGAAGCAACTTTGGGTGTGTGGTGGTGGCGCACTCAATGGTTATCTGATGTCGCGCCTTCAAGCGCATTTGCCTGGTCTGCAAGTGGCCTCTACGGAAGTACACGGGCTACCGCCTTTGCAAGTGGAAGCAGCAGCCTTTGCGTGGCTGGCCGCCAAAACCACAAAGCGAGAAACAGGCAGCCTAGAAAGCGTAACGGGCGCCATAGGCGCCCGTGTATTAGGGGCTATCTTTCCCAGATAGCCCTGCATCAATCTGAGTTGATCAGGTTGAAAAAGAGGACCCGCAGCCGCAAGTGCTGGTGGCGTTGGGGTTCTTGATCACAAACTGCGCACCTTGCAGGTCTTCCTTGTAATCAATCTCGGCGCCTAAAAGGTACTGGTAGCTCATGGCATCGATGAGCAATGACACGCCATGTTTGGTCATGGTGGTGTCGTCTTCATTGACGATTTCGTCGAAGGTAAAGCCGTATTGAAAACCGGAGCAACCACCGCCTTGCACAAACACACGCAGTTTCAGATCTGGGTTGCCTTCTTCGGCAATAAGGTCTGCTACTTTGGCGGCAGCACTGTCTGTAAAGACAATGGCTTCAGGCATTTCTGTAGAAATTGTTTCGGCTAAGGCGCTCATGGGTTTTTCTCCGGGAACTAGGTGAGTAGTATAGTGGATTGGTCAACAATTAATCTTGAATAACTGCCTTGGTAGAAGGGGCTCTTTGTTTGGTTTTTGTGGGGTTTCCTTCGGTCCGTACTGGAAGAGGCGGCGCTGGTATTCGGACTTGCTCATCTTCGCTTTACTCAGAACGTCGCGCGTCCGAACACCAGCACCACCTCTTCCAGTACTACGTTCTTGGTGTTAACTCCCCCGCTTACAACGACCCTTTTTTCTGGGTGGTGGCGGGGTATGGGGTGTAAGCGAAGTTCTGAGTCAAGCGAAGATGAGCGTCACCCCATACCCCGCCACCGCCCAGAAAAAAAGCGAACGAAAAAAAACCGCTCTGAGTAAACAGAACGGTTTTCTTGAACCAGCCAGTAAACGATTAACGCTTAGAGAACTGCTTACGGCGACGGGCAGAGTGCAAGCCGACCTTTTTACGTTCAACTTCGCGGGCGTCACGTGTGACAAAACCAGCTTGGCTTAACGCAGGCTTCAAAGAAGCATCATAGTCAATCAGGGCACGTGTAATGCCGTGACGAGCTGCACCAGCTTGACCAGATTCGCCGCCACCATGCACATTGATTTGAATGTCGAAAGACTCGACATGGTTTGTCAAAAACAGGGGTTGCTTAGCGATCATGATCGAAGTCTCGCGGCCAAAGTAGGCTTGGATGTCCTTGCCATTGACCGTGATCTTGCCAGTGCCTTTTTTCAGAAACACGCGGGCGACGCTAGATTTGCGACGGCCGGTGCCATTGTTCCATTCACCAATCATTCTCAAGGCTCCTTAAAGTTCCAGCACTTTAGGCTGTTGGGCGGTGTGGGGGTGCTCAGCGCCACCGTACACCTTGAGTTTTTTGATCATGGCGTAGCCCAGAGGACCTTTGGGCAACATGCCCTTGACGGCCTTCTCGAGCGCGCGTCCAGGGTGCTTGGACTGCATGTCGCGGAAGTTAGTGGCTGTAATGCCGCCTGGATAACCAGAATGGCGGTAGTACACCTTGTCTAAAGACTTGGTGCCAGTCACTTTAAGTTGTGCTGCGTTAACGACGACGATGAAGTCGCCAGTATCGACGTGAGGCGTATAAATGGCCTTGTGTTTGCCGCGCAAACGGAGAGCAACTTCGCTGGCTACTCGTCCGAGGACCTTGTCGGTCGCGTCAATCACAAACCACTCGTGCGTCACGTCAGCGGGTTTTGCGCTGAACGTTTTGGTCATGAGTTTTCTCTTTAAAAGAAGGTTTGTTGGATCCTTTTCCACGGTCGGTGTTCCTCTTGTGGGAATCTCTTAGGTGGGTTTAGCTTTTATAAACAACTAAAAGCCCTTCGCCGCGGGATCACTAATGCGCTGCGAAGCCCTCGATTTTATACCAGTCAAATTGGGTTTGGCAAGGGGTTTGAGGCATTTCTGGGGTTGAGGGCTTAGATTGGATAGGGGTGGTCGCTCATCTCGGCTTTACTCAGAACTTCTCTCTCACCCCTACCCAATCTAAGCCCTCCTGCACTATCGCTGCCCCAGAACTGCAGGCACGCCTAAAGGGCTGGAGGGTGGTGGTGGGGTATGGGGTGTAAGCGAAGTTCTGATTAAAGCGAAGATGAGCGTCACCCTATACACCACCGCCGCCCTCCAGACCGCTCCCCCAGAAACGCAAAAAGAAGGGTTACCATCAATCCATGTTCAGTTACAGACACGCCTTCCACGCCGGCAACCACGCCGATGTCATCAAGCACCTCACCTTGATTGCCACTTTGCAGCATCTGCAGCAAAAAGAGGGCGGCATCACCATCGTTGACACCCATGCGGGTGCGGGTCTTTACAGACTTGACGGCGACTATTCCGAAACTGGCGGTGAAGCGCAAGACGGCATCTTCAAACTCCTCAGTAAGCTCGACGAAGCTGCCGAGGGAAAAGACGCAAAGCCCATTCCAGAAGCGCTTCAGGCCTATCTAGACATGATTGCCAGCTTCAATCCAAACGGCCAAGCCAAGTTCTATCCTGGCTCGCCTTTCATCCTTCACGCCATGCTGCGAAAAGACGCTCGCGACAAATTGCGTTTGTTTGAGTTGCACCCTACTGACAGCAAAGCGCTGGCCTCTAACGTGGCCCAGTTAGATGCTGGCCGCAGCATCATGATTGCCCGTGAAGATGGTTTCGAATCGCTCAAGAAAATGTTGCCACCACCTCCTTCGGCCGCTGGCTCTAAGCGCGCCATGGTGCTCATGGACCCAAGTTACGAAATTAAAAGCGATTACGGGAAAGTGGCCGCTAACATACAAGATTGCTTGAAGCGCTTTGCCACCGGCACATACTTGGTTTGGTACCCCATTATTCCTAGGCCTGAGGCGCACGATTTGCCGAAGCGCTTACGCACCTTGAGCAATCATGCTCAGAGACCTTGGATCAACCTCACCTTGTCTATCGGTCGGAACACAGACGGCAGCACTGCCGGATTGGCTGCCAGCGGCATGTTTGTAGTCAATGCGCCCTTCACTCTCAAAGACAAACTGCGGGAAGCCATGGAAATGGTAGGCCCAGCTTTGGCGCGAGGCACGGGACACAGTTGGGCTGTAGAACACAGTTAAAACCAACAGAACAAGGCGAGAGAAATCTTTGAGCAACTATTTCTAGCGAAGTATTAAATTTCTGATGACACGAATGATTTGTTAACATATGATTAAACATACATATTGATATGTTCAATTAAAATTTAACAAAAATGTCAAAACCGTCTCAAGCCATTACCACCTTGCCTTCCGCCGTTCAGGCGGCCTTGGTTCAACTGGGTGATCATTTGTCCACTGCTAGGCTGCGCAGAGCAGAGTCGTTGCGCGACTGGGCAGCTCGGCTGAATGTGTCTGTGCCCACGCTTATGCGTATGGAAAAAGGCGATCCCAAGGTAGGCATGGGCGTTTATGCCACTGCACTTTGGCTGGCAGGTCTTGAAGAGGGTCTGCGCCATTTGGCCAACCCGGCCAGTGATGCGCAAGCCTTAGCCCAAGAATTACGCATGCTCAAGCGACCCAAGAGGAATGTGCATGGCTGATAACGAATATTCACCCGTTTCAGAAATGTCGCTTTGGTGGTTAGGCCAAGCCACACCCCAATTAATTGGTCAATTGGTCCTTGCAGAAAACAATCGCAAAGTAGGTCTTGCTTATGACGAAAATTGGTTGCAAAAGGGTTTTGCCTTAAGTGACGATTTGCCCCTCGCCAATTCTTTGTACTTACCCAAAGAATTGGATGCAGCCGCAGGTGCTGTGAACGATGCCCGGCCAGATCGATGGGGTGAGCGTGTCATCAGACACATTTTCAAGCCAGTGCGTTTGTCGCTTATGGAGTATTTGTACTTTGCGGGTCACGATCGCTTTGGTGCGCTTGGCGTTTCTTTAATTGAGTCTCACTACGAACCCCTGGCTGCAAATGCCATTGCCACATTTGAAAACTTGCCGCAGATGCAACAAGCCATTCAACACGTGTTGGCTGGCGAAAAACTCAGCAAAGCAGACATCCAGCTTTTAAAACCCGGTCCATCGTTCGGCGGAGCGCACCCAAAGTCACTCATTGAAATGGATGGCAAACAATGGGTGGTGAAGTTTGCTGAAACTTCAGAATGGGACACTCCACTCATTGAACACGCCAGCATGACCTTGGCGGCGAAAGCCGGTATTGATGTGGCGCACACCCGTGAGCTGGTATTGCCCCAAGGACATGCTTTAGCGGTTGAACGTTTTGATCGTTTAGACAACAGACGACTTCATGTGCTGTCGGCTCACACTGTTTTAAGGTCAGCCGGCGAACCCATGGGCTACCCCGAACTCTCTCAACTATTGCGCAGATACGCACAGCCCAGCTTGATCAAACAGCAACAAGCACAGCTTTTCAAACGCATGGTGTTCAACATTTTGATTGACAACACCGATGACCATGAAAAAAATCATGCACTGATTCGCTCTGATCAAGGCCATTACCGCTTGTCACCTGCCTTTGATGTATTGCCAGCTGCGCAGGGTTTGGGCTACCAGCAAATGCGCGTGGGTGCTAACGGGCATGAATCAAGCATTGAGAATGCTCTTTCTGAAGTTGCTGCATTTGGTTTGAAACTTTTAGAAGCCAAAGAGTTGGTGAGCAACATTCAGAAAGTGGTGAGGAATTGGCCTCAACATTTTGCCCAATGTGGTGTGAAGGCTAGGGAGCTTGAGATGCTGAGAGAGACTTTTAGAGAAAACCCTTAGAACTCTTGCATTTAATTAACCGACCGATCGGTCGGTTAATTGATATAATTCGCTTCAAACACGCTTAACAAGCGAGGAGAAGCTCATGTACACCCAATCCTTCAATGTGCCGGATGCACCGGACACGAACAATTCGATACAGAACTCAGCCCAAAACGCGGCACTCAAATCAGTGCCTAAAGCGTTGACCGAAGCTGAAGTATCTTTGCAAGCCCAATTCGATGCGCGCATCGATGCCGACGGCAAAGTTGAGCCTCGTGATTGGATGCCAGACGCCTATCGCAAAACATTGGTTCGCCAAATTAGTCAACACGCGCACAGCGAAATTGTGGGCATGCTGCCCGAGGGCAATTGGATCAGCCGTGCACCCAGCTTGAAGCGCAAAGCTATTTTGATTGCCAAGGTGCAAGACGAAGGCGGGCATGGTTTGTATTTGTACAGCGCTGCCGAAACGCTGGGCACCAGCCGCGATCAAATGTTGGACGCGCTGCACACCGGCAAGGCCAAGTACAGCTCGATCTTCAATTACCCCACGCTCAACTGGGCCGATGTGGGCGTGGTGGGTTGGCTCATTGATGGCGCGGCCATCATGAACCAAATTCCGTTATGCCGTTGTTCATACGGCCCTTATGCGCGCGCCATGATTCGCGTTTGCAAGGAAGAAAGTTTTCACCAACGCCAAGGCTACGAAGCCTTGTTGGTGATGATGCAAGGCACGGCCGAACAAAAGGCCATGGTGCAAGACGCGGTCAATCGTTGGTGGTGGAAATGCTTGGCCATGTTGGGACCGCCCGATGCCGACAGTCCCAACAGTGTGCAAGGCATGCGCTGGGGTATCAAGCGCATCAGCAACGATGACCTGCGCCAAAAGTTTGTAGACGCCACTGTGCCGCAAGCCAAGATCTTGGGAGTCACTTTGCCCGATCCCGATTTGAAGTGGAACGAAGCGCGCCAACACCATGATTACGGCCAGATTGATTGGGATGAATTTTGGGCCACAGTGAATGGCAACGGGCCCTGTAACAAAGAGCGTTTGGGCGCACGCGTCAAGGCCTGGAACGATGGGCAGTGGGTACGTGATGCTGCTTTGGCGCATGCCAACAAGCAAGCAGAAATACAAGCTCAAAAGAATTTGCAGGAGGCTGCATGAGCGCCGATCAAACAACTTCATCCCCCGCTCTCAAAGAGTGGCCCTTGTGGGAAGTCTTCGTGCGAAGCAAACAAGGCTTGGAGCACAAACACTGCGGTAGTTTGCACGCCTCCGATTCACAACACGCTTTGCAAATGGCGCGCGATGTTTACACACGGCGTCAAGAAGGTGTGAGCATTTGGGTGGTGCAATCTTCGTCCATTGCCGCCAGCGAACCCAACGACAAATCAGAATTCTTCGAGCCATCAAGCGACAAAGTTTACCGTCATCCCACCTTCTACGAAATTCCCTCTGAAGTGGGGCACATGTAATGTCGGCGGCGCAATCTACGATTAGCTCAGGCGTTAGAACCTCTGCTCATTTAGCACCGCAGGTCGGCAGCACTACTTTGCCCATCGACTATTTACTGCACTTGGCCGACAACGCATTGGTATTGGGTCAACGCAATGCTGAATGGAGTGGCCACGGTCCCATTTTGGAAGAAGACATTGCTTTGTCTAACAACAGCTTGGACCTCATTGGTCAAGCTAGGTTGTTGTACCAAGAAGCCTCTGCACAATTGGGCAACGGTGCCACCGAAGACACACTGGCTTTCTTTCGCGATGTGCCTGATTTCAAAAACTACACGCTATTGGAATTGCCGCATCACCCTCCGCTTGCGAGCACATCCGCCAGTGAGCGCGACTTTGCCACCACCTTGGTTCGCAACTTTTTATACAGCGCACTGATGGTGTTGGTCTGGGACAAACTGCAGCATGCACCGCATGCACAATTGGCCGCCATTGCCGCCAAGTCGCTCAAAGAAGTACGTTACCACTTGCGTCACTCGCGCGATTGGTTGTTGCGCATGGGCGATGGCACCGCAGAATCTCACGGTCGTGCTCAAACCGCTGTCAATCACTTGATGCCTTACACGCAAGAGTTTTGGACCAGTACCGAATACGAGTCAGAAGCTTCCAAAGCAACGGGTTTGGACATGGCCAGTTTGCAAAACGACTGGAACCAAATTGTGGGTCAGGCTTTGACTGAGGCCACATTGAAGCGCCCTGCCCCAGGTGGCTTTGTTCCCACGGGTAAGCACAGTGTTCACTCTGAGCATTTGGGATTCATGTTGGCCGAAATGCAAAGCTTACCGCGTGCGCATCCCAATGCCACTTGGTGAGTCACACTTTTACAACCCTGCGCGCAAAACATCTCAATAGCTGCAAGAATTTCCAATGCTTGACTCAACTTCTACGCCCACTATTTTGCAAAGCACTTTGCAAAACTTAAGCGCTATTGAACAGGCATGGCAACTTCTTGAATCGCTGACCGATCCAGAAATTCCCGTGGTCACATTGCGTGAGTTGGGCATCTTGCGGGATGTTCGCACATGTGTGGCAATGGACGGCACTGAGCAATTGGAAGTGGTCATCACCCCCACCTACAGCGGCTGCCCTGCCATGGGTCAAATTGAAGACGACGTACACAACTTGCTTCAAGCGCATGGCTTGAAGGGTAAAGTCAAAACACAACTTGCACCCGCATGGACCACCGACTGGATCACGCCAGAGGCCAAAGAAAAGCTGCGAGCCTATGGCATTGCCCCACCACACAGTGGTGCTGATCATGATTGTCAAACACACACTGACAGCGCAAACGTAACAAACACGAGCGTCACCAGCATCATTCAATTCGCCGCCCGCAGCGCCAGCAACCCTGGCCGTCACGAACTACTGGCTGTGCCCTGCCCGCAATGCAATTCAAACAACACCACCGAAACATCGCACTTTGGCTCCACCGCCTGCAAAGCGCTTTACCGCTGCCTCGATTGCATGGAGCCCTTTGACTATTTCAAACCCTATTGATAAAACGATGCGACACCACAATGTCTATCAAAGTATCAGATTGAAAAACCTCGCACCATGACCGCCTTTAAATTTCACGATCTGCCCGTGTCAAACATCACACCCGAAGCAGCAGGTGCGGTGGCCATCACTTTTCAAGTGCCAGAAGATTTGCGCAGCGGTTTCAATTTCAAAGCAGGCCAGTTTTTAACACTTCGCGCCATCATTGCTGGCAACGATGTGCGCCGCAGCTACTCGATCAGTTCTTCACAAAATGCATATGCACAAAACGGCACTTTAGAAGTAGGCATTCGCCCTGTGCAAGGCGGTGTGTTTTCGAATTGGGCAGCAACCAAACTCAAGGTAGGCGATGTGCTGCGCGTCATGCCTGCCGATGGTCGCTTCATCGTCCAACGCCCACGCGCCATTCACCGTGTGGGCTTTGCAGCAGGTTCCGGCATCACTCCAATCTTGTCCATCTTGGCCAGCACTTTAGAAGAGCAAACTGAATCCAAATTCACCTTAGTCTATGGAAATCGCCGCACGGACAGCGTGATGTTCAACGAAGCGCTGCAAGACCTCAAAGATCGTTATCCGAACAGGCTCACCCTCATTCATGTGTTGTCACGTCAAGCGCAAGAAGTGCCTTTGCTAGAAGGCCGCATCGACGAAACCAAGGTCAGAGAAATTGTGAGCAGCCTCTTGCCAGCAGCCAGCATGGACGAAGTCTTCATCTGCGGCCCTGAGGCGATGATTGAAGCTACAGAAAAAGCTTTGTTAGAAGTAGGCGTGCCTGCTCGCAACATTCGCACAGAGCGATTCACTTCGCCCACTTTAGAAGCCCTGCCTGCCAATGAGCGCAAACAAGTGGTATTGGGCAACGCTCCAGAATCCAAAGGTGAAGTAGCACTCACCATCGTGCTCGATGGTAAGAAACATCAAATGCAAATGTCAGCCACAGACAAAATATTGGACGTAGCCTTAGCAGCTGGCCTAGATCTACCCTACTCATGCAGAGGCGGCGTGTGCTGCACCTGCCGCGCCAAAGTGATGCACGGCAGCGTCGAAATGGAAAAAAACTTCACTTTAGAAAAATGGGAAGCTGAACAAGGCTTTGTGCTCAGTTGCCAAGCAAAACCCACCAGCAAAGAAGTGGTGATGAGTTTTGACGAGCGGTAACCAGTGCGTTAGCCATTCATCAGTCGCAGCCTGATTACCGCGCTTTACCCCAAAGCGTTGAAATAGGTGCAGCCCAAATATTGTTTCCCATGGGCAGCGTTTCTTTACCGTCGTAAAGCAAGACTCCTATTTTGAATTGGTCTCCCGACAGCTTGGCCAATTTCTTGAGTCCTTTTAGATCGTGCTGATTCACCGTGGCCGAAGCCTTTACTTCCACCCCCACCAGTTGCCCTGCAGAATTTTCAATCACGACATCCACTTCTACTTTATCAACGTCCCGGTAGTAAAGCAATTTGTAGGTGCTGTCGGCGGTCGTGGTGTGTTTCAAAAGTTCACTGAAAACAAATGTCTCCAATACATTGCCAAAACGCGTGCGGTTCTTTTCAACTTCTTCAGTACTCAACTCAAGCAGTGCAGTTAATAAACCTGAATCAAGAAACTGCAACTTGGAAGATTTAACAACGCGGCTCAAACGGTTGCGTGCCCACACCTCAACACGTTGCAGCAAATACATTTGCTCAAAAATACCTAAGTAGCTCGCCGCTGTTTTGGCATCCAATCTAACCTGCCCGCCTAGCTGAGCATAGTTGCACATCTGTCCTGCGGTTTGGGCCAATGCATTTAAAAAACCAGGCAGCTGATCTATTTTTTCAATGCCTGAAATATCACGCACATCGCGTTGAATAATGGCATCCATGTATTGCTTGGCCCACGCAGCCCGTCTTCTGGGAGTTGGCCGCGATACGGCTTCTGGATACCCTCCACGCAATACGCGTTGAACCAAATCACTACCTTCTGACGCTTCGCTCAACTGCAAAATGCGACCCGCAAAAGCACTGTCAATCCAGTTGGCAGATTGCAAAGCCATCTCACTTTGAGACAAAGGCAAAAGGTGCAGCGTTTCCATGCGGCCGGCCAACGAATCGGCCATTGTTGGCAAGGCCATCAAGTTGGCGGATCCTGTTAGCAAGAAGCGGCCTGGGCGGCGATCTTCGTCCACACTCTTTTTAATTGCCAACAGCAACTTTGGTGCTCGTTGAATTTCATCGATCACCACGCAATCAATGCTGCGAATAAAACCCGTCGGATCTTCTTTGGCAGACAACAATGCAAGTTCGTCGTCCATCGTCAAATAACGCAAACCTTGCCGCTCACCAATTTGCTTCACAAGCGTTGTTTTGCCAGCCTGTCTTGGCCCTGCAAGCAGAACCACAGGGGTATCTTGCAGGGCTTCAAGCAGCCGAGTTTATATTTGACGGGGAATGAGCGATGCCATGTTCATAGTCGCTCATTAGCGTAAATTCGGGAATTAAGCTACGTAAAATCGGGAATTAAAGCCTCTAAATTCAGGAATCAAGCTGCGTAAATCTCGGAATCAAGCCAAGCGCTTCAACAACTCCAAAGTCGTCGCACTCTGGTTCATCGTGTAAAAGTGCAAAGCACGCACTCCGCCATTGCGCAGTTGATCGCACAAATCGGCCACTACATCCAAGCCAAAGGCTTTAATCGAAGCTGTGTCATCGCCAAATCCCTGCAACCTCAAACGAATCCAACGGGGAATCTCTGCACCGCATGCATCTGAGAATCTCAGCAATTGTGAAGAGCTGGTAATGGGCATGATGCCGGGCACTACAGGAACATCGACACCCAATTTATACGCATCGTCCACAAATCGAAAGTACGCATCAGAGTTATAGAAGTACTGCGTAATGGCTGAATTAGCACCAGCTTTAACCTTGGCCACATAAGCCTGCAAATCAGACTCGGCCGATTTGGCTTGCGGATGCACTTCAGGATAAGCCGCTACTTCAATGTGAAAGTCATCACCCGTTTCTTTGCGAATGAAGCTAACCAAATCGGAAGCGTAATGAAACGCACCGCC
>SHXD01000054.1 GCA_009693505.1 Limnohabitans sp.
GAGTTGCAATTAAAGCGTGTGTCTGGCCATGTTGAGTCGGCCAAATCGCGAGGCATTCAGGTGCTTTGCGGTGGCCAAATCTCGGCCGACCCCGCTACAGGGCTGGGTTGGTTTTACGAGCCCACTTTGTTGGACCGGGTACCCTTGCTTGATGCTGCGGTGCAGCAGGAAATATTTGGCCCCGTCCTTTGCATTCAAACATTCGCCGACATGGAAGAAGCAGTTCATTTGGCCAATGGCACAGAGTTTGGCTTGGTAGCAGGTGTTTTCACCAAGGACTTGAGTGCAGCGCATCGACTGGCGCAGCAAATCGATGCTGGACAGGTTTATGTGAATGAGTATTTTGCGGGAGGTATTGCGGTGCCTTTTGGTGGCAATAAACACTCTGGCTTTGGTCGCGAGAAAGGGCTGGAGGCGGTAGGGAGTTATTGCAAGACCAAAAGTGTGGTGGCGCGAATTTAAGCTTGCGAAGGTGTTTTGAAATTGGTATGGTGGAGTTTCTGCAATGGCACTTTGGAGGATGCCAATCAATTTCTACATTTGAGCTGTACTGGTTTAAAAAAAATTTCGGTTCTGGTTGGTTTTTATGTCTTTTTAATCAAGGGAGAATTGCAATGTTGAGACAGCAAATTTTAAAAAAAATAATATCTGTGAGTACGTTGTTAGCAGCCATTTTTTCAACTGGAAATGTGGCTGCTCAGCTAACGCTCGTATCTTTTGGGGGTGCTTATCAGGAAGCCCAAAGTCAGACTATTTGGCAACCTTCAGCAAAGGTCCTTGGGATAAATTTCAAGGAAGAAACATGGACCAACATCTCTGATTTAAGACTAAAAGTCAAAGCAGGGGCAGTCACTTGGGACGTTATTACTAGCGGTGCTGGTGGAGCTGCAAGGGCTGCCAGCGAGGGCTTACTAGAACCACTAGATTACAAACAAATTGATGTTTCAAATTTTATTCCTGGAATGTATACGGAACACTGCGTTGGAACGGATGTTTTCTCAACTGTAATTGCATGGAATACCAAGACTTATGGCGAAAAGGGCCCGCAGACATGGGCTGATTTTTGGGATGTCAAAAAATTCCCTGGCAAAAGGTCTTACCGCAAGGGCGTTGCAGGAATGCTTGAGCCGGCATTGATGGCTGATGGCGTTCCACCAAACAAAGTATATGAGGTGTTATCAGCGCCAGGAGGGATTGAAAGAGCAATTAAAAAAATAAAGGAACTAAAGCCTCATATTGCTGTCTGGTGGGCTTCTGGTGCACAACACGCTCAACTCATGAAGGATGGTGAAGTAGACATGGTCATTGGTTGGAATGGAAGATTTGACGCTGTTGCTAAGGATGGCGGAAAAGTAGCTTTCACTTTTAATCAAGCCCTATGGGATTTTGAATGTTTTGCTATTCCAAAGGGAGCCCCAAATAAAGCTTTAGCGATGAAATTTTTAGGAGAAGTTACTAAGCCCCAATATCAGGCAGAGTTCACTAAACGCATCCCATATGGACCTACAAATAAAAAAGCATATGACCAAATTAGTGCGGCTGTTGCAAAAACATTACCATCGTCACCAGAAAATGTTAGTAAACAACTTCAAATAGATCCAAATTGGTATACCAAATTTGAAGCACGGGCTTCGGAACTTTATCAAAATATGTTGACTGAATAATTATTAATATTGCCCGTGAAAAACGCCTCTCTGCCAATCTCCATTGGAAAAATCACTAAACAATATGGTTCAACTTACGCTTTAGATCATGTTGATTTGGAAATTAAAAGTGGTGAGTTTTTAACCTTGCTAGGGCCCTCGGGCTCTGGCAAGACCACTCTTCTAACGGTATTGGCGGGCTTTACAAGACCTGATGGCGGTAGTGTGAAGTTTGGCGATGCAGAGATGGTCTGTGTGCCGCCCCATCAACGCGGTGTGGGCATGGTCTTCCAAAATTACGCCTTATTCCCCCACATGACTGTGGCTGAGAATGTGGCTTATCCTTTAAAGATCAGGGGCGTGAAAGGGCAAGAAGCCCAAGAGCGAGTCGAGCGATCTCTCGAGATGGTGCGCTTAGGAGGTTTCGGAAAACGCGGCATCGACCAATTGTCAGGCGGCCAAAAACAACGGGTGGCGCTGGCCAGAGCCATTGTCTTTGAGCCTCGCATCATGCTCATGGATGAACCGCTCTCTGCGCTAGACAAACAACTGCGCGAGCACATGCAAATTGAATTGCGGCAGTTGCATGAGAAATTAGGCATGACAACCGTCTACGTGACGCATGATCAGCGTGAAGCATTGACCATGTCCGATCGAATAGCGGTGATTAATTTCGGCAAGATCATGCAGTTGGATACGCCCCGCGCCATTTACGAAAGACCGCTGAACAAATTTGTTGCAGAGTTCATTGGCGAATCTACTTTTGTGCCTGTGCATATTGAAAACGGTATCGCTAGGTTTTCAAATTTCTCTTTCAAGACCCTTCACAAGGACTCGCGTCATGGTGCAGCACTTCTCATGCTTCGCCCTGAGCGCCTGAGGGTCCTTGGGGGTCAGGAAAATTTAAACGCAGAGTTCAATGAATTTTCAGGTCAGTTGGCTCATGTGGTTTATCAAGGTGACAGCTCTCTTTTGGAGGTGAAGCTTCCCAACGACATCGGAGTGCAGGTTCGAATGCCTTCAGTCGAGTTGCACAACCACGCCAATCTGTTGCCAGGTGCTTTGCTGCGGCTGGCTGTATCCGTGCAGGACACCGTGGTTTTAAGCGAAGAGGGGGGCACTTCTTGAGCGCATTGTCCAATGCACTGGCGCTAAAGCGCGCAGACAGCATTGAGCGACTTTGGTTGCTGGGCTTGGTAATCCCTGCCATGTTGCTCATTGTGATCACCATGGTTCTGCCAGTGGGCTGGCTTTTTTACTTGTCTTTTTTGTCAGATACCGGTGCCTTCACCACTGAACATTATGTGCGCATGTGGGAGCAACCTTCCTACTTTAGAACCTTTAGGACAACATTTGAGGTGAGCATCATGACCACCGCAATTTGCCTTGTCATTGGCTACCCATTGGCTTATTTTTTATCAGAACTGCCCAAGCGTGCGGCCAACCTTTGCATGATTGCTGTTTTATTGCCTTTGTGGACATCGTTGTTGGTTCGAACTTACGCATGGCTTGTGTTGTTGCAACGCAAGGGGCTGATTAACAATTGGGCCATTGAATTGGGTTTGTGGACTGAGCCCATTGCTTTGGTTCACAACATGCTGGGCACTCTCATTGGAACGGTTCATGTGATGTTGCCCTTTTTAATTTTGCCGCTGTACTCTTCCATGAGAGCCATCGATCGAAATTATCTTCGTGCTGCTGCCAATTTAGGCGCAAGCCCCATGAAAACATTTTGGTCCGTGTTCTTCCCCTTGGCCATGCCTGGAATGGCAACTGGCGCTTTGATTGTTTTCATCTTGTGCCTTGGCTTTTATATAACGCCTGCCGTACTGGGTGGCGGCAAAGTCATCATGGTGTCCAGTCGAATTGCCAACGACATTGAAATCTTCTTCAATTGGGGCGCTGCCAGTGCGCTGGGGGTAGTTTTGCTAGTCATGACTGCGTTGTTAATTTGGATTTTTATGAAATTATTAAAAATTTCTAATCCAGTAGATCGGGCAGTTGCAGCATGAAGTGGTTCAGCTTGCCGGCAACAGACACGCAAATTACGCATAAATCCAGATTATGGCTTTATGGCTTGGCTATCGTTGTGATGATTTTTTTGATTATCCCAACTTTATTGGTCATTCCAATGTCTTTTTCTGCCTCGCAGTATTTGGAGTTTCCACCCCGAAAATGGTCTTTCAAGTGGTATGAGACTTACTTTAATTCTTCGGCTTGGATGCAAGCAACAGCCACTTCTTTGAAGGCGGGTTTGCTAACGGCCTTATTGGCAACGCCCTTGGCTACGATGGCTTCTTATGGTCTTCATACATCAAGGTTCAAAAATGTTAAGTGGCTTTGGATGCTGTTGCTTACGCCGATGGTTGTGCCCCACATTCTGATTGGGATTGGCGTTTTCTATGCCTATGTGAAACTTAAATTAGTGAACACATTGCTGGGCTTGGTTTTGGCGCACTGCATGCTGGCCATTCCCGTGGTGATGTTGGTGGTAGGCTCTGCGCTTAAATCTTATGACATGGATCAAGAGCGGGTTGCGCGAAGTTTGGGTGCTTCACCGTTGTATGCTTTTTGGTCGGTCACCTTGCCCCAAATTAAGTTCTCTGTTGTATCGGGTGCTGTACTGGCATTTTTAACTTCGTTTGATGAAATCATTGTGGCGATGTTTGTATCAGGTGGCGATAACTCAACCTTGACACGCAACATGTTCAACGCGCTGCGCGATCAGGTAGACCCCACCATTGCCGCTATTTCTACAATCATTGTGTTGATCACTTCAGTTCTTCTGATTTTGACGCAATACATTGGACAGCCAAAATCTAATTAAAAACACTTTTTCCTATTGGAGTTGATTGATGAGCATCCAAAGATTTGAAACTGGCAAACGTTTGTCCGAGGCAGTTGCTTTTAACGGCACTGTGTATCTAACAGGACAGGTTGCTAACGACCACTGTGCGCCAGATATTTACATCCAAACCCAACAAACATTGACCAGCATTGACCGCCTGCTAGAAAAAAACAACAGTGACAAATCAAGAGTTTTGATGGCCACTATTTATTTGACCAACATGGACACCTTTGGAGACATGAACCGTGCTTGGGAAGAGTGGGTGGTACCAGGCGCAACGCCCGCCAGAGCCACGGTTGAGGTTTCACGATTGGCGGGAAAAGAATACGGGGTTGAAATTAGCGTGACCGCAGCGCAGCGCGCCACCTAATCAAGCTCTGCGCATGATGCCTAAATAGGCGAGTCAACTTGCTGAACCAACACCGCCAAATTTTGCCCCGCACGGACTTGCCCAATTAAGCCGTGGGCGTAGAGCGTGCCGTTTGATTGAAAGTACACAGCCTCGGGTTCTAGGTTAGGTCGGTTTAAGTGGTGCATTAAACCTGCCACTTGTCCTTTTTGAATGTCATCACCTAGGGCGAAGTGTCTTTCGAAGTAGCCGTCCATGGGTGCGAACACGTAGGCTTCAGTGCCATGAATGCGTGTCCATTGCGTTTTTTCGCCTGGACAAGTTTCGATGTTTGGCAAAACTCCGGTGTGCTTGAGCACCCTGTGTGTAGCTTCACGTGTTGCCCGAACAGAGTCTGCTGTGGCCCAGCCGCCCATGCCCATTTCAGCTGCAAGCATGGGAATGCCTTTGGAGGTGACATAGCCTGCAGAGGTTCGGTAGTCTCCCATGTTGCTGGTTTGAACGGTCATGCCTACGCCAAATGCTTGCGCTAAACGTGCGTTGGCTTGAATTAGCTCAGCGGGCATGCCATCGGCCATGACCACATGAGCGCTTGGCTGAATAAACAACGAGCGCCCACCCGCATGCAAGTCAATGTAGAAATTTGCCTTGCTAAACAGATGATCGGTGACATAGCGTGCTATTTGCTGCGTCGGTAAGCCGTAGTCATCGCCTGGAAAAACACGGTTAAGGTTCAGTTGATCAATGGGGGAGGTGCGCCTGCCCGCTTTCAAGGCTGGGGCATTGAAGGTGGGGAGCAGAATCAATTGCCCGCTGACTTCATGGGCTTCGATGTTGCGCATCAACTCCGAGATGATGATGGGGCCTTCGTACTCGTCGCCATGCACCGCGCCTGTGACCACCACGACAGGGCCATCGCCATTCTTGATGGAAGCAGCGGGAAACGGAATCACACCCCATGCATCATCGTCGGGCGAGTGGGGCAGGTTGAGGGTGCCAATTTGCTTGCCGTCTTTGTCCCAGTCAATGTCGGTGAATACAGTGCTCGTCATGTGAATCCTGTGTTGGCTAAAAAGTTAAAACGGCTTGACTAAAACCACTCAATTTGGGGCCAACCCCGTTTGGCGGCCTCCGCCCTTAACTTCAAGTCGCCTTGTGTCACGGTGGCGTGCGTAACGGCTTCTAGAAGTGGCAGGTCGTTGATGGAATCGCTGTAGCCCCAAGTTTCAAGCTGAGGCCAGTCTAATGCTTGCGCCTTGCACCACATCTTAAGGCGGGTGACTTTGCCTTCCCGCATGTTCAGCACACCTGCCGTTTTGCCAGTGAACAAACCCTTCTGCATTTCGGCCTCCGTGGCAATGAGATCCTGCACGCCTAAGTGTTGGGCCGTCAATTCTGTAATGAAGCGGTTGGTGGCGGTGGTCATGACCACTCGATCGCCTTTGGCTTGATGGGCTTTGATGTGTGCTTTGCCACCTGCGCACAAACGCGGTGCTACCCATGTGCTTAAAAATTCTTGACGAAGTGCTTTCCATTCAACAGGTGATTGAAGCGTTAGCGTGCCAATGTAAAACTCACAAAATGCCTGTACATCGACTGCGCCCGATTTATAGTCGCGAGCCATGGCTTCGTTTTTGGCAGAGAAGATGGCCTTGTCGAGCATGCCTTTCTCAATGAGAAAATCACACCACAGCTGATCGCTGTCGCCATCGAGCAGGGTGTGGTCTAAGTCGAACAGGGCCAGTCGCATGTCAGTTGCTGCGCAAGTGCCAAGCTTTAGGGCGTGTGAAAGTGGCCATGCCTTCGAGCGACAAAGTCAGGCCAATGCCTGAATGGCCATAGCCACTCCAAGGCAAGCGTGGACTGACGCGGTCGCAGCAATTCCAGTACACCGAACCTGCGCGAACTTGCGAAAGTACTTCGCGCGCATGTTGTTCGCTGGGTGTGTAAACGCCTGCGGTCAAGCCATAGGCGGTGTCGTTCATGAGGCGAATAGCCTCTGCATCGTTATTTATTTTTTGGATGCCAATGATGGGCCCAAAACTTTCGTCGCGCATGAGGGACATGCTGTGGTTCACCTTGTCAAAAACTGTGGCTTCAAACCAATTGCCTTTGCCACCCATAGGACCTTTGCTGCGTTGACCCCCTAACAAGCACCGCGCGCCTTTGGCCTTGGCGTCAGCAATCTGATCTTCTAAAACTTTGATTTGTGGTTCGCGTGTGAGCGGACCCAAATAGGTGTCTGCGGCCATGGGGTCGCCCATTTTGAAAGTTCGAACGGTGTCGACCAAAGCCTGAACGAATTGGTCGTGAATGCTCGCGTGCACATAAATGCGCTCAACTGAGCAGCAGCTTTGGCCAGCGTTGTACATGGCACCGTCTGCTAAAGATTGAGCGGCGAGCACTGGGTCGGCATCGGCACAAACATAGGTAGGATCTTTGCCGCCCAACTCCAATTGCAGCTTGGTCATGCGCGGCCCCATGATATTGGCAATGTGCTGACCCGTGGCCAAGGACCCTGTGAAAAACAAGCCATCCAGTTGTTGTGCCAGCAATGCATTGCCAGTGTCGGCGGCGCCAATGAGGGTGGCAAAGACGTCTTGTGGGATGCCAGCCTCGTGCAGCAAGCGGGCCATGGCCAAGCCACTCATGGCGGCAAATTCTGAAGGTTTGTAAAGAATGGCATTGCCCATGAGAAGGCCGGGCACAAACACATTGCCCCCAACAAACCACGGATAGTTCCATACTGAGATGTTGCCAATCAAGCCAAGCGGAATGTGCTGAATTTGCTCGCACATGCCGTCTTGCTTATAAACCGTTTCGGTTTTGAGAATGCCTTCTGCTTCTGCCAAGAAAAAATCTACACGCCCTAAAAAACCGTTCAACTCATTGCGTGAGTGCGCCAGTGGCTTGCCGGTTTCTTGGGTCATGGTTTTGGCCAAGTCATCAAGTTGGGTTTGAACCAAATCACGGAATTTTTGAATGCAAGCCATGCGATGGGCGAGAGGAGTGGCAGCCCATGCTGCTTGTGCATTGCGTGCTTTCTGTGCCTTGATGGCCACGGCTGCGCCATCGTCAATGCGAAGTTGGGTAATGAGTTCTTCGGTGGCGGGGTTGTTAACGTCTAGCAATTTCATGACAGTCCAATATAGATCTCGAGATGATCAAGAGTAGATCAAGTTAAAAAAGATGCATGTGATTTAAGCGTGTTGCTTCACACGCGCTGCATTTAAGAAGTCAGTCAGGATAGGGCTGTCGTCCAAGGTTCCCAAGGCTGGTTTGTGAAACTCAGGGTGCCATTGAACAGCTGCCACATAGGCCGCGCCTTGGTAGCGTATGGCTTCAGGAATGTTGTCGTGAGGGCAGAAGGCCTCCACCACAAAGTTGGGTGCGAGATCTTTCACGCCTTGGTGGTGGATGCTGTTGACTTTGGCCAATTTGGCGCCGCCTAGCAACTGAGACAATTTGCTGGAGGGATCAAACTGAACTTCGTGTATGTTCAGATCGTATTGAACACCGTCTCGGTGCCTCAAGGCCTCGGGTTTTTGGGTGCTAATGTCTTGGTACAGCGTGCCACCAAATGTCACGTTGATCATCTGCATGCCCCGACATACGCCCAGCACCGGTTTGCCTACCGCAACAAATGACTCAATGAGTTTTTTCTCATAAGCATCGCGCACGCGGTCGCCTGTCCAGCGCGGGTCCATCACTTCTTCGCCATAACTGCCGGGCCACACATCGCTGCCGCCCATGAGCACCACACCATCCAACCATTGGGCATAGTCAGCGATTTGCGCATCGCCCACTTGCGTATCACCTTCAGGCGAGGGAATCATGACCGCCAAGTCGCCCTGCGACATGACCCAATGCGCTACCGACTGCTCAATGTATTGAAGCGTCTTACCTTTGAAGATAGGGCGCTCTTGATCTGGATGAAAGAAGCATGCAGAGATGCCAATTTTCAGACGTTTGGAATTAGAAGACATGAAACGCCGTCCCTGAATTACATCGCAGCGTTAAACAGCTTTTCAAAATCAGCAGCTGTGCAAGGACGTGGATTGGTTTGATGGCAGATATCGGCAGTGGCAATTTCAACCAGGCGAGCCATGTGTTCTGGTTTCACGCCATGCGAAGACAAAGTGCCGGTAATGCCAATCGAAGCTTTCAATTCTTTGAGCCACGCTACAAAAGCGCTGCCGCCACCTGGGACCTTGCAGACATGCGCCAATTCCTTGAATTTTTCGGGCACGGCTTCGTAGTTCCACGCCATGACCACATCGATCATGAGCGCATTGGCCAGGCCGTGGTGCATGTCGACCACTGCACCCAATGCGTGAGCGCAAGAGTGCACTGCACCCAAATCCTTTTGGAAGGCAATAGCGCCCATCATGGACGACATCATCATGTCGCTGCGGGCTTTGAGGTTGCTAGGCTCATGCACAGCCGTGTAAAGGGCAGCAGCGCCAATGCGAGTGCCTTCCAACGCAATGCCATCGCACAAGGGATGGTAGGCAGGCGATAAATAACTTTCGATGTTGTGAGTGAGTGCATCCATGCCAGTGGCTGCTGTGATCTTGCTGGGCAAACCCACGGTGAGTTCTGGATCTGCAAACACCGTTTGTGCTAACAATTTGGGATGGAAAATAACGCGCTTTTTGTGCGTGTCATCTTCGCTCACCACGCTGGAGCGCCCCACTTCAGAGCCTGTGCCTGAGGTGGTGGGCAATGCCACAAAATAGGGCAAGGTGCCCGAGATACTGCGCACCTTAGGGTGGTCCCATGCATATTTCAAAATGGGCTCGTCGTGGGTGGCAGACAAGCCCACCACTTTGGCAACGTCAAGTGATGCGCCACCGCCTATGCCAATGACGCAATCGGCGTTGTGCGCTTTGAAAGCTTCGCCACCTGCAGTCACTTGAGATGCTGTAGGGTTGCCATGCACGCCTGCATAAACAGACACCTGTAAGTCTGCTAAGTGGCTGATGAATTCAGCCATGAGCGGCAAGTCAGCCATCGCTTTGTCTGTGACGATGAGGGGGCGCTTGAAACCTAAATTTTTCAAATGGGGCCCGACTAATTTGCGTGCACCCACACCAAAGTGAATGGGCGTGGGGAAAGAAAATTTTTCTATGCTCATGAGAATGCCTAGTTTGATCTAAAGGGTTGAATTAAATAATTTCGAAATAGCGTTTGAGTTCCCAGTCGGTCACGCCATCTAGCCATTGTCGCCATTCCCATTCACGGGTGGCAGCAAAGTGATCCACAAATGTATCGCCTAACCAATCGCGAGCCACTTTGGACTGTTGGAAATTGCGAGTTGTTTCAATCAAAGTGCGGGGTGCGCGGGGAATGTTTTCAGCCCCTCCATTGGTGCCGTGAATGGGAGGTGCGGTGAGCTTCATGCCCTTTTCAACGCCATCCAAGCCAGCCGCAATGACTGCGGCCATGGCCAAGTAGGGGTTGACGTCTGCGCCGGGGCAGCGTGTTTCAAGTCGCGTTGATTTAGGCGAGCCCCCAATGACACGGAAACTGGCGGTGCGGTTGTCTACTCCCCATGTTGGTTTGACGGGTGCCCAGAAACCATCGACCAATCGCTTGTAGCTGTTGATGGTAGGCCAGAACATGGGTGCAAATTCCATGAGATGGGCAACTTGACCCGCCAAATAACTTTCAAACATTTTGCTCATGCCGTGGCGGCCTTTGGCATCGGCAAACAAATTCTTTTTGCCGTCACTCATGCTTTGGTGAATATGGCCACTGCAACCTGGATAAGCAGCATTCCACTTGGCCATGAAACTGGGCATGATGCCAAAGCGCGCACCAATTTCTTTGGTGCCTGTTTTAAACAAGATGGCGCGGTCAGCTTGTGTGAGCGCATCGCTGAAAGCAATGGCGGCTTCGTAAACACCAGGGCCTGTTTCTGTGTGCAAGCCTTCAATGGGCACGCCAAACTGCAGCATCTCGTCTTGAATGGCGTTGAAGAACTCGCGATTTTGGTTCATGCGCAGCAATGAATAACCAAACATGCCAGGTGTGAGCGGTGTTGGCCCTACGCCTTTTTTACTTTCCCAGGAATGAGAATTCTCTAAAAAGTTGAACCACTCAAACTCCATGCCGCACATGGGGTTCACGCCCATTTTGGCGGCACGCTTTATAACTTTCTTCAAAGTTTGACGTGGGCAAAGTGGGTGTGGCGTGCCATCGCTGTTGATGAATTCACCTATAAAGAAAGGGACGTTGTTGTCCCAGGGCACATTGCGAGCAGTGTCCAGATCTAAGCGAGCCAAGGCATCTGGAAAGCCATGCTGCCATCCCGTGACGGAGGTGTTGTCATAGCACTGATCAGAGGAGTCCCAGCCGAACACCACGTCGCAAAAACCAAAACCACCGGCTGGGTAAGGCTCTGCGGCGCCTTTGAATTTGTCAATGTGCAAGTACTTGCCACGCAGGATGCCGTCGATATCGCTCACGGCCACTTTGACTTTTTGGGCGCCGCTTTTTTCAACTGCTTTAAGCGCAGGGTGTAATTTGGAGGTGGCCATGATCAGTCCTTTGCAAATTTACAATTTCATTTCATTGACAACATTCAAGCAGGTGCGCCGCTGGCAATGCCCAATTCATCCAATGCCAAAGCAACAGCATGCACAGCTTGTTGCATTTCGATGGGGCCAATGGCACCAATGCAGCCCACACGGAATGTTTCAATTTCAGTGAGCTTGCCTGGGTACAAAATAAAGCCATGCTTCTTGGCAGCTTCGTAGAATTTTCTAAATTCGTAATGGGCATCTGCTGGTGCGTGGAAGGTCACAATGATGGGTGCCTGTACTGCAGAGTCTAAATAGGGCTTGAAGCCTAAAGCGGCCATGCCTTCGACTAAAGTTTTGCAATTGCTTTGGTAACGCTTCAAACGGGCGGGCTGCCCACCCTCTTCTTCAAACTGTTGAATGGCTTCTGCCAAGGCCACCATGACATGGGTCGGTGGTGTAAAGCGCCATTGCCCTGTTTTTTCCATGTACACGTATTGGTCGTGTAAGTCCATGGCCAATGAGGTGTTGTTGCCTGCGCAACCGTCTAGAATGGCTTTGCGAATAAACACAAAGCCCATGCCGGGTACGCCTTCGAGGCATTTGCCACTGGCGGCAATGAGGGCGTCAAAGCGTGTGGTGCGCGCGTCAATTTCCAGTGCGGCAAATGAACTCATGGCGTCCACAATCAAGCCTTTGTGGTGCTTCTCGCAAACGTTGGCAATGTCGTGCAATGGGTTTAAAACACCGGCGCCTGTTTCGCAGTGAATGAGCACCACATGCGTAATGCTGATGTCTTTTTGTAGCAAGGCTTCGAGTTCACTGGGCGAGACGCATTGATCTTCGGGTGTTGGCACAACTGTGGTTTTTCGGCCCATCATGGTGGAGAGCTTGGCCGCACGTTTGCAATACGCACCGTTGTCTAGAACCAAAATATGACCCCTGAGGGGTACCACTGTGGCAACGGCAGCTTCCACGCTAAAGGTGCCGCTGCCTTGAAGTGGCACTACAACATGGGTGTCGTGTCCGTGAACAATGTTCAACAAGCTTTTGCGAACCCGAGCGGTCATGGCAATAAAGTCGCTGTCCCAAGATCCCCAGTCTCGCAGCATAGCCAGCTTGGTGCGCAGGGTGGTGGTTAAGGGGCCGGGTGTGAGCAGAATGGCTTCGCGTTGCATGGTGAATGTGTCTCTTGTTTCAAAATGATTTAAAAACTGTATCAGATTAGAATCAAAAATTATCGGCTACGCCAAGCTTGTGTTCGTTTGTCCACAAACCAGCTGAGCCAAGCAAAAAATACAGTGGCAAAAGCTGAAATAAGTGCAATTAAAACAGCCATGGCCGCAGCCGCGCCAATGTCGCCGGCTTCATCCAAATTCAAAATGGCGATGGCGGCCACTTTGTTTTCTGGTGAATACAAAAAAACCACCGCTGAGATGGTGGTCATGGCATTGATGAAAAAATACCGGGCAATGTCCACCATGGCAGGTGTGCAAATGGGCAATGTCACGCGCCAGAAGGTCTTGTAAAAAGGCACTTTGAGTGAAGCGCTGACCGATTCAAATTCGGCATCCAAAGACTTCAGTGCCGTGGTGGCCGTTAAATGCCCTGTGGTGTAAAAGTGAACAATGGTGCAAAGGGTCAGCAGTGTCATGCTTTGGTACATCCCGTGCAATGGGTTGCTGGGCATGTTAAAGAAAAAGATATAACCCAGACCCAAGACCAATCCAGGCACAGCCATAGGAATCACGGCCAACAAATGAAGGGGTGCGCGAACCAAGTTCATGCCTTTGGTTTTTTCAAGCAAATAGGCTGTGACAAAGACCAGCAAGGTGCCAAAGAAGGCAGTACCCGATGCCATTTTCAAGCTGTTGATAAAACCTTGGCCTACATCGCCATCGATCAAACCTAGCTTGTAATGAATGAGGCTGGGTGCAAGGTTGTAAGGCCAAAAACTGGCGAAAGATGCAAAAATTGCCATGCCCAACATGGCCAGCATGAGGCATGCAATGAAGATGCAGAAAGACATCATGAGCAAGTCGTGACGCGGGTCGGGTTTGGGCAAAAAGGCCACGGCTCTTGCGCTTAACATGGCCGTTTGGCGAGCACTTACATAGCGGTCTACACCAAAGCTTAATACGGCTGGCGACAAAAGCAGCAATGCCACCACCGAGCCTCTGGAAAAATCTTGTTGACCAATGACCAACTTGAAAATATCGGTGGCCATCATGTTGAAGTTGCCACCAATGACTTTGGGAATGCCAAAATCAGTCATGACCAAAGTAAAGCTGACCAAGGAAGCCGAGATTAAACCGTACTTGGCGCCCGGCAAAGTGATGGTGAAAAACTTTCGCTGCGGGCTGGTGCCCAGGGCATCGGCTGCCTCGTAAAGGCGTGCATCGGCCAGCGTGAGTGCGGTGACCAAAATCATGAGCACATGCGGAAAAACGGCAAAACATTCCGCCATCACCACGCCTGGCGCACCATAAATTTGATCAATCCCCACGGCTTGCATGGCATCTTTCAAGACCCCTTGGTTGCCAAACCAATAGATGAGAGAAATGGCAGAAAGCAAGGAGGGTGCTAAAAGTGGAATGAGGCTGATGGATCGGAAAACAGTTTTGCCAGGCATGCAGCTTCTGGTCAAGGCGTATGCAAACACAAAGGCCAATGGCACCACAATGAACGTGACCAAAGAAGAAACCCAAATGCTGTTCCAAAGACTCTGCAACAAAGAGGGCGTTTGGATGTAACTTAAAAAGTTACCCAGGCCCACAAATTGGCCTTGATCATCTTGGGCAGCTTGTTGAAGAATGGCCAGCAAAGGTGCTGCTAAAAACGCCAGCAGCATAAAGAGCACCAAGGCTAAACCCGCGAATCCAATCCAATCGCTCCAATGCTTGCGCTGTGTCACTTGGGATAAAACGTACGTCATGCGAGGGTCAAGTCTGGTTCAAAACAATTTCAGACGCTCTGGCATCAGTTTGAGGGGCAGGGTAGAGCCAGCTTGTAGATTTTGCTCAGCCAAGTAATTGAGCGATAAGTAAATAGTGAGTGGCTCTTTGGAGAGAGTGGGTGCCAAAACATGAACATGGCAGAAAGCACCCATGAACTCTATCTCGTGAATGGTAGCTAAAAAGACACAAGCTTCACCCGCCAAAATGGGCCTGGCCAATACATCTTCAGGCCGCAAATACACTTTGACTTCACCCGCACTGCGTGACTGGGTGGGGATGTCCGTTAAAGGAATTCGCATTTCACCCAGTTGCAATAAGTTGTCCGAAACAATGCCATTTAAAACGGTCGCCTGGCCGACAAAATCTGCCACAAATGCGCTGGCAGGTTCTCTGTAGATTTCAGTCGGTGTTCCCACTTGTTCAATGCAGCCATGGTTCATGACCACAATGCGATCGGCCATGCTCAAAGCTTCTTCTTGGTCGTGCGTGACCATGATGGTGGTGATGCCTAAGCTTTGTTGCAATGACCTGATTTCTCCACGCAGTCGAACACGCTCTAGGGCATCTAATGCAGACAAGGGCTCGTCCAACAGCAGAAGACCTGGCGATGTGGCCAAGGCTCGTGCCAAAGCAATGCGTTGCTGCTGTCCGCCAGAAAGTTGGCTGGGGTATTTGTGGTCACTGCCAGGCAATCCCACCAGCTTCAAAAGTTCTTTCACCCTTTGTTGAACCAAATCTCTCGATACCTTGCGATTGACCAAGCCATAAGCCACGTTGTCTGCAACGCTGAGGTTGGGAAACAGGGCATAGCTCTGGAACACAATACCGTAGTCGCGTTCAGCGGGGTGGGCTGTAGTGATGTCGCGCCCTGCTTGGTGAATGACGCCGCGTGTTTGGACTTCGAGTCCCGCAATGATGCGCAGTAAAGTTGTTTTGCCGCAGCCTGAGGGGCCTAAGAAACACACCAACTCCCCAGGAAATATGTCTAAGTTAATGTCTTGAAGCGCAACAAACTGACCAAAAGCTTTGTGGAGATTTGAAAGAGAAATGAAGGGGCTTGCAGACATGAGTGACCAATAAAAAAGGCCGCCTTGGCAATGCCAGGCGGCCGTTTAGATGAATTTAGCGCTTTTCTGATTTGCCGTTGTAGCGTGAGTTCCATTCATTCAAGATACGCTCGCGTTGCTCAGCAGCATATTCAAAGTTCAATTTGACCAAACGTGACTCATAGTCTTTTGGCACGTTGGCTAATGGTTCTGCCACGCCAGGGTGAGCGGTGATAGCAAAGTTTTTGCCATAAAGTTTCATCGCGTCTTTGCTAGAAGCCCAATCGGCCAGTTTCTTGGCAGCGTCCAATTTCTTGGTGCCTTTGTGAATGGCGAACGACTCAAGGTCCCAACCCAAACCTTCTTTGGGGAACACCAAGTCAATGGGTGCGCCTTTGGCTTTGTTGGCATTGCCACGGTATTCAAATGAAATTCCTAAAACGTATTCTCCGCTTGCGGCCATGTTGCAAGGTTTCGATCCAGAGTGGGTGTATTGAGCAATGTTTTCATGCAGTCCGTCCATGTACTTCCAGCCGCCGCCTTTGCCATTTTGGTCACCAAACAAAGTCAACCAAGCGATGACATCAAAATAGCCCGTGCCACTCGATGCGGGATTGGGCATGACGATTTGGCCTTTGTACTCGGGCTTGGTGAGGTCTTTCCAAGTCTCAGGCTTTGAAATATTGCGTTTCTTGGCTTCTACGGTGTTAAAGCAAATGGTTGCGCCCCAAACATCCATGCCCCACCAAGCGGGTGGATTGGCCTTGTCGCGGTATTGGGGCATGATGGCGTCCAAATTCAGCGGCGCGAAGGGCTCGAGCATGCCGTTTTTCTTCATCAAAGCCAAGCTGGTGGCTGCAACGCCCATCACGGCGTCAGCTTGTGGGTTAGATTTTTCAGCCAACAATTTGGCGGTGATCACACCTGTTGAATCGCGAACCCATTTGATGTCAATATCGGGGTGAACTTTGTTGAAGCCCTCTTGATAAGCTTTCAGTTGGTCCACTTCCAATGCTGTGTAGACCAAGAGTTGCGTTTTTTGTGCCCAAGTCATTGAACCTAAAAGCAGACCGCCCACCAGCAGTGCTGATTTGTAAAGTGCGCGCATACATCATCCTTATCAAGTTAAACAACCTACTCTCTGCCTTGGTTGTGACAAGGCTGTGACAAACCCATGAAATTCATTGGAATCGAAGAATTAGCGAATGTCAATCAGTTTTTGTAAATTGTTGACAATTTACAAAGTTGTGATCAAATTCGAAGCATGCCGATTGAAAACATGAAGTCAAGCGCTCACTTCTCGCCCATTTCCGAAGCGAATGCCACCATTTCAATGTTGCAAAACCATTCCCTGACGGGTGCCGTGCAACAGGAGATAGAGCGTCTCATCAATGTGGGGGAGTTAGGGCCGGGTGACAAACTGACTGAAGCAGCATTGGCTGAACGATTGGGTGTTTCTAGAGGTCCGGTGCGTGAGGCGTTTCGTGTTTTAGAAGAAGCGGGCTTGGTCCAGCTTGAAAAAAATCGCGGTGTGTTTGTGCGCCAAGTCCCTCTTGATGAGGCCTTAGAGATATTTGACTTGCGGGCTATGATTGAAGCGCATGTGGGCGCTACATTGGCGAACAACGCATCAGAGCAGCAACTTCAACACTTGAAAAAATTGGTGGTTCAAATGGAGCAAGCTGTCAAAGTGGTTGACGAAACCACTTACTACCGATTGAACATTGAATTCCATGAGGCCATGGTTTTCTGTACCGGCAACAAAAAGCTCATTAGCATGTATCGAAAGTTGACTCAGGAATTGAGTCTCTTCAGACGCCGCAATTTTTCAGACCATTCTCTGCTGGTGACTTCTGTCGATGAACATCGAGATATTTTGGACGCTATCGAATCACGCAACGCTGCGCAGGCCTCAGAAGCTTTGCAAGGACACGTGCTGAAAAGCCGTGAAAGAACCATTCAAAATTACGAGAAATACGCTTCTCGAACAACAAGTTAAATTCTGAACGGGAAAATAAGATGCAAGTTAACAATCGTACTTATCAATTGCCCAAACAACCCGTGGTCGTGGTTTGTGTGGATGGTTGTGAGCCTGATTATTTAGGCCAAGCTGTGGCTGGGGGCTACATGCCTTGGATGAAGAAAGTATTGGCAGAGGGCACGGGCTTGCAAGCCAATTGTGTGGTGCCCAGTTTTACCAACCCCAATAATTTGTCCATCGTGACAGGCGCGCCGCCCAGTGTGCATGGCATTTGCGGCAATTATTTGTACGACAGCGCCAACAATGTTGAAGTCATGATGAACGATCCAAAGTGGCTGCGTGCGCCGTCTTTGCTGGCTGCATTGGCCGATGCAGGTTGCAAAATGGCTGTCATTACAGCCAAAGACAAGCTAAGGCAATTGTTGGGTCACAACATGAAAGGCATTTGTTTTTCTGCAGAAAAAGCAGACAAGGTCTCAGTGGCAGAGCACGGCATCGATGATGTGCTGAACAAAGTTGGAAAACCTTTGCCCAGTGTGTACAGCGCAGACTTGTCTGAATTTGTTTTTGCAGCAGGGGTGTGGCTGATGAAAAATCAAAGACCCGATGTGATGTACCTCTCGACCACAGATTACATCCAGCACAAATTCGCACCAGGCACCGCGGGTGCCAACGAGTTTTACGCCATGATGGACGGCTATATGGCGCAACTCGATGCCATGGGGTGTTTGGTGGTTCTCACAGCCGACCACGGTATGAATGCCAAAGTGGGCATGGATGGTCAGCCCAAAGTGATTTATTTACAAGATTGGTTTGACGCTTGGCTAGGCGCTGGTTCGGTGCGCGTCATTCTGCCCATTACAGATCCTTATGTGGTGCATCATGGTGCCTTGGGCTCTTTTGCCACCATCTATTTGCCAGCAGGTACAGACCCTGTCAAGGCGTGCGACAA
>SHXD01000055.1 GCA_009693505.1 Limnohabitans sp.
AATCCTGTTTGCTCCCCACGCTTTCGTGCATGAGCGTCAGTACAGGTCCAGGGGATTGCCTTCGCCATCGGTGTTCCTCCGCATATCTACGCATTTCACTGCTACACGCGGAATTCCATCCCCCTCTACCGTACTCTAGCTATACAGTCTCAAATGCAGTTCCCAGGTTGAGCCCGGGGATTTCACATCTGACTTATATAACCGCCTGCGCACGCTTTACGCCCAGTAATTCCGATTAACGCTTGCACCCTACGTATTACCGCGGCTGCTGGCACGTAGTTAGCCGGTGCTTATTCTTACAGTACCGTCATGAGCTCCTAGTATTAATAGAAACCTTTTCGTTCTGTACAAAAGCAGTTTACAACCCGAGGGCCTTCATCCTGCACGCGGAATGGCTGGATCAGGCTTTCGCCCATTGTCCAAAATTCCCCACTGCTGCCTCCCGTAGGAGTCTGGACCGTGTCTCAGTTCCAGTGTGGCTGGTCGTCCTCTCAGACCAGCTACAGATCGTTGGCTTGGTAGGCCTTTACCCTACCAACTACCTAATCTGATATCGGCCGCTCCAGTCGCGCGAGGTCTTGCGATCCCCCGCTTTCATCCTTAGATCGTATGCGGTATTAGCGTAATTTTCACTACGTTATCCCCCACGACTGGGCACGTTCCGATATATTACTCACCCGTTCGCCACTCTCAAGGGGTTGCCCCCTCTACCGTTCGACTTGCATGTGTAAAGCATTCCGCCAGCGTTCAATCTGAGCCAGGATCAAACTCTATAGTTCGATCTTGAATTTTTTCGCTCTTTCGAGCAACTCATAAAAACGGAATTGAAGTGAACTTCACTTCTATTTCCATGAGCGTTTGTAAGCCAATTAAGACTTAGTTCCGTAGAACTTGGCAATCGCCATCAAACGCCCACACTTATCGGCTGTATATTTTTAAAGATCTTTAGCGCAACAGACTGACACTGAGTGTCGTTTTGTTGCACTGCGCTGAGATCAGCGGAGCCTTGCAGTGTAGCACCGTTTTCAGGGCTTTTGCAAGCAATTTAAAAAATTATGGAACTTTTTAAACTGTTTGCCTTGTATCTGCTCGGGGCTTAATCCGATTTGCTGAAGGCTTGAAGATTGAATTCCAACCATTTCAGCGAAGCCTCACAGTCTAGCACGGTTTTTTGTGCTGGGTAAAAAAAATTTGCTTTTTTACTTTTATAAAAAGTTATTTCAAACTTTTTAAACTGCTCGGGACTTGCCTTAAGAATTAAGCTAAGGGCTTATTTGACTCGCTTGAAACAATGTGTTTTACAGCTAAGAGCATGAATGTAGCACAGATTTTTCAGGGTATGCAAGCCCGCCCTTTCAATTTTCTTTTGCCATTGATAATCGCGGCATGGCTTTTATTACTTTACTTGACGCATCGCTGGCTTTCGGCCACGTAGCACTGCTTGATCACGCGGACTTTGCTCTGGAAACTTCCGAGCGCATCGGCCTGATCGGCCGCAACGGCACGGGCAAATCCTCATTTCTCAAAATATTGGCAGGCATGGAGCACGCCGATGACGGCACCATGCATGTCCAACAAGGTGTTCGCATCGCCTATGTGGCGCAAGAGCCCTTGCTTGAACCGGAAGACACCATTTCCGAATCTGTGCAGCGCGGCCTCGCCCCTGTCATGAAACTCATTGATGACTACAGCAACTGTGTGGGCGATTTGGATGTGTTGCAAAGCCAAATTGAATCACTCGACGGCTGGGGCTGGGAGCAACGTGTCGATGAAACATTGCACCGCTTGCACCTAGACCCTGGCGCTAAGGTGGCCACTTTGTCTGGCGGCAATCGAAAACGAGTGGCACTGGCCCAAGCCCTTGTGACGTACCCTGATGTTTTGTTGCTAGATGAACCCACCAACCACCTTGACTTGGATTCCATTGCTTGGCTAGAGCAACTCTTGATTGACTTCAAGGGCAGCGTAGTGGCCATCACACACGACCGTGCATTTTTAGACCGCATTGCCACGTGCATTGTGGAGTTGGACCGCGGTCGCTTCCGCAGTTATCCGGGCAACTTTGCCCAATATCAGGTCAACAAAGAAGAGCAAATGGCGCAGGAGGCCGTGATCAGCGCGAAGGCCGATAAGTTGTTGGCACAAGAAGAGATTTGGATTCGCAAAGGCGTGGAAGCACGCCGAACAAGAAGTCAAAGCCGCATCGTTCGACTTGAAAATTTGCGCGCCACACGCAGTGCGCGCAGAGAACAAGTGGGGCGCGTTCGCATGGAAGTTGCTTCAGGAGCGCCTACAGGCAAATTGGTTGCAGAGTTAACAGATGTTTGCAAATCATTCACCTCTCCTGAAGGCGACGTGAAAGTCATTTTGAAAGACTTCACAGCCACGCTGCTGCGCGGTGACAAGATTGGCTTGCTTGGCCCCAACGGTGCTGGCAAAACAACGCTCTTAAAAATGATTCTGGGACAGCTTGAGGCCGATAGTGGAAAAATTCGCCAAGGCGCCAATTTACAAGTGGCTTACTTTGACCAAATGCGCAATGCCCTCGACTTGGAAGCTTCCTTAGAAGATTTCATCAGCCCAGGCAGTGAGTGGATCGAAATTGGCAACAAGCGCCAGCACGTCAAGAGCTATTTGGGTGACTTCTTGTTCTCGCCTGCACGCGCCACGTCACCCGTCAAATCATTGTCAGGCGGCGAGCGAAATCGCTTGTTGTTGGCGCGCTTGTTTGCCAGGCCCGCCAATGTCTTGGTGCTGGACGAACCCACCAACGACTTGGACATTGAAACACTGGAGCTCTTGGAGGAGTTGCTGCAAGATTACCAAGGCACTGTTTTCTTGGTCAGTCACGACCGCGCCTTCATGGACAACGTGGTGACCAGCATCATTGCCTGCGAAGCAACGCCAGAGAATCCTGGTTTTTGGCGAGAGTACGAAGGCTCGGTTCAAGATTGGCTCACCCAATCGCTGCGCAGCCAAAGCATTCAAGCGCAGAATAAGGCGGCGGCGGCCAAGGCGGCGACGCAGTCCAGTACGGCCAACAAAGCCGCCACAACCTCTCAAGCCAAGCCTATCGAAGCGCCAGCTGCGCAGCCCAAGACCGCTTTGAAAAGCGCACAAAAGTTAAGCTACAAAGAACAACGTGAACTGGACGGCTTGCCTGATTTGATTGAAGGCTTGGAAAAAGAGCAGAACGAAGTTCAAGCAGCCCTAGCAGACAGCACTTTGTTTGCCCAAGACCCTGCCAAGGCCGCAGCCTTGTTTGCCCGAGATGCACAAATAGACAATGAATTGGTCAAGGCCTTAGAGCGATGGGAAGCACTTTCAACACACTGAAGTCAATTGAGATGCTCATTCATTGAGCCTTTCAACGCACGACCTCTCTTAAAGCATTTGTATGAACTTTGTTTTCAGCCCTGAAGAGTTCACAGCATTGTTGGTGCTGTCAACCGCAGCCAGCTTCACGCCCGGACCCAACACCACCCTGTCTACGGCTCTGGCTGCCAATCAGGGACTGCGGTCAGCTTTGAAGTTCATTGTGGCTGTGCCTGTGGGTTGGGGCTTGTTGTTGGCCATTTGCATGGCAGGTTTGGGCAACTTGGTGTTGGCTGTGCCAGCCCTTCGGTGGGTAATTTTACTGGGGGGCACTTTGTATTTGTTGTGGTTGGCAAGCAAACTTTGGCGCACTCGCGAGATGGCAACAGCCGATGAGAGTCGACTGCAGATCACTTTCTTCCAGGGTGTTGCGCTTCAATTCCTCAACATCAAGGCATGGATGTTGGCTTTGTCATTGGTGGCTGGATGGGTCGCTGGCAAGGACGATGCCCTGGAGCGTTGTTTCGTTCTGTTGCCGCTCATGATGTTGTTTGGCTTAGTTAGCAATTTAACCTATGCCGTGATGGGCAGCTTGCTGCGTGAATGGCTTTTGAAGGGCATGCGATTGCTGGTTTTCAATCGCTGCATGTCTTCAGTCTTGGTTTTAACAGCAGGATGGATGCTTGCACAATGACTTTTAGAAAATTCAAACAGGTCAAGTGTAGGTCGCAGGCGACACCGCAGTCTGCATTAAGGGTCATGTGGCTTTAGACTAAGCACCATGGGACAACTTCTTTTAGTGCGCCACGGACAGGCTTCTTTCGGCGCCGACGATTACGACCAACTCAGTGACTTGGGCCAGAAGCAGAGCATTCGCTTGGGCGAGTATTGGCAACAAATGGCTGCCGAACAAGCTGGCGCAGAGGCACTGAAGTTTGAGGCTGTTTTCATGGGCAGCTTAAAAAGACACCGGCAAACTTGGGAAGGCATTGCACAGGGCGCGCAACTGCACAATACGCCCGAAGTCTGGCCTGAACTCAATGAATACGACAGCCATGCATTGATTGAAACCATTCATCCCGAGCCGCTTGCCAAGCCCGATACGCCAGAGATGTACAAGCACCACTTTCGCTTGCTTCGAACAGCACTGCAAAAATGGATGGCGGGTGAGACCCAACCCAAGGGCATGACAAGTTATGCAGAATTTGCAGCAGGCATTCAAGCGGTTTTGAAGCATGTCCGAGAAAACCACCAAGGGCGTGTCTTGGTGGTTTCAAGTGGCGGCCCTATTTCGACGGCAGTGGGGCAAGTGCTCCAAGCGCCCTCAGAGACTTCCATTGAACTGAACTTGCGCATTCGCAATACGGCGCTCACGGAGTTTGTATTTTCGCCATCCAGGCACATGCTGCTTTCTTACAATAACTTACCGCATTTGGACCATGCTGACCATCGAAGCTGGGTCACTTTTGCTTGATAGTGTTTCCCCCGATAGGGGTGCGCTGGTTTTCTTGTCAGAATGACAATCATGCAAAATCCGCATCAGGCCACTTCGCATGCAACTCAAGCGGCAGGCATTCAAGTCTCCCATTGCGATCTGCCTGCTTGTTTCGCTTTTTTCAATGCCCATGGCATCAAAGAAGGCTTGGACATTGCGTCAACCCCTGGCGCCTTGTTGTGCCGAATGAGCGATGCTTGGATGCAGCTTCACGCCCCTGCCTGCGACACACTCGCGATGCACCGGCATGCCAACAATTTAAAGCAAGAGATCCTTTGGGCCATGCTGGTCTCGCCGCATCGCTTTGAATTCAATAACTTGGAAGCACTTAGCAGCGCAGTGCGTGTTCGAGAAAACATTGTGTTGGATGCCCGTAAAACAGCTCTGGCCTTTAAAACAAATGCGGCCGAACGGCCCAGCGAATTTTGGCGGTATGA
Source organism: Limnohabitans sp. (assembly GCA_009693505.1). GTDB lineage: Bacteria > Pseudomonadota > Gammaproteobacteria > Burkholderiales > Burkholderiaceae_C > Limnohabitans_A. The sequence goes on from SHXD01000055.1 coordinate 5,248, forward strand.
AGAAGAAGCGGGATTTATTCTGCAGCCCCATACGCACTTGATCGAAGCTTTGATCAGCGCCACGCAACCCGAGGCCACAGGCAAGCTGTACGATTTTTCTTGTTATCGCGCAACCGAATATGTGATCTTGTTAGGCTTGGCCCAAGAAGCCAGCCAGCACAACCCACCGCTGCTGGCTCAGCTGCAACAGGTGAATGAAAAACATGCCATCCGGTCTGGCCTCTTCCATGAAGTTTTTTTGCATGAGTACGGTTCGCTAGAAGCGCCCTTGCCTGCTGGTTTTTATGTGCCAGGTGATCGTGTTTGGTTTCGAAATCCAGATGCGCCCTCGTCTGATGTGACAGGCTATGAAGGCTCGTGGGTGATTTATGTCGGCAGCGGCTTGTTCAGCAATTTTTGGAAACGCGATCAGCCTTTCACATTGCAAAGCAAATGCATTGAAATTTACCATTGGCGTGATGGTGTGCAAACCAATGCTGCAGGTGAATTGTGGCTTGACGAAGCCATCGTTGAAGCTTGCGTGCATGAGACGATGCAAGACCTCGCCAGAGTGCAAAATATCTTGCATCAAATGATGCGCATCAGAGACCCTAAAGACGTTTATGCCGAGGGTGGTTGCTTAGACGCCACGCGAGAGTGCCCCAAGCAAATCTTTCCAACAGCAACCGAACTGGTTTTGCCCAAGTTTTGACTTCAGGCAATGGCACCCTTGTTTAGCGACGGGCCATTAAGTCTTGAGGGTGTTGGCGGGCAATCGGTCTATTTCTAAAAGCAAATCGGCCAAAGTACGGCCGGCTGCATCTAACAAAATCTGACCCTTGAGCGCGGTGGCAGCGGCTGCATTGCCCGCCGCCCCTGCCGCGTTGTAGTCTTGCATTTGCCAAGCCAACTTGGCGCTGCGGCCGTTGCCCAGAATGGGAAAAGACAGCGCACGGTCTTCAGAGCTTGAACGGAAATTTTGGGCCTTGCTCATGGTCACAGCATGCGGCTTGAGGGCCAGCATGACCGATGTTTCAACGTCACCCGCATGGACACCGAAGCGATGTTCATGGTCTGTGAAAAGCGCGTTGGCATCTTGACCCTTTTCATCGAGCAAGGGCAACTGATGCCAGCTCACGCTGTACACCAACATGCCTAAGCGGGCGCGCAAATCGCGGGCCACCACATCCATGGCCCCTACATGGCCGCCATGCGCATTGAACAGCACCAGTTTGTGGATGCCTGCGGCTTTGACAGACTCTGCAATGTCCGTCCAAAGCCGGATCAGTGTTTCGGCTTTTAAGGTGAGCGTGCCGGCAAAAGCCGCATGCTCGGGACTGAGTCCTACGCTTTGCGTTGGCAGAACCAAGATTGACAAGTCTTTCGGGTTCAACTTGTCAGCAGTCGGAGGGGCACCTGCACTCAAACGGGTCATGGCTGACTGAACCACACCATTCACAATGTCAACATCGACGGACAAAGGCAAATGAGGACCATGCTGCTCGGTGGCCGCCAAGGGCAACACGGCAATGGCCCGCGCGGTATCAAGGCGGCCAAAGTCGTTGGTGGTCAAGTCGGACCAAAAATGAATATGATGTGACATGTCTAAGGGGCTTTTCAATCTGCGCAGTTTAATAGAGGCGCAGGATTTAAGGGCATGATTTTGCAGTGTAGAGTTAGGCTTTTTGCGTTTATGTTCTTGCCCTTGTCTTTCTTCCGCTTGCGCAACCTGCTTTTAAACCTTCGCTGTGCGTTGGTGGGTATCGCTTTGCTCCTGTTTTTGACGCTCAACGGGCAGGCACAAACACAGATTTTGAGCCCACGCCCCGTGGGTCAAACATTTCAAACACCCCAAGTCAAAGCCACCCTGTTGGCCGAAGCGCCCAAGGGCATTGAAGCTGGCAAAACACTTTGGCTGGGCTTAGAGCTGGTGCACCAACCCCAATGGCACACCTACTGGCGCAACCCGGGTGATTCTGGTCTGCCAACAGACCTTCAGTGGAAATTACCTGAGGGCCTGGTGGCTGGCAACTTAATTTGGCCAGTACCGCGCCGAATTCCCATCGGTCCGCTGGCCAATTATGGTTATGAAGACACCCTGCTGTTGATCACGCCCCTACAAATTAGCAAGTCCTTCAAGCCTAAGGGCAACGAGACTTCGGTGCAAATTGATTTGCATGCCAACTGGCTGGTTTGCAAACAAGAGTGTATTCCGCAGGAGGGTGATTTCAGTTTAAGGGTGCCCATCAAAGGCACCACATCGATGGCCCCAAGTGCATTTGAGAAGGCCTTGCAATGGCAAGCGCAGCCTTTGAAGGGCAAGCACCGGACCCAGATTTCCAAAGACGGCCGCACGCTTGATCTGACATTGGCGCAATTGCCGCCAGAACTTCAAAACAGTGACTGGACGGTGTTTCCTCAAACGGCCAATGTGGTTCAAAACAGTGCGGTACCTGTCGTTCAAATCAGTCGTTCTTCCGCAAATTCTGGTGAGATCGCCACGGATGCAAGTGTGCGCTTGCAAGTTTCAAGCGAACGCATGGACAGCCCCCAACAAATGACATGGTTATTGGTGCAGGGCAAGGCCGATGCACCCTCAGGCCGCCAATGGACCGTAGACACACCCGTTCAAGGCCAATGGCAAACTTTTTCGGATCCGCCACCCACCTACGCCAACTTGACGCCCACCCTCCAAAAATTGGCACCCCCCATTCTGGCCCCTGCACCTTGGGCCACTTGGGTCTTGGCCATTTTGGGCGCCTTATTGGGCGGCGTTTTGTTGAATTTGATGCCCTGTGTTTTTCCAGTGTTGGCCATCAAACTCTTGAGCATCACACAACTGGCTGATCGGCCTCGAGACATGAAACTCTCGGCTTGGGCATTTACCGCAGGCGTCCTGATTTCTTTCTTGGTTTTAGGCGCATTGATGCTGGCATTCCGGGCCGCCGGATCGCAAATGGGTTGGGGCTTTCAGTTGCAATCGCCTTGGGTGGTCGGTGCGCTTGCCATGCTATTTGCCGTTATCGGTTTGAACCTGTCGGGTATGTTTGAATTTGGCGCGTTCGCACCCAGCTCAGTCGCGGGCTTTCAATGGGCCAATCCCATCACCAATTCACTTTGGTCAGGTGTTTTTGCGGTGGTCATTGCCTCGCCCTGTACGGCGCCGTTTATGGGAGCCTCCTTGGGCTTGGCCATTGGTTTGCCGGCTTGGCAGGCCTTGCCCGTTTTTCTGGCCATGGGCATTGGCATGGCACTGCCCTTCATGGCCATTTCTTTCAATACGGCTTGGGTGAGGTTCTTGCCTCGACCCGGTGCATGGATGCAAACATTCCGTCAGTTCATGGCGTTTCCCATGTACGCCACTGTCATTTGGTTGGTGTGGGTCTTGGGGCAGCAAGTGGGCTTGGATGGCGTCTCTGGATTTTTAGCCTGCTTGTTGAGTTTGTCATTGTTAATCTGGGCCTTGACACTGAAGGGCAAAGTGGGCCGCGTGATGGCGGCCTTGGCTGTGGTCGTCTTGGCATTGTCGATTTGGCATTGGGGGCCCATGTGGACTCAGGTGGAGGCCCAAGCACCCAGCGAGACGCAAGCGGGTTCCCCGCCAAGCAATCAAGCCAAAAAGCCAGGCCAATGGGACGCATGGTCGGCTGAAAAAGTAAACACAGCCCTTAAGGAGGGGCGGCCTGTTTTTGTTGACTTCACAGCCGCTTGGTGTGTGTCATGTCAATTCAACAAGAAAGTCACTTTTTCCAACGCCAGCTTGATGGCTGAATTTGCCAGCAAGAATGTCTTGTTGCTGCGGGCCGATTGGACCCGCTACGACCCCCAAATCACCGCCGCCCTGAACCAGCTCGGTCGCAATGGTGTGCCCGTTTACGCATGGTATGCCCCGGGGCAATCTGTGCTTTTGTTGTCTGAATTGCCCAGTGTGGGCGAAATTCAAGGGGTCCTCAGCCAACTCAAGGCCTCACCCCCAAATTGATAGGCTGTTCGTCTAAAGCACACTGACCATCAGCCATTCTGCGAGAATGCTCAAGTTTTCGATTGAAACGCACAGAAATTTTCAGAATTCATATGACCACAGCCAGTTTTGCACCCCTGTCCAACGATACTTTTTTGCGTGCCTGTTTGCGACAAGCGACCGACCACACGCCCGTCTGGCTAATGCGCCAAGCAGGTCGTTATTTGCCTGAGTATTGCGCCACCCGCGCCAAGGCTGGCAGTTTCATGGGCTTGGCCACCAATGTCGACTTCGCCACTGAAGTGACCTTGCAGCCTTTAGAGCGTTACCCGCTGGACGCGGCCATTTTGTTCAGCGACATTTTGACCGTGCCAGATGCCATGGGGCTGGGTTTGAGCTTTGCACTGGGCGAAGGCCCCCGCTTTGCCAAGTCGGTGCGAGACGAGGCCGCTGTGGCTGAACTCCAAGTACCCGACATGGCCAAGTTGCGTTATGTCTTTGATGCGGTGACGTCCATCCGCAAAGCACTCAATGGCCGCGTGCCCCTCATTGGCTTTTCTGGCAGCCCCTGGACCTTGGCCTGCTACATGGTCGAAGGCAAAGGGTCTGACGATTACCGCTTGGTGAAGTCCATGCTCTACAGCCGACCCGATTTAATGCACCGCATTTTGGAGGTCAACGCCCAAGCCGTCGCCAGTTACTTAAATACCCAAATTGAAGCCGGCGCCCAAGCCGTGATGATTTTTGACAGCTGGGGCGGTGTGTTGGCAGATGGCGCTTTCCAAGAGTTCAGCCTGGCTTACACGGTCAAAGTTCTGGCATTGCTGAAGAAAGAACACAACGGCGCCACCATTCCGCGCCTTGTGTTCACCAAAGGCGGTGGTTTGTGGCTAGATCAGATGGGCCAATTGGATTGCGAGGTGCTGGGCCTCGACTGGACCATGAACTTGGGTCGCGCTCGTCAGATGGTGGGCGGTGCGGTCGGTGGTCCTGGCAAAGTACTGCAGGGAAACATCGATCCCAACGTGCTGTTTGCGCCGCCCGCGCACATTCAAAAGGAAGTGATTCGGGTCTTGGACAGTTTTGGCAAGCCTCACACAGACAAAAACACCACTGGGCCCACGCACATTTTCAACTTAGGCCACGGCATTAGCCAATTCACCCCGCCTGAGCATGTTTCGGCATTGGTGGAGGCAGTTCACACGCATTCAAGAGCCCTTAGGCGCTGAAGCCAGAAAAAGCTTTTGCTTACTGCAAACAAACCCACTCAGAGACCCAAAAATGATTAAATTTTTGGGTTTTTTCTATTGACTTATGCACAATAGCGCTTTCCAAAGAATTTAAAATTCTGTTCCCGCTTACATCCTTCATGTCATCCCCCTGTATATCCTAAGTTGTTGTTTTTAATAATATTTATGAAACTGCTCAGTTCACGAGCAATCCAATCAAAGCCTTATTTTTCAAGGCTTTGCGGGTCATCGCGCAGGGTTTTCAACAAAGTTATCCACAGTTTATTGGGACTGCTTCTAAAGGCCATGAAAAACAACAACTTACCCGTTGTTTCAAGAATGTTTATGAGCAAGAATTCACAGAATGCAAGGGCGCCTTCATGTTAGTGCTGCTCACAAGGTTTTGAATGCAAAAGTGGCTTGACGTTGCAGTTTCGGCCCCCGCACACAGTCAAGTAGGCGGTTTGCTCACCTACGTCACCGACCTGCCCGTCTCGGTGGGTCAATTGGTCAGAGTGCCTTTTGGCAATCGAGAAGTCTTAGGCGTGGTGTGGGGCGTTCACACAACTGCGCCCGACATACTGAGCACGCATACATTGCGTCAAGTGATAGCAGTTCTAGAAGGGGTCGCGTCATTGAGCGCGCACTGGCTGCAGCTGGTTCAATTTACGGCTCATTATTACCAACGCTCTTTGGGTGAAGTGGCCATGGCAGCCTTGCCACCTCAACTCCGAGACCTCACGCCTGTGCAACTGGCCAGGCGTTTTAAAAAACAAATCGCACCGTCTGAGAGTTTGGCCACAGCACTGAAGTCACCTTGGCCCTTGTCAGAACAGCAAGCCGACGTGTTGTCACAAATGGCTGAGGCATCTGGCCCCTTTCTTCTTCATGGCGCCACTGGCAGCGGCAAAACCGAGGTTTACCTCCAAGCGGTTGCCAGGTGTTTGGCACAAGACACCAACGCACAAGCCTTGATGATGGTGCCCGAGATCAACCTCACGCCGCAACTTGAGGCGCGCGTGAAAGCCAGATTTGGCGATGCAGGCGTGGTCTCTATGCACAGCGGCATGACCGGGCCCCAAAGATTGAAAAGTTGGTTGGCGGCCCACCAAGGTAGCGCCCGCATTGTGCTGGGCACTCGGATGGCCATCTTTGCCTCCATGCCCCATTTGAAATGGATTGTGGTGGATGAAGAACACGATGCCAGCTACAAACAACAAGAAGGCGCGCGTTATTCGGCCCGCGATTTGGCCATTTACAGAGCGCGGCTAGAAGGCGCCAAAGTGATTTTGGGTTCGGCCACGCCTTCTTTAGAAAGTTGGCACCACAGCAGGCCTGCTGCAGAAGGTGGGCGTTATGTGCGATTGCCCATGCCGTCGCGCATTGGTGCTGGTCAACTGCCCTTCGTGCGCCGCGTTGACATGAACCATCAACCGCGCAAAACTGTTTTGTCTGCACCTTTGATGGCCGCCATTCAAGAACGTGTGGCAAAGGGCGAACAAAGCATGTTGCTGCTCAACCGACGGGGTTATGCACCTGTATTGCATTGCGCAGATTGCGGCTGGAAAAGTGAATGCTCGCATTGCAGTGCGTTTCGAGTGTTTCACAAAATTGATCGCACCTTGCGCTGCCACCACTGCGGCTTCACGGAGCGTGTGCCCCGCGCGTGTCCAGCTTGTGGCAATGCCGACATTGCACCCATGGGGCGCGGCACAGAGCAGCTCGAAGAACATTTGGCCGAGCTTTTGGTGAATGTCAAACGACCCAATGGAGAAACCGTGAAGGTGATGCGAATTGATGCTGACAGCACCAAATTGAAGGGCTCGCTAGAAGTCCAACTGGCGGGCGTCCACAGTGGTGAAGTCGATGTCTTGGTGGGCACACAAATGATTGCCAAAGGGCATGACTTTCGGCGCATCACTTTGGTAGCAGCAGTCAATCCGGATGGTGCTTTGTTCTCTAGCGATTTCAGAGCGCCAGAGCGCTTGTTTGCATTGCTCATGCAAGCCGGCGGCAGAGCAGGGCGCGATGCAGAACAAAGCGCCAGCAGTGAAATGTGGGTACAAACTTTTCACCCTTCTCACCCTTTGTTTGAAGCGCTTAAAAAGCATGACTACCCTGCATTTGCAGAACAACAATTGAAAGAGCGTTTGGAAGCGGGTTTGCCGCCCAGTACTTTTCAGGCACTGATTCGCAGCGACGCGCGCGCGCAAGCGGTGGCGCAAGCTTTTCTAAACCATGCGAATGCGCAGTTGCAATCTTTAGAAGGCCTTGGCACGCAAGACGCATCGGCCTTGGCCGAAGTGAGTGTGTACCCTGCGGTACCCATGAGCATTCAGCGGGTGGCCAATATTGAGCGAGCGCAAATGCTGATTGAAAGCGCTTCCAGAAAAGCGCTTCACAGAGTGCTTGAATTGTTGCAACAACAATTGCATGCATCACGGTCAGAGCCGCAGCACAAAGGCCTGATTCGCTGGCTGGTGGATGTCGATCCACTGGCCATTTAAAGCCACACATCCTGCAGGTTTGAATTACTGTAACAAGGCAACCGCGCCCGAGAAGGTGAGGAAGGCCGCGGCTGTAGAGACCAAAATAATTCTGGCGATGCGGCCATTGTCGGCGCCAAATCTTTCTGACAACGTGGCCACATTGCTGGCGCTGGGCAAAGCCGCCACCAGCACCATGACTTTGAGGACAAACGCTTCAATAGGCACACCCATTGAAATGGCGGCCAAACCCACCACCAAGACCAAGACAGGGTGCAAGAACAATTTAATCAGCGCAACCGGCACGTAGTCTTTCCATGTCAGAGGACCGTGTTGTTCGTGGTGCGCAATTTTTTGAGAGCGCGCCAACACAGCACCAATGGTGAACAGTGCAACAGGCGATGCAGCATCGCCCAATAAGGCCACGGTTTTTTCTACGGGCCCTGGCAACTCAATTTGAAATGCAGAAAAAAGTGTGCCTAACAAAATGGCCCAAGGCAAAGGATTTTTAACCACGCCAAGCAATGCATTTTTGGCAGCTTGACCTAAGCCTTGCTCGCCTGCGCCATCCAAACGAGACAGTGCAATGCAAAGGGATGTCGTAATGACCATGTCGATGACGATGGTGACAATGGCAGGGCCCGCAGCGGCAGAGCCTAGCAAGGCCACCAACAAGGGAACGCCCATGTAGCCGGTGTTGGGAAAGGCGCCGGCCAAGGCGCCAAATGCCGCATCGTTCCAGCCAAAACGTTTGTTCAATGTGATGGCCACCACGAAGGCTACCATGGCCAAGGCGCAAAACAAGTACATGAAGAAAGCGCTTGCATCTAAGAGTTGTGCAATAGGCGTATTGGCGCCAAATCGGAACATCATGCAAGGCAGGGCAAAGAACAGCACAAAGCCATTCAAGCCTGGAATGGCTTCAAAGGGCAACATTTGGCGACGCGCCGCCCAGTAACCACAAAGCACCAAGGCAAAGAAAGGAAAGGTGACGCGCAAGACATCTAGCATGGTTCACATTGTGCCTTGGAATTTGGGCCCCTTCCGCCCGCCACTGCCCGCCATTGCCCGCTATGATCCATCAGCTTGCCGAATCTGCATTCCCATCCGGCCTTCCCAATTTTTACGCATGTCCACCCCCTCCTCTGGTTTGAATCCAGCTCAAATTGAAGCTGTCAATTACGTGAAAGGCCCCTGCCTTGTGTTGGCGGGCGCTGGCTCGGGTAAGACGCGCGTGATCACGCAAAAAATTGCCAGGCTGATGGACGTGGGTCTTGAACCTAAGCGCATTGCGGCCATCACTTTTACAAACAAAGCGGCCAGTGAAATGCGAGAGCGTGCGCGCAAGCTCATTGGCAAAGGCGCTCAAGAGGTCATGATTTGTACCTTTCACGCTTTGGGTGTGCGCATCATGCGGCTAGACGGGCATGTGCTTGGTTTGAAACCACAGTTCAGTATTTTGGATTCAGACGATGTGGTGAGCATCTTGAAAGACTGCGGCGGCACCACCGATGCCAACACGGCAAAGCAATGGCAATGGGCCATCAGTGCTTGGAAAAATGCGGGGCTGACAAGCGCACAAGCTGAAGGCATTGCGCAAAACGAAAACGAGCGTGTTGCGGCGCGCATCATGGGTCGCTACGAAGAACGCTTGGCGGCCTATCAAAGTGTGGACTTTGACGATTTGATTGGCTTGCCTTTGAAATTATTGGCGCAATACCCTGAAGTGCGTGAGCGATGGCAAGCCGCCATGGGCCATGTGTTGGTGGACGAATACCAAGACACCAACGCCACACAATATGAAGTGCTCAAACACTTGGTGGGTGAACGTGCCCGCTTTACCGCTGTAGGCGACGATGACCAATCGATTTATGGTTGGCGCGGCGCCACTTTGGACAACCTGAAACGTTTGCCACAAGATTTTCCGCAATTGAAAGTGGTGACCTTAGAGCAAAACTACCGATCGACCAGCGCCATTTTGCGAGCGGCCAACAACGTGATTGAGCCCAACCCCAAGCTCTACCCTAAGAAACTTTTTTCTGAATTGGGTGAAGGCGAACCGGTTCGCGTGGTGGATGCTGACCACGAAGAACACGAGGCCGATCGCATGGTGGCTCGCATTCAGTCCTTGCGTGCAGGCACCGCCACCACTTCCGGCGGCGTGCAATACCGCGACTACAAAGAGTTCGCCATTTTGTACCGCGCCAACCACATGGCCAAACCGTTTGAAAAAGCCTTGCGCCGCGCGCAAATTCCTTACAAGGTATCGGGCGGACAAAGTTTTTTTGACCGTGCAGAAATCAAGGATTTGTGCGCGTGGTTTCGGCTATGGGTCAACAACGACGATGACCCTGCTTTCTTGCGCGCTGTGACCAGCCCGAAGCGCGGCATTGGCCATCAAACTTTGGCTGGCCTTGGCACCCTAGCGAGTCAGTACAAACTCAGTTTGTTTGAAGCTTTGTTTTCAAATAGTTTGGGTGCCAAGCTGTCTGCTCGTGCAGTCGGCAGTTTGCACGAATTTGGCCGCTTCATGAATGACTTGGAATACCGCGCCAAACGCACCCATGGCGCCGAAGACGCCAAAGTTTTTTTGTTGCAATGGCTCAAAGACATTGGTTACGAAAAACACTTGTACGATGGTGAAGACAACGAGAAAGTGGCGGTGGCACGCTGGACCAATGTCTTGGAATTTTGCGATTGGATGTCGGGGCGATGCGGCGGCACCATTGATGACGCGGCAGGCGTGAGCGTGGTGGCAGAAACAAAATCATTGCTTGAAGTGGCCCAAACAATTTCGCTGCTGTCGACCTTGAATGAGCGTGAGCAAGACCCCAATGTGGTCACCTTGTCGACGCTGCATGCCGCAAAAGGTTTGGAGTGGCCGCATGTGATGTTGGTGGGTGTCAACGAAGGTTTGCTGCCTTTCAAAATGGACGAAGACAACAAAGAGTCCATCAACGCCGCCGTGCATGCTGAAGGTCAGCTGACGCGGCTTCAGGAAGAGCGTCGTTTGATGTACGTGGGCATTACACGAGCTCAGCGAACTTTGGCCGTGAGCTGGACAAAGCGCCGCAAAAAAGGCCGCGAGACCATTGCTGCACTGCCCAGCCGATTCATTGCTGAGATGGCACTCGACAAAAATACGGTGAAAGAGGATCCGCGTGAAAAGCTCAGAGCACTGCGTGCAGAATTTGCGATGAAGGCTGCAGCCTCAGCAGCGCTTCCCAAAGATTGAGAACTTATTGAGTGCTTAAAGCCTTCCACAATTGCGCCAATTCAATGGCCGTGGCATCTCCCTGAATACTGTCCCACATTGTGTTGGCTTCTGCTTTTTGCCCTAGCTTAAACAAGGCAATGCCTGCGTGCAATCGCGTTTCTGCTTCACGGCGCAAACTCCCCATGGCCAAAGCCTTGCTGTAAAACGCTTGTGACTGGTCCCACTTTTGTTTGGCGGCATACACATCGGCCAAACTGGCCAAAGCATTGGCGTCCTTGGCCGACTTCTCCAAAGCAGGCAACGCCTTTTCATCTTCATTGAAACGCTGTTGAATTTGTTGGCGCAGCTTTTGATGGTTGACGGCATCACTGCCTTTGCCCATGAGGCCCGTTGCATAAGCTTGCTCGAGCACCCGCGATGCTTCAGCAGGCAAGCCCGCTTTAAGTGCCAAGTTGGCCATGTCCACATACTCATAGGCATCTTCCATGTTGCCCGTTTGCTCTAACAACCGGTACAGGTCCAAATCAAATCGCGCATTGAAATTGGCTTGGCGCGCCACACGCGGAATTATTTCGGCCCAGTAGGCCTTGGAAGGGTAATTTTGAAGCAAGCGTTTGAGTGTGCCGTTGTAGCCTGAATCGTCTTTCAATTGGCGCTGACTCACCGCCAACATGCGCAATTCGCTTTCCGGTGTTTTCACTTTCGTCTCTTCGTCTAGGCGAATTTTTTCTTTCATTTCTTGCACCACTTCGTCATGGCGCTTTAAAACGGAAAGGGTTTGAATGAGGACTGGCCGAACAGACGGGTTGCTGCCTTCTAGCTTCAAATAAATTCGCGCCCAATCGACAAGCTTGGGGAAGTCTTGCGCCTGCTGACTGGCATTAAGCAGCGACTCGATGAGCGGCTTTTTTTGTGCAGCAGGCGTGCTCTCTGGCATTTCTTGAATCAAATTTTCCAAGGTGCTGACCGCCAAGGGGAAGTTTTTGGCCTGTAGGGCCGCGACCGCCAATGTGCGCTGGATAAGGGGCTTTTCAATGGCGGTAATGCCTGGCATAGCCAATGTCTGCTGTGAAAGCGAAAGAGCACTGTCCAACTGACCCGCCTTCAGGGCATCTTGCGCTGCCTGCAATGATTTGGCCACCTCGGGGCGTATAGGAGTTTGTGCTAGGACGGGGGCAGAAATGCACAAACAGAACGTGAGGCTTGCAAGGGTTAGACGCCAAATTGGCTTCAAACCATGTGAACATCGGGCTGATTTTTTGAATTGGGAAAAGATATTCATCATAAAGAGCATTTAAATAAGCTCGGTTACTATATCTCTCAAATTAGCCTCTGTTAGCTCATTACAATAGTTTCCCATTGACTTCTGACCTAACAACGAGAGAGGAAAGCCCGAATTTGAAACGGCTTTATCCCAGAAAGAGTAATGTCGACATGATAGATTACGCCAGCCGGCAGCGCGGGGCCCGAAAACATGTGATCGGGTTGACTGCGGTGGTTGTGTTGCACGGGCTGCTGTTTTGGGCCATCAATTCCGGACTTGCGCGCAAGTTTGTGAAGGTCATCAAGGGACCGGTGGAAGC
>SHXD01000010.1 GCA_009693505.1 Limnohabitans sp.
ATGGGGTGGCTGATGGGGCTCGAACCCACGACAACAGGAATCACAATCCTGGACTCTACCAACTGAGCTACAGCCACCATAAAAGCGGAATTATAGCCGAAACTTTTTTTTCTTAGGCCCCCTGCGCCTCTGTCTTTGGCTTGGCAGCACTGGGTTTAGGCACCAAAATTTCAGCTTTCATCATGGTCTTTAACTGGGCTATGTAGGCCTGCGTTTCAGCTGTTCCCCACAATTGGGTAAATTGCTGTTGGGCCTGCAGCACCAACTCTTTGTTTTCAGCTTCAGGTGGCAAGATCTTGGTCACACGAACCACAGCAAAACCTTGAACGCCCAAATCGACGCCACTGACTGAGGGCAGCTTATTAGGATCTGCGCGCAGAACAGCATCAACCACTTTGGGCAATTGCCTTTGGGTTTTTTCGCGTGAAATCACAATGGCATTGGGCAGATTGTCAGCACCGGTGCTGGCTTTGAGCGCAGTCAAACGTTGCTCGCCTTGGGCCTTGGCCATTTCAGCGGCCTTTTCTTGGGTTAGAGCACGCTTGACAAATTCTTTCACTTCGGCGAACGGCAAGGTGGCTGCGGGCTGGTGCTTTACAACACGGGCTGAAACCAGCGTACTGGGTGCCACTTCAATGGCTTCTGTGTTGCGCTGCTTTTGCAAAGATGCTTCACTGAAAATAGCTTGCAACAAACCTGGGTGACTCAAAACACCTGGGGTCTGTGTGGCTTGGCGCGCCACTTGATTGGCCTTTTGGATGTTGAGTTTGAGTTTGTCTGCCACTGGCTTCAAGCTGTCAGATTGCTCGTACACCGTGTTGGAAAATGTTTCTGCCAACTCGGCATATTTGCGCTGGGCTTGCTGCTTCTTTAAGTCTGCCTCCATAGAGGGGCGCAGGGACTCAAAGCTTTGGGCTTTGGCGGCCTTGATGTCAGTGAGTTGAATGATGTGGTAACCGAATTCAGACTCGACCAAGTCGCTGATATCTGACTTTTTCAGGCTGAATGCCGAATCTTCAAAGGCTTTCACCATGGCTCCACGACCGAAGAAGTCTAAATCACCCCCTTTGACAGCAGAGCCAGGGTCTTGAGAGTTTTTGCGAGCAACATCGGCAAAGCTTGCAGGCTTGGCTTTGACCAATTTCAACAGCTCCTCAGCCTTGGCGCGTGCTATTTTTTTCTCAGCTTCAGGCGAATCCTTGGCTGCGGTGATCAAAATATGGCTGGCACGACGCTCTTCTTTGCTGGACAAACGCTGCAAGTTTTGCTCGTAATAAGACTTCAAGTCTTGTTCGTTCAAAGTAATCGATTGACGCAGGCTTTCAATGTCGAGAACAATGTACTCAATGTCAGCTGACTGGGAAGATTGGTATTTGTCTTTGTTTTTATCGTAATAAGCCTGCAAATCAGCATCAGAGACCGTGATTTTGCCGAGGTAATCAGCAGCTGGGAAATTCAAAATTTGAACTTCGCGGCGCTGCATGAAAGCGTTCATGGCCGTTTGCGTCTGCGCAGAAGTGGCGTAAGCAGATGCTTGAACACCTTGAATGACTTGGCGATTGGACAAATCTGCACGAACTTGCATTTCAAACATTTCTGGCGTCATGCCCTGTGAGGCTGCGAGCTGTTTGTAACGCTCCATGTCAAGCTTGCCATCAGCCGTGCGCAATGCCGCAATGGCAGGACTTTGCTGTAACTCGCGCGCCAAACGTGTGTCGCTGGCCACCAACTGCAATTTTTGAGCCGCTGCAGAAATGACCTGGTCACGAACCAAACGCTCTAGCGTGGCGTACTTGGCTTCTGTAGTGTCAAACAACTTGGCATCAATATTGGGCATGGACGCCCGAATTCGATCAACTTCGCGCTTGTGTGCGGCGTCCCAATCCGTTTGGTTGATTTTGTTGCCGTTGACTTTGGCAACCACGGCACCCTTGTCGTTGAAACGACTGTAGCCTTCAAGACCAAACAAAACGAAGGAGGGAATGATGAGCAGGAACAATATGCCCATCATGATCTTGGTGTTGTTTCGGACAAAATCAAACATGTGAGAACTCTCTGTCTATTGACGCTGTAAATGTCACAAAAAGACAAAAGGCGAACAACCTGTTCGCCTCTGTTTGGGGGTGGTGGGTGCTGACGGGGTCGAACCGCCGACCTACGCCTTGTAAGGGCGCCGCTCTACCGACTGAGCTAAGCACCCCCCTAATCAAAGATTAATTCAAGGCGTCTTTTAAAGCCTTGCCTGGACGGAACTTAGGCACCTTGGCAGATTTGATTTTGATGGCAGCACCTGTACGTGGATTGCGACCAGCACGAGCAGCACGTTTGGTGACGGCGAATGTACCGAAACCAACCAAAGCGACAGTGCCGCCTTTTTTCAATGTAGTGCGAACGGCGCCAATGGTGGCTTCCAATGCACGACCAGCAGCAGCTTTAGAAATGTCTGCTTGTTTGGCAATGTGCTCGATCAATTCAGTCTTGTTCATACAAAGAACCTTAGAAAAAATAAGAGCACTCAATTTTTGAGTGACTCATGATTATTAAAATTTTTTTGAAGTTTCAAAAAAACATTTCGGAACAAAACATTGTCTCCACAATGATTTTGCAGACCTCAATTTAAACAGACAAAACGAGTCTGTCAAATGTTTTTGTGCCTAGGAGCCGCAATGCGACTCGAATTCTAGACGCAAACTGAATGTCTGCAAGGGGCTTCGCGAAAAAAAATTTGAAGATCCAACAACTAGATCCCAAAAGTTCTCATAAAGCTGCAGCAATGGCTTTTCCAACGTCTTGCGTATTAGCAGAACCCCCAATGTCTGCGGTACGTGGCGCACCACTATTGGGTGCTAATACTTTTTCAATTGCAGCCATTACGGCATCGTGAGCGGGCTTGCAACCCAAAAATTCCAACATCATGGCACCGCACCAAATTTGACCGATGGGGTTTGCAATGTTTTTTCCTGCGATGTCTGGTGCAGAGCCATGAACGGGTTCAAACAAAGAGGGGTATTTGCGATCGGGATTGAGGTTGGCACTGGGTGCAATGCCAATCGTACCTGTGCAAGCTGGGCCCAAGTCGCTCAAAATGTCACCAAACAAATTGCTGGCCACCACCACATCAAAAAAGTCGGGGCGTTGCACAAAGTGCGCAGTCAAAATATCGATGTGAAACTTGTCAACACGGATACCCGGGTAGTTCTTGGCCATTTCTACGACTCGCTCATCCCAATAAGGCATGGTGATGGCAATGCCGTTGGATTTGGTGGCGCTGGTGAGATGCTTCTTAGGGCGAGTCTGCGCAAGTTCAAAGGCGAATTTCAAGACGCGATCGACACCAATGCGCGACATGACCGTTTCTTGCATCACAATTTCACGCTCGGTGCCAGGGTACATACGCCCGCCAATGCTGGAGTACTCACCCTCGGTGTTTTCGCGCACGATGTACATGTCAATTTCACCGGGCTGTCTGGGCGAGCCATCTCTTCGCACCACGGGTGCAATGATGCCCGGCATGAGTCTGGCCGGACGCAAGTTGATGTACTGATCAAACTCACGGCGGAACAAAAGCAAAGAGCCCCACAAAGACACATGATCGGCAATTTTGTCTGGCCAACCCACAGCACCAAAGTAGATGGCATCGTGGCCACCGATTTGGTCTTTCCAATTGTCGGGCAGCATTTGGCCATGCTTTTCAAAGTAGTCCCAACTTGAAAAGTCGAAATGATCAAATTGCAAATCGAGATTGAATTTTGAAGCCGCTGCCGCCATGACCCTGAGGCCCTCGGGCATGACTTCTTTGCCAATACCATCTCCAGCAATGACTGCAATGCGTTTTTTTGTCATGTTTTTTCTCCTAAGATTTATTGAGCGGGCCTTACAACCCAACTTACGCCCCAAGCCGTGAGTGCAATACCGACCAGTGTGAAAGCAGTGATAGGTTCATCGAATAAGAACCACGCCACCAAAGCCGTACAGGGCGGCACAAGGTACATCAAGCTGGTCACACTGGCAGCAGCGCCCTTCTGAATGAGAATGTACAAAAGTGAACTGCCCCCTAAGGTCAATCCTAATACAGACCATGCCATGGCGCCAATGAACTCGGCGTTGAATTGCACGGATTCAGTTTCTAACAGCGCCAAGGGCGTTGTAACAAGCAATGCCGCAAGCAATTGAACGGTATTGGCCGTTCGAACGTCACATGGCTTGACGAAGCTTTTTTGGTAAAGCGTCCCCAAGGTAATGGAGAGCAGCGCCATGATGGCAAAACTCAAATTGAGTGCATTGACATGGTCCAAAGCGCTGCCCTGCGTGAGTTTGTGCCAGACCACCAAAAGCAGTCCACAAAAACCCAACAACAAACCGATCCACTGGCGGCGGCTCACCTTGTTTTCTAAAGTGGTATCTCTGGACGACAGCCAAATGGCGGTCAGCACGGGTTGCAGTCCCACAATGAGAGCCGACAAACCAGACCCCATGCCCGCCTTCACCGCAGCCCAAACGCCGCCCAGGTAGCCTGCATGCATGAGAACGCCAGTGACTGACAAGTGAAACCATTCCGATCGACTTTGCGGCCATTTCACCTTAGCCACCCTGATCCAAATGACAAAGCAAGCAATGGACAGGGCGTAGCGAAGCCCTAAAAAGGAAAACGGGGGTGCATTGGGCATGCCAAAACGTGCAACGATGAAGCCCGTGCTCCAAATAAGCACGAAGACCGCAGGCATGGCCCGAACCCAGGCGTCGGAAGACTCTGAGTGATTCATTTCACTCGCGCACGAATCTCAGGGAGGGCCTTTTGCATGTAGTAAATCATAGACCAAATGGTCAGAATGGAGGCAATCCAGATCAGGCCAGTGCCCCACAAGTGCGTGTCAATCACGCCGAACAATTGACCATTGAAAAGTAAAAACGGAATGGCCACCATCTGCACCGTGGTCTTTAGCTTGCCGACGAAATGAACCGCAACACTTTTGCTCGCACCAATTTGCGCCATCCACTCACGCAAGGCCGTTATGGCAATTTCACGCCCAATGATGATCAATGCCACAAAAACATGAACGCGATGCAAGTGAACCAGTACCAACAAGGAGGCACAGACCAAAAACTTGTCTGCCACAGGGTCTAAAAATGCGCCAAATGAAGAGGTTTGGTTGAGCTTTCGGGCCAAAAAACCATCGAGCCAGTCTGTGGTTGCAAAAATCACAAACATGGAGGTGGCCAAAAAGTTGCGTGATTCAACGGGCAACTCAGTGTAGAACACCCCCACAATGAAGGGAATCGCGACGATGCGCGTCCAAGTCATGAGGTTGGGGATGGTGAAAAACATGGTAAACATTGTGTCACGCATTGAAGTCAGTTTGCTGACACCAAGGCGCAATTCTCAGTGAAGGGCCTGGTAAATGCTTTCTGCCAATTCCTTGGATATGCCATCCACCGACATCAGATCGTCAACACTGGCGTCTTCTACGCCACGCACCCCCCCAAAGCGCTGCAACAGCTTGGCGCGTTTTTTGGGGCCAATGCCCCCAATTTCCTCTAAACGCCCACCTCCCATTCGAACTTTGGCGCGTTGTGCACGCATTCCCGTGATGGCAAATCGGTGCGCTTCGTCTCTTACTTGAGCGACCAACATCAAGGCCGCTGAATCTTTGCCCAGATAAACCTTGTCTCGACCATCGGCAAAGACAAGCTCTTCGAGGCCCACTTTTCGGCCCTCCCCTTTTTCGACGCCCACAATCAAGGACAGATCGAGGCCCAAAGCTTCGAAGGCTTCTCGGGCCATCGATACCTGTCCCTTGCCACCATCAATGAGCACCAAGTCTGGCATGCGCACCTTGCGATCTGCCTCGCCAGATTTGATGGCCTCGGCCAACTTGCCATATCGCCGCATCAAGACCTGCCGCATGGCCGCGTAATCGTCACCGGGTGTGATGCCTTCAATTTTGTAGCGTCGATATTCGCTATTTTGCATTTTGTGATTTTGAAAAACCACACAAGAAGCTTGCGTCGCTTCGCCAGATGTATGAGAAATGTCAAAGCATTCCATGCGCAAGGCGTCCATGTCATCCGGCGCTAAATCGAGCGCTTCAACCAAGGCTCTGGTTCGCGCTTGTTGCGAGCCCTCTTCCGCCAACAAACGGGCCAGTTGGATGGCCGCATTTTTCTCAGCCATCTCCAACCATGATCTTCTTTGCTCGCGAGGGTTGTGCACGGCGTTGACTTTCATGCCAGACTGAAAGGCGATGGCATCAAGCACCTTGGCATCTATTTTCTCGCTGGTGATCAATGTTGTCGGCACCGGAATGCTCAAGTAATGCTGGGCAATGAAGGCCTCCAAAACTTTCACCTCTAAAGTTTGTGCAATCGCGCTGACATCATCTTCCAAAGCGAGGTTGAGCATGGCGTGTCCATCTTCCACATGCGAGGGAAAATAAGGCCGATCGCCCAAATGTCGGCCCCCTCGAACCATGGCCAAATTGACACACGCCCTGCCGCCCTGCACCTTGACGGCCAAAATATCGACGTCGGTGTCTGATACGTTATCAACCGATTGCTGATGCAGCACGCGCGACAAAGCCGTCATCTGATTGCGAACTTCTGCCGCCATCTCAAACTCAAGCTTGTCGGCATGCGCCATCATGCGTTCTTCCATGGCCTTTAAGACGGCCTGCGTCTCTCCCTGCAAGAAAGCTTCTGCTTGCGCCACATCTTGCGCATACTGGACCACTGACACCACACCCACACAAGGGCCCGAACAACGCTTGATTTGGTAAAGCAAACAAGGTCGAGTTCGGTTTGAAAAAACAGTGTCTTCACAAGTGCGCAGTCTGAAAACTTTTTGCAGCAGTTGAATCGTTTCCTTTACGGCCCATGCACTGGGGTAAGGCCCAAAGTAACGGTGTTTTTTTTCAACACCCCCGCGGTAGTAGGCAATCCTTGAATAGTCTTCTGCTTTGACAACTGGCTTGTCTTCGCATGCTGTATCGGAAGTCGGCTTGTTGCGGCGGGTAACACCGGTGCCTGATACTTTGAGGTAGGGATAGCTTTTGTCGTCTCGAAACAAAATATTGAACTTAGGGCTCAATGTTTTGATCAAATTATTTTCAAGCAGCAAGGCTTCAGCTTCTGAACGCACCACGGTGGTTTGCATGCGCCGGATCTTGCTAATCATGTGCCCAATGCGGGTACCACCATGGTCTTTTTGAAAATAACTGCTGACACGCTTTTTTAAATTCCTGGCCTTGCCAACGTACAAAACCTGATCTTCCGCATCGAAATAGCGATAAACCCCGGGCAAGCTGGGAAGTGCGGCCACGTCGGCCAACAAAGAATCTGGGTGAACACTGGACATGAGGGCTATTGTGTCTCGAAGCGAGCGACAATATCACGCATGCATTGGGACATTTTTTGCCGCGTCATCGACAACCACGGAGATTTGGGGGTCTGTTGGCGCCTGAGTGCCGATTTGGCCTCGCGCGGTCACCGCGTCAGGCTTTGGGTAGACGATGCCACTTCACTTGCCTGGATGGCGCCCGATGCGAAGCCCAACGCCGAGGGTCGAGCCCAGTTCAACACGACAACTGGAACTGTGGTCGTGCGGTCTTGGCATGACGCCCTCGATGGCATTGACCAGCCTTCCAACGTATGGGTAGCAGCCTTTGGCTGCGAACTACCAGAGCACTTTGTCAATTGGGCGCATCAAAGACAACCCAATGCGCACAGTCCTTCATGTCCCGTCTGGCTTAATTTGGAATACCTCAGCGCAGAGACTTATGTGGAAAGAAGCCACAAACTGCCCTCGCCCGTGATGAGCGGCCTGCTGAAAGGCCGAACCAAATGGTTTTTTTATCCAGGCTTCAATGACAAAACAGGTGGCTTGATTCGAGAGGCAAGGGTTCTCGAAAAATTGAATGCCACTGCAACACCAGAGTTCGATCAATTTGGCAGCAAGCCCCTCCCTCAAAAAAGCACTCTTTTTTGTTACGAGCCAACAGCCTTGGCAGAGGCTATTCAATTGGCTTCGTTGAATTCGACTGGACACCAATGGCAGGTGGCACATGGCCGAGGTGCTTTGGCCTTCGAGCAGGCATTGCGCAGTTTGCCAAGCCATGTTGATCAGCCTTCACATCAGTTCATTCCGCCTCTTTCTCAAACAAAATTTGACCAGCTTTTAAAATCAAGTGACTTGAATTTTGTCAGGGGCGAAGACTCTTTGGTCAGAGCGCTATGGGCTGGCAAGGCCTTTGTTTGGCAAATTTACCCCCAAGATGATGGCGCTCACGGCCCCAAATTGAATGCTTTTTTAGACTGGCTCCATGCGCCAGACAGCCTACGCCGTTTTCACCTTGGCTGGAATGGACTTTCTCAAGAACCATTGCCTGAGGTGGACCTGCCAGCTTGGCAAGCTTGCGCAATGGCGGCTCAAGCGCGTTTGGTGCAACAAATGGATTTGGTCAGCCAATTGCTTCAATTCGTCGCAGAAAAGCGCTAAGATCATGGGCTTTGGGCTAATTGGATCTTGCGCCCTTCACTTAAATGGTCCGGCAGGGGTTCGCCTTGAAGGATCGCCCCCAGAGGATTAACCCCAAAGATTTATTCCTTGGAACAACATTGGACAGATTATGAAAGTAGCTCAAGAAATTCGCGTCGGCAACGTCATCATGCAGGGCAAAGACCCCATGATCGTTTTGCGCACTGAGTACAGCCGTGGCGGCCGTGGTGCTGCCACTGTGCGCATGAAGCTCAAAGCCTTGCTAAGCAACATGGGCACCGAGTCTGTCTTCAAAGCTGACGACAAAATGGACCAAGTCATCTTGGACCAAAAAGAGTGCACATACTCTTACTTTGCTGACCCCATGTATGTTTTCATGGACACTGAATTCAACCAATACGAAGTTGAATCAGAAAACATGGGCGACGCCCTGCACTACCTCGAAGACGGCATGTCCGTTGAAGTGGTGTTCTACGACGGAAAGGCCATTTCTGTTGAGCTGCCCACCAGCGTTGAACGCGAAATCACTTGGACCGAGCCAGCCGTTAAAGGCGACACCTCTGGCAAAGTGCTCAAGCCCGCCAAAATTGCCACCGGCTTTGAAGTGCCTGTGCCTTTGTTTGTGAACCAAGGCGATAAAATTGAAATTGACACACGCACAGGCGAATACCGCAAGCGCGTTTGATCAACTTGTTTCAGTGGCCTCGGCTGCTGCGCACAAAGACCTCCTAGGAGGTCTTTTTTTTTAAGAGGCAGCAGGCATCTTTACTTTGGGTCGCAAGCGCCAAGCTTGTGGCGCGCCGCTAGCAACAGCAGAGCCCACCACCCAAAATACCACCGAGACGCCCACCAGAGCACCGGCCGCGCCAAAAATCAGAGGCATCACCACGCTGGAGGCATTCACCGTCATGATGCGCAAGCCTAGGGCCTCGCCTTGACGATGGGCGGGCGTAATTTGGTGCAAGGTACTCATCACCATGGGCTGCACCACGCCCAAAACCACGCCCAAACAAACCGAACAAATACCCATGGCCAGTGCCGAGTCAAACAAGGGGTAAACAGCAAAGATGAGGCCTGCGCAAATCATGGCGCCGGTCAGCAATCGGTATTCTTGAAGGTGCCGCGCTATCCAAGGCAAGATCACACGGATCATGGCCGAAGCCACAGCGAATGAGCCCAAAATGGTGCCCACCACCGAGGCACTGAAACCTCTCTCATGGCCCAAGACGGGCACCACAAAAGTATGCACGTCCCAACAAGATGACAGCAACCAATTGACAAACAGCAACCGCCGCATGAGCGGCTCATGCAGCAAATCCCAGACTCGGGCATTGGCATGTTCTGGAAGTTGCGGCTCGATGGGTTTTTCTTCAATGTTTCGAATCCATAACCATGCCAACAAAGGAAAAATGGTGAGCATCACAAAGGTGGCTCGAAAGCCATCGGCGTCGGCTGGCAAGGCGCCCGCGTAGTCAATCATCAAACCCGCAAAAAATGGGCCCATGAAATTAGAGACAGCAGGTCCAATGGCCAACCAACTGAAGGTTTCTTTCAGCTGGTTGGCATCCGCAGAAATGCGGCCGACGTGCCTTTGCAAAGCAATGACCGTGATACCCGTTGCCCCTCCAGTGGCAAGGGCGCCTATGCAAAGAACAGGAAATATGGGCCAAATGACGGCCAGTCCTGCGCCCAAGCAAGCCATGACCACACCAATTTGAACGGGCCGCTTTAAACCATGCCGATCTGTGAATCGCCCCGCAGGAATGGCCATGAAAACTTGCGTGAGCGAGAACAGGGCCAGCAAAACACCCACGGCCATGGTGCTGTAGCCTTGTTGGAGTGCTAGCAGCGGTGTTGCCAAACGCATGCCTGTCATGCAGGCGTGTAAAAAAATCTGACCGGTGATCAGTTTGGCGAGTTCACGCTTCACGGGTTTTCGCCGTCACTGACATCGGCTTCGTGGGGCAATAAACCTGCCGCTTGGCCTTCAGGCACGGCTTCCACTTGGCGCAATGCACGGTGCATCACATTGCTTCGCGTTTGCGCTTTGTCCAGTGTGTTCAAGACTGTTTGAGTTTGTTCTTTGACTTTGGCCAACACGTCGCCAAACTTGCCAAACTCTGTTTTGACGGCACCCAAAACTTGCCAAACTTCGCTCGAACGTTTTTCGAGCGCCAAAGTTCGAAAGCCCATTTGCAAAGAGTTCAACATGGCCATGAGGGTTGTAGGACCCGCCAAAGTGACGCGGAAATCACGTTGTAAAGATTCAATTAGGCCAGGTCTTCGAAGCACTTCGGCGTACAAACCTTCAGTGGGCAAGAACATGATGGCAAAGTCTGTGGTGTAAGGCGGCTCCACATATTTCTCAGTCATGGATTTGGCTTCTAAACGAACCCGTGCCTCCAAAGCCTTGCTGCACAGATCTGCCTGAATCACATCGGCCCGCGACTGCGCATCGAGCAGGCGCTCGTAATCTTCATTGGGAAACTTGGCATCGATGGGCAACCAAACGGGTTCGCCATCATCAGATCGACCTGGCAAGCGGATGGCAAAGTCCACACGGTTCTTGCTACCTGGCCGCGTGGCATGTTGCGTTGCATACTGATCAGGGGCCATCACTTGCTCTAGCAAGGAAGCCAACTGAGCTTCGCCAAACATGCCCCGCGTTTTGACGTTGGTGAGCAAATGCTTCAGGTCACCCACACCCTGCGCCAAGGTGTTCATTTCGCCAAGACCCTTGTGCACCTGCTCTAAACGGTCGGCCACTTGCTTGAAACTTTCGCCCAAGCGCGCTTGCAAGGTGGTCTGTAATTTTTCGTCGACTGTTTGGCGCATTTCATCAAGCTTGGCAGTGTTGCTTTGCTGGAGTTGGGCCAATTGGGTTTCCAAAGTTCCGCGCATTTCAGTGAGGCGCCGTGCATTGGCTTCTGACAATTGCTGCACCTGCAAAGTGAGCGTGTCTGACAGCGTTTTTTGCAACAAGGAAAGCTGCTGAGCAAACGCATCCATCTGGCTGTTTTGGGTGCGCGTGGCTTCTGCGCTTTGTTGAACCAAGCTTTGTTGGAAAGTGCCTAAAGTTTGAATGAGTTCTTGACGCCCGCCTCTGGCAGATTCGTTGATGGCGGTGCGAAGTTCTCGCTCCAATCTCTCATTGGCCAATTGGAGCGAGGACGTCAATTGCCCTAACTCTTCAGAAGATGATTGGCCTTCACGCCGTTGACGCCACAACGCAAACAGCAAAACCAGCGTCAAAAAACTGAGCGCTATGAGAATCCAAATTAGCATGCTGCTGTACATGTGTGAAGGCCGTTTGCTTCAATGTTTCATCAAGTCGCTGACTTGGCGGGAACTTGGTTAAGGGGTGTGAGCGCATGGCCAGTGGCGAAGAAGGAAACCAAGTTATCGGCAGCCAGTTGGGCCATGGCCAAGCGAGTTTTGACAGTTGAGCTGGCGATGTGAGGCGTGAGCACCACATTGGGCAGCGTTAACAAATCAGGATGCACAGCAGGCTCGCCTTCAAACACATCCAAACCAGCTGCCGCAATTTGCTTGTTTTTAAGCGCCAATGCCAAAGCCGCATCGTCCACAATGCCACCACGTGCAATGTTTACCAACGTGGCCGTTGGCTTCATTTGGGCAATTTCTTTAGAACCTATGCTGTGATGTGAAGCAGCGCTGTAGGGCAGAACCAAGACCAAGTGGTCTGCAGTTTTGAGAAGCGTCTCTTTGTCTACATAAGTAGCTTTACATTCGTTCTCAGTTGCTGCATCGAGTGGGCTTCTGTTGTGATAAAAGACCTTCATGCCAAAGCCTAGGGCGCCGCGGCGTGCAATGGCTTGCCCGATGCGTCCCATGCCCAAAATGCCCAAGGTGCTGCCGTGAACTTCTGCGCCCGCAAACATGTCGTAGCGCCATTGCTTCCAAAGACCTGCGCGCAAGTAATGTTCGCTTTCTGTCATTCGACGCGCTGTGGCCATGATGAGTGCAAAGCCGAAGTCAGCGGTTGTTTCAGTGAGCACGTCGGGCGTATTGCTTGCAATGACACCCAAGGTGGTCATGGCGGGAACATCAAAGTTATTAAAGCCTACCGCCATGTTGGCTGCTATCTTGAGCCTTGGTTGTGCGCCCAACACGAGTGCGTTGATGGGGTCAGAGCCTGTGGTTAAAGCAGCATCATGGCTGGCTATGGCTTGTTGCCATGCATCGGGCGTCCAAGCTTGATCCGATTGATTGCTGGTGACCTCAAATTTTTCAGACAGTGAATCAATGACCGATTGAAAAATGGGTCTGGCCACTAACAACTTAGGCTTCATGCGCAAACTTTCAAATGAATGATGGAAGTGTTAAACATTGTGAAAAAATTCAAACTTAGGTGCAAATTCAGTGGGTCAATTGATATTGAAAGATGTAGAAAAAAGCGCCACCAAAATATCCCAATAGCGCCAACAAACTAATCTTCTTCATGTACCAGAGGAAATCAATTTTTTCCAAACCCATGGCCGCCACACCTGCGGCTGAGCCAATGATCAAAATAGAACCGCCTGTGCCAGCACAGTAAGCAATGAACTCCCACAAGAAACTGTCTGTAGGATATTCAGCCAAACTGTACATGCCCATTGATGCCGCCACCAAGGGCACGTTGTCCACCACGGCACTGACCAAACCAATCAGTATCACAATGACATCCAAGCGACCCACGACAGCGTTTAACCACTGCGCCACTGACGTCAAAATGTGAGCATGTTCCAAACTTGCCACCGCCAGCAGAATGCCGACAAAGAACAAAATAGAGCTCATGTCAATGCGCGTTAAAGCGCTGACCAAAGTGAAGCGCTCTTTGTCTTCATCTGATTTTTCACGGTGCATTAAATCACCCACCAACCAAAGCAGGCCCAAGCCAAACAAGATGCCCAAAAAAGGTGGCAAGTGCGTGATGGTTTTAAAAGCAGGTACCGCCACCAAAATGCCCAGGCCCATGAAAAACACGAGTTGTCGCTCAAAGGCGGTGGTTTCAATTTGACCCGCATTGACTTCGCGTGACGGCGCTTCAACCAAGCGGCCCCGCAACATGTAAGCAGTGACTGACAAAGGCACTAAAAGGTTAACCATGGAGGGTATGAACAAGCCCTTCATGATTTCCATGGTGGTCACTTGCCCACCAATCCAAAGCATGGTGGTGGTCACGTCACCAATGGGCGACCATGCGCCACCCGCATTGGCAGCAATCACAATCATGCCCGCAAAAAAGAGTCGGTCCTCACGTTTGTCTAACAGCTTCTTCATGAGGGACACCATGACAATGGTGGTGGTGAGGTTGTCCAAAATGGAACTTAGAAAAAACGTCACAAAGCCAACAAGCCACATCAAGCTTGAAAGTTGTGTGGTGCGTATACGGGAGGTAATGACTTCGAAACCATTGTGTGCGGCCACCACCTCCACAATGGTCATGGCTCCTATGAGGAAGAACACAATTTGAGCGGTTGATATAAGCGACTCACCCATAGCCGTCTCTACAACTTTGGCTTCAGGGCCTGAAATGGCATAAATGGTCCAGAGTAACCCAGCGCCAATGAGTGCCGTAGCAGACTTGTTGATTTTAATGGGGTGTTCGAATGCAATGGCCGCATAGGTCATCACAAAGACAGCAATCAATAGGGTGTTCATTCAATTTCCTTGATCTCAAAAACCTGTCGCAAATAGGCCAAATAATTTTGATCCTCACACATGCCTTTACCAGGTGAGTCTGACAACTTGGCGACTGGCTGCCCGTTGCATTGCACCATCTTGATGACGAT
Source organism: Limnohabitans sp. (assembly GCA_009693505.1). Taxonomy (GTDB): domain Bacteria; phylum Pseudomonadota; class Gammaproteobacteria; order Burkholderiales; family Burkholderiaceae_C; genus Limnohabitans_A. Next base: position 14,287 of record SHXD01000010.1, read on the forward strand.
TTGCAAAGGCTCATAGCCAAGGTCATTGGTCAGATTGGTTCCGATACCAAATGCCAACTGACAGCGCCCGCTGAATTGTCGGAACAACTCAATGGTTTTAGGGACCGTGAGACCATCACTGAAAATGAGCGTTTTGGTGAGTGGGTCGACACGATTGGCGCGGTAATGCGCAATCATGCGCTCACCCCAAATGAAGGGATCACCGCTGTCATGCCGAGCGCCGTCGAAAAGCTTGCAGAAGTACATGTCGAAATCGCGCAAGAAGGCATTGAAGCCATAGACATCACTCAAGGCGATGCCCAAATCACCCCGATATTCACGCGCCCAAGACTCAAAGGCAAACACTTGACTGTCACGCAACCTGGGCCCTAAAGCCTGACATGCCTGAAGATATTCATGCGCCATGGTACCTAGGGGCGTGAGCCCCAGCATGTGCGCAAAATGCACATTGCTGGTACCTGTAAATTGTCCTGTCGGGCCTGAGCCCAAGCGACCAATAAGCACACGCAGAATTTCTTCATGCCACGCTTTGGAAAAGCGTCTTCGTGTGCCGTAATCGGCAATCTTCAAAGTTTTCAAATCATCAGCTTGCAATTGCTTGATTTTGGTATTAAGCCGCGACCGGCCTTCCATCAAATCGGGCAAGCGCTGAGTGTTTCTAAAGTAGACCTCATTGACAATGGCCAACACGGGGATTTCAAACAAAATAGTGTGGAGCCACGGGCCCTGAATGACGATGTCAATTTCACCCGTTAAATTGGGCGTGACTTGAATGTATTTTTCATTCAGTCTGAACAAGCCTAAAAAGTCGATGAAGTCACTTTTGATGAATCTAAAAGAACGCAAATAAGTCAGCTCATCTTCTTTGAAGTGCAAGCTACAAAGAGATTTGATTTCGCTGCGAATCTCGTCCACATAAGGGGCCAAATCGATACCAGCATTGCGGCACTTGAAGCGATATTCCACTTGCGCACCAGGAAACTGATGCAGCACCACCTGCATCATGGTGAACTTGTAGAGGTCTGTGTCCAGCAAACTGGTAATGATCATGTCAAGAATAGCTTCTTTGTAGGGGTGTGATGAGTGTACGTGAAGCAGGCCGATTTATTGAATAACACCACCAGACAAGGTCATCACCTTGTCCGCCATGCCTGTCAGGGTCTGGTTTTGCTCAGCAATTAAGAATGTATAACCCTGCGACTTCAGTGTTGCCAAAGCCCGCGCTATGGCCTGAACCAAAACGGGTGCAATGCCCTCACAAGGCTCATCCAAAATCAACACATCGGCCTGAGTCATCAAGGTTCTGCCAATGGCCAGCATTTGCTGCTCTCCCCCGCTCATTTGCGCCGCGGGGCGCTCAAGCATGCTTGCCAAGCTTGGAAACAAATCCAAGACTTCTTGAAGCTTCAAACCAGGCTGTCCATGATGCCTCTGTTTAGGCTGGTTGGGAATCGCAATTTCTAAATTTTGACGAACTGTCAGAGCAGAAAATAGTCGGCGGTCTTCAGGCACATAGCCCAAGCCCTTGAGAGATCGCTCATGCGGTTTCAATGAATGCAAAGCTTGGCCTTGCCAGAGCAAGTTACCCGTTGACTGCGGCATCAGGCCCATGATGGCTTTGAGCAAGCTGGACTTTCCAGTACCATTCAAACCTCGAATCAACAACATGTTGCCCCGAGGCACAACAAAAGACACATTGAACAAGACTTGGGCTTGTCCATAACTGGCATTGAGGTTTTGAATCTCAAGCACGAACAGGCTCCTGGCCCAAGGAAAAATGCTGTCCCAAATATCTTTCACGAACAACTGAATGAGCCGCAACTTCTTCAGGCGATCCTTGGGCCACCAGTTGGCCATCGATCAAGACCAAAACACGATCAGCCACACCAAACACAGCGTCCATGTTATGTTCGGTATACAAAACCGTCGTACCCAAATGGGTCATGCGTTTGACGCGCTCCATCATGTCGGCTCGCTCTTCAGGTGCAAGTCCTGCAGCGGGTTCGTCAAGCAACATCAGGCCCTGACTGGCGTCGGGCAATCCTGCCATGGCCATGGCCAATTCCAAACGTTTTTTGCCACCATACGAAAGACGAGCTGCAGGCGATCGAAGCATCTCTTCACCCAGATCGCTCAAACCAGCTTGAGCCACCCAATGCCTTGCTTCGTCAAGCAAACATTCATCCAACAGATCTCGCATTGAAACACCATGCGCAGCCTGCAGGACCAACTGCAAATTTTGAAGGACTGTGAGCGCTTCAAACACTTGCGCGACTTGGAAAGTTCTGGCCACCCCAAAACGGGTTCGCATCTCAACCGTTGACTCCTGCAAATCGTGACCTCGCCACACAAGGCTTCCCGCCAGCGCTTTTTGTTGACCCGCCAAACAAGCAAAGCAGGTTGACTTACCCGCGCCATTGGGCCCGATCAGGGCCACACATTCACCAGCTTGTAGTTCAAAGCTCACTCCCCTGAGCGCTTGAACACCACCGTAGCTTTGCCGCAGTCCCTCGACGCTCAAGACGGTTTTCATAGGGCTGTGGTACCTTTGTTTTTTTTGAATTTTCTAAGACCCAAAATTCCCTCTGGTGCAAAGACCATCAACAGCATGATGAGAAGACCCAAACTGCCTCTCCAGTATTCAAAGTGTCGCCCTATTTCTGAGCCCACTCCAACCAAAAATAGACTGCCTGCAAATGCGCCCCAAAGCTGATGCACACCACCCAATAAAACGACCATCAACGCATCAACTGAATTGGAAACAGACGCCACTGAAGGAAAAACGGCGCCTTTGCTGATGGCCCACAAACCACCCGACAAACCCGCCAAGCCAGCGCTCAATAAAAATACACGCTGATTCAAGTTCGCGACATCCAGTGCGCTGGATTGCGCCCTTTGAGGCGCATCGCGCCCAGCCTGCAAGGCTGCGCCAAAACTAGAACGAATCAATCGAGAGAAACCGAACAAGGACACAAAGCACAACAAAATAAGGACAGCTTGAAAAATCCAACGCGGCATGCTGTCAAAAAATTGTAACCCAATCAAACCGTTGTCGCCTCCCGTGAATGACACCCATTGACTGGCACTGGCCCACACCATTTGAGCGAACGCCAATGACAACATGGCCAAATAAACGCCCGTACTGCGCTGCAGTAATTTGCCCATACAAAGCGCCGCCAAGAAGGCTACCACCACACCCGCCAGCGCAGCCATGATCGCATTGAAGTGCCAGTACAAATGACTTAATGCCGCAGCATAAGCACCAAGACCAAAATAAGCTGCGTGGCCAAAGCTTACCCACCCCGACAAGGCCATCATCCACTGCAAACTCAGGCCAAAGAGCATCATGATGAGCACATTTTCCAAGACACTTTGCGTGTATTCACCTGCAGTGAAAAGGACGATGCCGCTAGCGGCCAAAACAATCCAGCCGATCCATTCGAAAAATCGATTGTCACCACCCAATTTAAATGCCGTGACCTTTTCGCGGGGCGCTGCACCAGGCAGTTCTCCCATCAAGCCTTGGGGCCTGACTGCCAGTACCAACGCCATGGTTAAAAATACCAAGATCAGTGTGGCTTGTGGGAAAAAGTGAATGCCAAAAGCATGTACAAAGCCAATCAAGATGGCCGCAAAAAAAGCGCCAGCGATGCTGCCTAGACCACCCATCACCACCACCACAAAAGTCTCGACCACCATTTGTAAGTCCATTTGCAAATTAGCGGGCTCTCTTGGCAATTGCAAAGCACCCGCCAAACCTGCCAAGCCACAACCCAGAACCACCACACTCAACAGCAGCGGTGCCGGGTTAACACCCAAGGCATCCAGCATGTCTCTGTCTTGCGTGGCAGCGCGCACGCGTTGCCCCCACTTTGTTCGGGTGAGCAAGCCATGCAGCAACGCCCATACAACAGGACCCAAACAGAGCGTCACGATTTGCCATTGAGGGAAGAAATCTTCCCCCACTTGAACAGCACCCTTCAAACCCGGAAAGCGCGGCGCAAAAACTTCACCGGGCCCTAAGGCCCAAAGTAAGACATCGTGAATGACCAAACTCAAACCAAAGGTGGCCACCAAGGGGTATAGCGGCGGCGAATGGCGCAAAGGTCTAAACAAAAAAACCTCAGCAAGGCCGCCTAGCAAGGCTGCCGCCGTGGCACCCAACAACATGGCCAACAAGTAAGCGCTGCCATGCTCAGACCAAGCAGGTAGCCATTGGGTGACCAAGGTACCTGCGAGCAATGCGCCCAGCATGTAAAAACTACCGTGCGCAAAATTGACAATGCGGGTTACACCAAACACCAGCGTCAAACCAGCAGCCATGATGAAAAGTGTGCTTGCGTGGCTTAAGCCATTCAAACACTGGATGACCCAAAAACTCATTCAATCCAATGCGTAAAGCTGCTGGCGTCTACGCGCGTGGTCTTGAAAGTATTCACCAGTGCAGCCTCATCGGCGTAGCCCAATGACAAGCCACAGACCATCATTTCGTTCTCGCCTGCACCCACATGTTGGTAAATGATTTTTGAAAAACTATTCCAGGCGGCTTGCGGGCAAGTGTGCAAGCCACGGGCCCTGGCTGCCACCATCAGACTTTGCAAGAACATGCCGTAATCGAGCAAACTGCCGCGGCCCATGACTTTGTCAAGGGTAAAGATCAGGCCTACAGGCGCCCCAAAAAATCGGAAGTTTTGTTGATGCTGCAAATGCATTTTGTCTTTGTCGCCCTTGCCTATTCCCAATACACCATACAAGCCAAAGCCACACTCACGGCGTCTGTCAATATAGGGGCTCACCCACTTGCTGGGGTAGTAATCGTATTCTTCTGCATGCTCGGCGGCCAATGCAGGATTGACAGCCATGGCGTTGTGCGCTTCACAAACTTCGCTCACCAGCCTGTCTTTGGCTGCGCCCTGCAACACATAAACTTTCCAGGGCTGCGTGTTGGTGCCACTGGGTGAACGTGCTGCAACTTGTAACAAATCCTCCAACACAGCCCTCTCGACAGGCTTGTTCAAATAGGCTCGCGTAGAAAATCGGCTCAAGATAGCCGCATCTACGCTACCACGGTCAGCGATGACCGTACTCACTTGGGTTGTTGTCAGTTCTTTCATGAGAGTGCTTCCAAGACTTTGATAAATGATTCAGAAAGGGCTTGAGGTCTGCGAGTTTGTTTGTTCACATAGACATGAACAAAGTACCCGCGTGCCGCAGTAAGGGGCTCATCTTTTGCAAACAAGCCCACTTCATATTTCACGCTAGATGTGCCGCGATGCGCCACCCTGATGCCAGCCTCGATGGTCTGGGGAAATGCCAGCGGCGCAAAGTAATTGCATTGCGTTTCTACCACCAGGCCAATGGTTTCACCTTGGTGAATGTCCAACACACCCTGCTCAATCAGGTGCGCATTGACAGCCGTGTCAAACCAACTGTAGTAAACAACATTGTTCACATGGCCATACACGTCGTTGTCCAACCATCGGGTGGTGATGGGGCGAAAAGCGCGGTACTCACTTCGGGGCATCGCTTGCGGTTTGATACTGTCCATTTTGGAATTGTGTGATGCTTTGTCAGAAGCCCCGATTTTGCCAGTGAAGCCAGTGCAAATGCGCCAAACGCCATGTGTTCATTTGCACCGCCACAGTGGTCTCTAAGTCATGGCCATAGCCACCTCCCATGCAAATGATCATGGGCAATTTTTTTTCTTGGGCCCAATCAAACACCCTTTGGTCCCTGGCGGCCATGCCAGCCTCCGTCAGTTTGAGCCTGCCAAGACGGTCTCCCTCATGCGCATCAGCTCCCGCCAAATAGATTAAAAAGTCGGGCGAAAATCGACTTGATGCCTGCACAAGGGCTTGTTCCAAAGCTTCTAAATAAGCTGGGTCTGTACAACCATCAGGCAAACCCACATCCAGGTCGCTGTTGACTTTTCTGAATGGAAAGTTCTTTTCTCCATGCAAGGACAAGGTAAAAACACTGGCATCTTCCGCAAAGATACTGGCTGTGCCGTTGCCTTGGTGGACATCCAAATCGACCACCATGATCTTAAGCGTTCGTTTTGAAACTCGAAAATGCTCCATCTGGAGCACCCTGGCCGCAACGGCAATGTCGTTGAAAACACAAAATCCGCCCCCCTGCGCCGCACTGGCATGGTGTGTGCCACCGGCCAAGTTGCCCGCAATGCCCTCTTTCATGGCCACCCTGGCAGCGGCCACAGAAGCGCCCACCGACCGAAGCGACCGCTCTGCCATGGCCGGTGTCCAAGGAAATCCAATCTCCCTTTGGGCTTGCGGGCTCAGACTTCCTGATTTAACAGCCTGAACGTATTCAGGGGCATGCGCCAGGGCCAACTCGCCATCAGTTGCCGCTGGCGCCTCCAGCATTTGCACCTCTTGGATTGCAGTGATCATGCTGTTGCGCAGCATGCTGTACTTGGCCATGGGAAAGCGATGCCCCTCTGGCAAAGGCAACACAAAGTGGTCGGAATAGAAAGCTTTCATGGCTGAATTGTGACCTTTTCGCATGAATTCAATTTCTAGAACGCCGACTCTAAAATGCTGCATTGCAACAAAAATCTCTTGTAATTGGTTTCAGAGCCCCTAAAATCCAACCCATGCTGCACTGCAACAAGATGTTAGGCCCAGCGACAAGCAAAGCCGGTTCAGAGCAGTCCCATTGATACTTTTTAGACTTTTAACTTTTTAAATTAACGGAGAAATCATGATGACTACAGAACAAATCGTTGCTTCACACAAAGCCAATGTCGAAACCCTTTTCGGTTTGACATCCAAAGCCTTCGAAGGCATGGAAAAATTGGTCGAGTTGAACTTGACAGCCACTAAAGCTGCATTGAGCGAGTCAGCTCACAGCACCAAAGCTGCATTGAGCGTGAAAGACGCCCAAGAATTGATGGCTTTGCAAGCCAACCTGTTCCAGCCTTTGGCTGAGAAAACAGCTGCTTACAGCCGTCACCTCTATGACATCGCTTCTGGCACTTCTAACGAATTCACAAAAACTTTGGAAGCCCAAACAGCTGCTGCTCAAAAGCAGTTCGCTAATTTGGTTGACTCTACAACTTCAAACGCCCCTGCTGGCTCTGAGACAGCTGTTGCCATGATGAAAAGCGCCGTGAACGCCGCTAACAATGCTTACGAATCAGTTCAAAAAGCTGTGAAGCAAGCCACTGACATGGCTGAAGCCAACATGGCTGCTGTGACCAACACAGCCGTTGCAACTGCTAAGACAGCTGCTAAAAAGCGTTAATTAACGCCCTGTGCAAAAGGCCTGAGTCTCTCTGGCCTTTCTCTGACAAAAAAGCCGGTTTTAGAACCGGCTTTTTTGTTTCTGACTTTCAAGCCATGTTCACGGCTTCGCTGCATAGCCACTCAAGACTTCTTTCAGCTTTGGCATGGCTTTGAGCATCGCCTCCCTGCCCGCCTCGATGGACTTTCGCCTGGCCGCAAAGTCAGCACTCTTGACACCCATCAATGCCGGTTTGACCACCACATCGGCATCTTTCAACAAAACGGTGTTCAAGCTTTTGCCCATGATGTTGAAGGTCTGCATCAATATTTGAAACGTATCCGATGCGGGGCTGCCTTCGGGGTCAGTGGAAATATCAACGGCGATGACCACATTGGCACCCATTTCACGCGCCTGCCGAACTGGAACAGGTGAAACCAAGCCACCATCAACATACTCTCTGGTGCCAATTTTGACGGGTTGAAATACAGCCGGCACAGCGCTAGAGGCCCTCACAGCTGAGCCAGTGTTGCCTCTTCGAAACAGCATGGGTTCGCCGTTGTGCAGATCAGTGGCCACAATGCCCAAGGGTATTTTCATTTGCTCAATCAAGCGCCCTGCCACTTGTGTATTCACGTATCGCGCCAAGGCTTCGCCTCTTAACGCGCCCCGATTCAGAATGGGCATCATCCAATCTGTAATTTCCGCCTCTTCCATGGTCTCCGCCACACGCTTCAGTTGGGCGCTGTTTTTGCCACTGGCGTACAAAGCGGCAACCAAGCTGCCAGCCGACGTGCCTACAACCAAATCGGGCTGAATGCCAGCCTCTTCCAATACTTGAATGACGCCTACGTGTGCAAATCCTCTGGCTGCGCCCCCACCTAGAGCCAAGCCCAAATGCAAAACTTTAAGGGGCACGACAGGTTCAATCGCGATGGGTACGACAGGGGTTGTGCCTGTCATGGGTGCCTCAATAGCACCAGGCGTTTTGACAACATTTGTCTCCGGCGCTTTGACACTGGCACAGCCTGTCAAAATAAGTACACCGATCAAACTCATGCGGCACGCAATGAGCTTGAGCACCTCTGGCCAAACAGGGATTGACCCTAAGGGCCATGGCTTCACTTGCATAATGTCGAATCTAATTTTGAAATGCATTGGTTTTAATGGAACACCTTCAACAAACAACTTTGCCGCGTTGGCCAAAGGGGTTCATTGCGATGGGCGCTTTCATGGCAGCCCTGTCGGTCATTGCGTCGGCTTACGCTTCGCATGGCAACAGTTTAATCGGCAGTTCACCCGCCATGGTTCAAGCCAGCTTGAACTTGCTGCAATTTCATTCAATTGGCCTTATTTTGGTGGGCATCTTGGGACAATCTAGGCCGAGCCAAAAACGCCTGCTGGCTGCAGGCGTTTTGTTCTTGCTAGGTTGCTTGATGTTTTCGATCAACATTCTGATTCGCGCATGGTATGACGTCCAAACTTTCAGGAGCTTGGTGCCTTGGGGTGGCACCTGTTTCATCCTAGGATGGTTGGCGTTTGCCTTGGCCTATGTGCGCAAAAGCCCGCAACTTAAGCCGCCACCGGCGTCCGAATCAGGTGATCAAACGCGCTGAGTGCCGCCTTGGCACCGTCGCCAGCTGCAATCACAATTTGTTTGAAAGGCACTGTGGTGCAATCGCCCGCGGCAAACACGCCTGGCACATTGGTGTGGCCTTTGGCATCGACCACAATTTCGCCAAACCTGGACAGCTCTAATGTGTCTTTCAAGAACTCGGTGTTGGGAATCAAACCAATTTGGACAAACACACCTTCCAAGGCAATGTGCTGCTCTTGGCCAGTGACACGTTCTTTAAAGCGAATGCCATTCACGACACTGCCGTCACCTGTAATTTCGGTGGTCTGAGCGTTGGTGTGCACGGTCACGTTGGCCAAGCTGTTGAGCTTGTTGACCAACACGGCATCGGCTTTGAGCTGGTCGGCAAATTCAATGACGGTGACATGCGCCACGATGCCTGCCAAATCGATGGCGGCTTCAATGCCAGAGTTACCCCCGCCAATGACGGCAGTGCGTTTGCCTTTGAACAAGGGACCATCGCAATGCGGGCAATAGGCTACGCCTTTGTTTTTGTACTCTTGCTCGCCAGGCACATTGACATTGCGCCAGCGTGCGCCGGTCGACAAAATGACCGTGCGGGCTTTCAAGACGCCACCGTTTTCCATTTGTACCTGAATCAGACCACCCTCTTGTTCAGCAGGAACTATTTTTGAAGCGCGCTGCAAATTCATGATATCGGCACCATACTGGCGCACCTGGGCTTCCAAGGCTGCGCCAAATTTGGGGCCATCGGTTTCCAAGACTGAAATGTAGTTTTCAATCGCCAAGGTGTCGTTCACCTGACCGCCAAAACGTTCTGCCGCCACACCCACGCGAATGCCTTTGCGTGCGGCATAAACGGCGGCTGCAGCGCCAGCAGGGCCACCGCCCACAATCAGCAGATCGAAATTTTCTTTGGCATTGATTTTGGTGGCTTCTCGGTCGGCAGAACCTGTATCAATTTTGGCCACAATTTCTTCCACCAACATGCGCCCTGAACCAAACACCTTGTCATTCAAAAACACCATGGGCACGGCCATGATTTCGCGCTCGGTCACTTCTTGTTGGAAGGCGCCGCCTTCAATGACCACGGTCTTCACTTTGGGATTGAAAATAGCCATAAGCGACAAAGCCTGAACCACGTCAGGGCAGTTGTGGCATGACAATGACATGTAAACCTCAAAATTGAAATCGCCGTCGATCGCCCTGATGGCGTCGAGCACTTCTTGTTCTACTTTGGGCGGATGACCGCCCGTCCACAACAATGCCAAGACCAAGGATGTGAACTCATGTCCTAGTGGCAAGCCTGCAAATCGAACGCCTTGCGTTTCGCCTTCTCGGACCACGACAAATGAGGGCGTACGGGCATCCGAACCCGATGTGTCCAACATCACTTTGTCTGACAAAGCCACGATGGTCTCTAGCAGGCTGCGCATCTCAATGCCGGTCTCGCTGTCGTCCAATGTGGCGATCAAGCGGATGGGGTTTCTCAGCATGCCCAAGTAGGTTTGCAATTGCGATTTGAGGGTGTCTTCTAACATGGGGGGTTTTGTAATGCAATTTCAAATTCAAGTCGGTGCACTGCACAGGCTTACGCACAAAGCCCTGAGATTCAGGGCTTTGAACTTTTCAGTAATGTGTCCGAACTCAGATCTTGCCAACCAAGTCGAGCGAAGGTGTCAAAGTCTTAGCGCCTTCTTTCCACTTAGCAGGGCAAACTTGACCAGGGTTGGCTGCTGTGTACTGAGCGGCAGTCAACTTGCGCAATGTTTCTGACACATCACGGGCGATTTCGTTGGAGTGCACTTCCATGGTCTTGATGGTGCCTTCTGGGTTGATGATGAAGGTACCGCGCAAAGCCAGGCCTTCTTCAGCAATGTGCACGCCAAACGCGTTGGTGAGGGTGTGTGTCGGGTCGCCAACCAATGGAAACTTGGCCTTGCCCACGGCAGGTGAAGTCTCGTGCCACACTTTGTGTGAAAAGTGGGTGTCGGTGGTCACAATGTAAACCTCGGCACCGGCTTTTTGGAAGGCTGGGTAGTTGTCAGCAGCGTCTTCAATTTCTGTGGGGCAATTGAAGGTGAAAGCGGCTGGCATGAAGATCAAAACAGACCACTTGCCTTTGAGGCAGGCGTCGGAAACTTCAATGAACTTGCCGTTGTGGAAAGCTTGTGTTTTGAAAGGCTGAACTTGCGTGTTGATGAGCGTCATGGTGATACCTTGAAGATGTTTTAAAAAAATGCTTAATGAGAAAACTCATCAAGGCCTATCGTAAACCCTAATATCGACAACCCTGATTGGGATTACTTATGAGTGCGATAGTTTTCATTTGTATCACCCATGCATAATTGACGTTAACGTAACGTCAACTCATCAAGGGGTATTCATGGACATCCAAGGCAAGGTTTTCATTGTGACGGGCGGCGCATCGGGTCTGGGCGAAGGCACAGCCCGCATGTTGGCGGCCCATGGCGGCAAAGTGGTCATTGCGGACATGCAGGCTGAAAAAGGCGAAGCCATCGCCAAAGAATTGGGCGGTGCTTTCGTCAAGTGCGACGTTAGCAACGAAGCCGACGGTCAAGCAGTGGTTGCCAAGGCTGTGTCGCTTGGCAAATTGGTGGGCTTGGTGAATTGTGCCGGCATCGCCCCTGCCGAAAAAACAGTGGGTAAGAATGGCGCGCATTCACTGGCCGTATTCAGCAAAACCATCACCGTCAATTTGATTGGCAGCTTCAACATGATTCGATTGGCCTCCGAGGCCATGTGCAAGAACGAACCCGAAGCCACAGGCGAGCGTGGCGTGATGATTTCCACCGCCTCCGTGGCTGCCTACGATGGTCAAATTGGGCAGGCAGCTTACGCAGCATCCAAAGGCGGCGTAGTGGGCATGACACTGCCCATTGCACGCGACCTGGCGCGCAATGGCATTCGGAACATGACCATTGCCCCTGGCATTTTTGGCACGCCCATGGTGTTTGGCATGCCACAAGAATTGCAAGACGCATTGGCTGCAGCTGTCCCCTTCCCTAGCCGACTTGGTACACCCAAAGACTATGCCAAATTGGTCAAGCACATTTTGGAAAATGACATGCTCAATGGCGAAGTGATTCGTTTGGATGGCGCCATTAGGCTCGCTCCAAAGTAAGTCATACTATTTGCCATTCAACACCTTAAGAGCAATATGAAGTTTTTGAAGTTAAGCTGCATCCAAAGAATTGCAGTCGGAGTTTTTGCTTTCTGCTTAAGCGCTTGCGCGTTACAACCCAAGAACTTCAACTACGCCACACCCGATCAACCTAACGACCCAGTGGGTTATCAAGAAAAACCAGGCTGGGCTACCCAAGGTTTTGCAGTGGCTGCGGCTAACCCCTTGGCCACCGATGCGGGTTACCAAATTCTCTTAGCGGGTGGCTCAGCCCTTGACGCTGCCATTGCGGTTCAAATGGTCTTAACTTTGGTTGAACCCCAGTCAAGCGGCATCGGTGGTGGTGCTTTTGTGATGCACCACGATGGCAAAAAAGTGGAGGCCTACGATGGTCGTGAAACAGCCCCTTTGGCCGCTACAGAAAAACTTTTTTTAGATACCCAAGGCACGCCTCTGTCCTTCATGGACGGTGTTGTCAGTGGCTTGTCGGTAGGCGTTCCTGGCACCCTCACAGTGCTTGAAATGGCGCACAAAGAACATGGGAAATTGCCTTGGGCCACATTGATACAGCCCGTCATTCACCTGGCAGAGGAAGGCTTCAAGCTCAGCCCTCGCTTGCATAGCGCGTTGTTGGCTGAAAATGATTTAATCAAAGATCCTGTCGCCGCAAGTTACTTTTACGATGCACAGGGCAAACCATATCCCATCGGTCATATTTTGAAAAACCCCGAGTTGGCAGCGGTCATGCGCGATATTGCCAAGCGCGGATCGCAAGCCTTGAAGGACGGCCCTGTGGCCGAAGCTTTGGTGAAAAAAGTTCGACAACATCCCACACGCCCAGGCAGTATGACGCTGCAAGATTTGGGCAATTACAAAGCAAAAAAACGCGAGCCCCTGTGTTTTGATCATGCGGTTCAAACTACTGGGAAAATTTATCAGCTCTGCGGTTTTCCACCACCCAGTTCTGGCACCTTGGTCATAGGACAAATGTTGGGAATCTTGAACAACACCCCTGCAGGAAAAATGCAACTTGAGCAAGGTCTTCCTTCAGCCGCTTGGTTGCACTTCTACACAGAAGCCGCACGTTTGGCTTTTGCAGATCGTGGTCAATTTGTAGGTGACCCCGACTTTGTACAAGCCCCTGGCGGCGATTGGCGAACACTTTGGAATGCCAACTATCTTAAACAGCGTAGCAGTTTAATTGGTGCTCAAAGTATGAAGGTGGCACAACCTGGCAACCCTGTTGGCACCAAGTCTGCCTTTGCACCCATGCCGGCCCAAGAAGAATATGGCACCAGCCACATCAGCGTGATTGACAAGCAAGGCAATGCAGTGGCCATGTCTACTACCATTGAGGCTGTCTTTGGTTCTAGAAACATGGTCAATTCAGGCCAAGGCAGGCACGGTGGTTTCTTGCTGAACAATGAGCTGACCGATTTCAGTTATGCACCTGCAGATGCCAAAGGGATGCCCATTGCCAATCGGGTTGAAGGTGGCAAACGGCCGCGATCCTCTATGTCACCTACTTTGGTGTTTGAGAAAGACACCGGCCAATTAAAAATGACAGGCGGCAGCCCCGGTGGTGCCGTCATCATTAACTACACAACCAAGCTTTTGATTGGCACCTTGCAATGGGGTTTGAACACCCAGCAGGCCATTAGCTTGCCCAACTTCAGCTCTCTGAATGGCCCCACTATTTTGGAAGAGAAACGCTATCCCGAAAGCACCATCAAAGCCTTGCAGTCCAAGGGGCATGATGTGCGTGAAACGCCTTTGCCAAGCGGCTTACAGGCCATTGAGGTGACCCCCACAGGATTCTTTGGTGGCGCAGATCCACGGCGCGAAGGTGTGGTGATGGGGCCCAAACCGTAAACCTACCTCAGCCAAGTCCTTCGAAAAAAAGAGTCCTTCCCGCTAGGGTTGGACTCTTTTTTTGTTAAGCGATAAGTTTTGTTAAATCAATACGTTTGACCCAGCTGCCCCAAGATGGCTGGGTTTTCCAAAGTGCTGATGTCTTGCGTAATCTCTTCGCCTTTGGCCAAACTGCGCAGCAAACGGCGCATGATTTTGCCGGAGCGAGTCTTGGGCAAATTCTCGCCAAAGCGAATGTCCTTGGGCTTGGCAATGGGGCCAATTTCTTTGGCAATGTGATCGCGCAATTGTTTGGCGATGGCCTTGCCTTCGTCACCTGTGGGCAAGGGGCGCTTCAGCACCACAAACGCACAAATGGCTTCGCCGGTGGTGTCATCTGGACGCCCCACCACCGCAGCTTCAGCCACGAGCTCGGTACAACTGACCAAAGCAGATTCAATTTCCATGGTGCCCATGCGGTGGCCTGACACATTCAGCACGTCATCAATGCGACCGGTGATGGTGAAATAACCAGATTTAGCATCGCAAATAGCGCCATCACCGGCCAAGTAGTACTTGCCTTGGAAGTCGGCTGGGTAGTAGCTCTTGATGAAGCGATCGGGGTCACCCCAGATGGTGCGAATCATGGAAGGCCATGGGCGCTTGACCACCAAGATACCGCCTTGGCCGTTGGGCATGTCTTTGCCAGTTTCGTCCACGATGCCGGCTTGAATACCTGGGAAAGGCAAAGTGCAAGAACCAGGCACCATGGGTGTGACGCCAGGTAAGGGTGTGATCATGTGACCACCGGTTTCGGTTTGCCAGAAGGTGTCCACAATGGGGCAATTGCCGCCACCCACATGCTTGTGATACCACTCCCAAGCTGCAGGATTGATGGGCTCGCCCACAGAACCTAGCAAGCGCAAACTTGTCAGGTCGTAGCTCTTTGGATGCACCTCATCTTTGGCTTCAGCCGCTTTGATCAAAGAACGAATGGCGGTAGGCGCTGTGTAGAAAATAGAGACCTTGTGGTCTTGAATCATTTTCCAAAATCGGCCAGCGTCAGGAAATGTAGGCACCCCTTCAAACACAATTTCTGTACCGCCCAAAGCCAAGGGACCATAGGTGATGTAGGTGTGGCCTGTGACCCAACCGATGTCGGCCGTGCACCAGAACACGTCGTCTTGTTTCAAGTCGAAGGTCCACTTGGTGGTGAGGGCCGCGTGCAACAAATAGCCGCCGGTAGAGTGTTGAACACCCTTGGGCTTGCCTGTAGAGCCAGATGTGTAGAGCAAGAACAAGGGATGCTCAGCGCCCACCCACTCTGGCTCGCAGGTGCTGGCTTGCTTGGCCAGCAAGTCGTGCATCCAAATGTCGCGACCTGCAATCATGGCCACATCGGCGCCGCTGCGCTTCACCACCAATACGCTCTTGATACTGTCGCAACCGCCCAAGGCCAGCGCATCGTCCACAATCGATTTCAAAGGCAATTGTTTGCCACCGCGAATTTGATGGTCGGCTGTGATAACAGCTTTGGCGCCAGTGTCTTCAATGCGATCGCGCAAAGACTGGGCTGAGAAACCACCGAACACCACGGAGTGTGTGGCACCAATGCGGGCGCAAGCTTGCATGGCCGCCACGCCATCAATGGACATGGAGATATAGATGATGACGCGGTCGCCTTTTTCAATGCCGATGGATTTGAGGCCGTTGGCCATTTGACATGTTTTGGCAAGCAATTCGCTGTAAGTGATGCGTGTGATTTCACCGCCGTCGGCTTCAAAAATGAGGGCGGTTTTATTGCCGAGGCCTTTTTCCACATTGCGGTCTAGGCAGTTGTACGAAGCATTCAGGGTGCCGTCTTCAAACCATTTGAAGAAAGGCGCTTTGGATTCATCCAAAACCTTGGTGAAAGGCGTTTTCCAAGAAATGAACTCTTTTGCCAGCCGAGCCCAGTAGCCTTCGTAATCGGTTTCAGCCTCTTTGCAAAGGGCTTGGTAAGCTGGCATGCCTGAGATATGGGCATTTTTAACGAAGTCAGCACTGGGCTGGTAAAGGGTGGCGCTCATGGTGTGTCTCCTAGGGAACTTATTCGAGTGACTGGTGCTGAATGTCGTGCTTGGCTCTTACAAAGCCCTGACTGACAGTATTCTTTCATATCTTGTCGAAACCGACACATTTATGCAAAGGCACGGCTTTAAAATCAAACAAACTCACAAAGATCATCCATGGCTTCAAACCACCAACCCCACCCCGAAAAAGCGGCCCTCCGCCCCTTGCCCAAGCTGATTTTTGCCAGCCGGTGGCTGCAACTTCCCCTTTACCTTGGCTTGATTTTGGCGCAGGGTGTTTATGTGTTCCATTTTTGGGTGGAGTTGGTGCATCTTTTGGAAGCCGTATTTGGCAGTCAAACAGCCCTTCAAGCTTTGATCTCTGGCATTGGTTACAAAGTCGACGCCCCCATCACGCAATTGAACGAGACCATCATCATGCTTGTCGTCTTGGCGCTTATTGACGTGGTCATGATCTCAAACCTGCTCATCATGGTCATTGTGGGTGGCTACGAAACATTTGTGTCGCGCATGGATTTAGAAGGCCATCCCGATCAACCAGAATGGCTGAGTCATGTGAATGCGTCTGTTTTGAAAGTGAAATTGGGCACCGCCATCATCGGCATCAGTTCCATTCACTTGCTCAAAACGTTTATCAATGCAGCCAACTACACCGAGCAAGTGCTGATGTGGCAAACCATCATTCACATCACCTTCCTGCTCAGTGCATTGGCCATTGCCTACACCGACAAGCTGATGTCACACCACAACAAACAATGAAAGCATTGAACAGGCAGCTTTCAGCACCTGTATTCTGAAAATTTAAATAAGACCTCGCGAAAGAAATACATGACGACCCTGATCAAACAAGAAGACCTGATTGAATCCGTGGCAGCCGCCCTGCAATACATCAGTTACTACCACCCTGCCGATTTCATCGCGCACTTGGCTACCGCCTACCACCGCGAGCAGAGCCCAGCCGCCAAAGATGCCATTGCTCAAATTTTGACCAACAGCAAGATGAGCGCCATGGGCCATCGCCCCATGTGCCAAGACACCGGCATCGTCAATGTGTTTTTGAAGGTTGGCATGGACGTTAGGTTTGATAACTTCACAGGCGGCCTGGAAGACGCCATCAATGAAGGCGTTCGCAGGGGTTACAACTACGCCGACAACATGTTGCGCGCCTCCATCGTCGACGATCCTGAATTTGCGCGCAAAAACACACAAGACAATTCGCCTGCCGTGATCTTCACTCAACTTGTTCCGGGCAACAAGCTAGACATCACTGTAGCGGCCAAAGGCGGTGGCAGTGAAAACAAATCCAAATTGGTCATGCTCAACCCCAGCGACAGCGTCGTCGACTGGGTTTTAAAAACAGTACCCACCATGGGTGCTGGTTGGTGCCCTCCCGGCATGTTGGGCATTGGCATTGGTGGTACTGCCGAAAAAGCCGTGCTCATGGCCAAAGAAAGTTTGATGGACGACCTGGACATGTACCAGTTGCTCGAGAAATCAAGCAAGGGCGAGAAGCTCACGCTAGTTGAAAACATGCGTTTGGAAATTTACCATAAGGTCAACGCCCTGGGCATTGGCGCTCAAGGTTTGGGTGGCCTTACCACGGTGCTCGACATCAAAATCAAGATGTACCCCACGCACGCCGCTAGCAAACCTGTGGCCATGATCCCTAACTGCGCTGCCACCCGACATGCGCACTTTGTGATGGACGGCTCTGGCCCCGTTTACTTGGACGTGCCTTCCCTCGATTTGTGGCCCGATGTCAACTGGACGCCTGATACAGAAAAAAGCAAGCGTGTTGATTTAAATGCCCTGACCCCCGCAGAGGTGGCCAGCTGGAAACCTGGTCAAACTTTGCTGCTCAACGGCAAAATGTTGACGGGGCGCGATGCCGCTCACAAACGCATTCAAGACATGTTGGCCAAGGGTGAAAAACTGCCCGTCGACTTCACCAACCGCGTCATTTACTACGTGGGCCCGGTCGACCCCATGAAGGGCGAAGCGGTGGGTCCTGCAGGTCCCACCACCTCCACTCGCATGGACAAATTCACCGAGATGATGTTGGCCCAAACTGGCCTGATTTCCATGGTGGGCAAAGCCGAGCGTGGGCCCGAGGCCATCGCGGCCATCCAAAAACACAAATCGGCCTACCTCATGGCGGTGGGCGGTGCGGCTTACTTGGTGTCCAAAGCCATCAAGCACGCCCAAGTGGTGGGCTTTGCCGACTTGGGTATGGAAGCCATTTACGAATTTGATGTGGTGGACATGCCCGTCACGGTGGCGGTAGATTCTGGAGGTACCAGCGCCCACACCACTGGCCCTGCTGAATGGCAGAAACGCATTGCCACAGGAGAGTTCAAAGGCATCAAAGTTGGCGCCAATTGAGCCTGCCACTCAAAGTGTGGACGGCCTAAAAGGGGCTATCGGCGTTTTTGACAGCGGCATTGGCGGCCTGAGTGTTTTGAAAGCCTTGCGTGCCGAAATGCCGCAAGAGCGCTTCATTTACTGGGCCGACAGTGGTTATGCGCCCTATGGCGAGCGCAGCGACGACTTTGTCATTGCACGAAGCCACGACATCACTGAACAGCTTTTGGCCAAAGGTCCCATGAAGGCCGTTGTTGTGGCATGCAATACCGCCACGGCTGTGGCCATTGAGAGTTTGCGCACCCATTACCCGCACCTGCCTTTCATAGGCGTTGAACCCGCACTCAAACCCGCGCTTGCACGAACGCAAACTGGGTTCGTGGGCGTGATGGGCACACAAGGCACCTTAAACAGCACGCGTTTCGACAACTTACTCAAGACAGTTCAGGCAGATGCTTTGCCTAAGAAAGGCCATTTTGTTTTACAAGCCTGCAAAGGCTTGGCGCTGGCCATTGAAAAGCAAACTGAAAAGTCTTTAAACGACACCACAGAGGTAGCGCAGTTGTGTGCAAAGTATGTTCAGAGCATGGGCTTTTTCGGGCATGCAACTGCTCAAATAGACACCTTGGTTTTAGGCTGTACGCACTACATTTTTGTGCAAGAAATTTTGCAAAAACTGGTTGGTCCTGACGTGCAGCTTATTTCAACAGGCGAAGCGGTTGCGAAACAAACCAAACGCTTAATCACACCAGCCACTGAAATGCCTCTCGCCACTTCTCAATCAAGCGAATCTGAAAAGATTGAGCTATGGACCACGGGTGCCTTAAGCTCACTTCAATCTGCTGCCCTTCGGTGGTTAGACCTGCCGCCTGAGTACTGCCATCAAGCCGCAGCCCAAAGCCTCTCGCCACCCTGATCTAGGTGCGTGAGATACACCCGCAGCTCAAACTCCCACTGCGCATAATCTGGTGCCATGTGATGGCACAGTTTGTAAAAAGCTTTGTCGTGTTCGCGCACTTTGAGATGCGCCAATTCATGCACAGCAATCATTTGCAAAAATGCAATGGGCGTTTCTTTGAACAAGGCTGCCACTTTGATGTCGCGCTTTGATTTCAATTTGCTGCCTTGAATGCGTGAGGTGGTGGTGTGCAAACCCAAAGCATGTTGAATGATTTGCAGTTTGCTGTCATAACTGACCTTGTTAATGGGATCGGCCTGCCTCAAAAATTCGTTTTTGAGTTCTATGACGTAGGTGTAAAGCGCGCCATCTGTGCGAATGGTGTGCGGCTCTGAATGTCTGGACTTTAACCACTCACCCAAGCCAGGACCATCGATGATTTTCTGCACTTGCAACTGCAGCTTGTCTGGGTAGGCTTGCAGGTAGCGAAATGCAGACATTAGACGGGCGTTTAGGCTTGCGCTTGGGCCTTGCTTTGACCGCGCTGCACATTGATGGGCCACAACAAAGCCAAACCAACAAGGAACAAAACAGCGGTAGCACCAATGGCCAAGCGCTGATTGCCGGACGTGAACCAAGTGATCAATCCATAACCCAATGGGCCCACAATGCTGGCCAGTCGAATGGCAAATGTCCACAAGCCAAAAAACTCAGCCAAACGATGGCTTGGAATGAACAAGCCGGCCATGGCCCTGCCAGTGGATTGGCTGGAACCCATGCAAACACCCGCCAAGGCAGCCGCCCACCAAAAAACTTCTTTGCTGGTGGTCAGCGCTGCCAACACACAGGTGATACTCCACCCCACCAAAGTGATCGCCAGCGCCAATTTGTGACCGATGCGATCTTGCACATACCCAAACACCAAAGCGCCAACCAAGGCCGCAATGTTCAACACAAAGATAAGGGCCATGGTTTCTTGCGGCTGAAATCCAATGACCTGTTCGGCGTAAATGGCAGCCAAGGTAATGGCCACAGCCACACCGCCTTGATAGGCCACTGCACACGCCATGAGTTGCATGAAATCTTTGTAGGCTTTGGCTTCTTGAAAGGTTTGACGCAACTGTTGCCACTGACTTTTTGAACGCTCTCGCGCAGCTTGCGGTTTGGCGTGTTCCTTGATGAGTGCAAAGGTAACGCATGCGGCCAGCGCATAAATAAGGGCTGTGATAATCATGGTGACCGGGACAAACTGTCCTGCATTCTGTCCCTGGCCTTGTGCCCAGAGCACATAGCTCAAGCAAATGCCCAAAGTCAGCATGCCGCCCAAATAACCCCATGCCCATCCCCATGCACTGACTCGTCCCATGGCCTCGGGTGTGGCCAGTTCAGGCAAAAACGCCGCTGTTAAGGATTCGCCATAAGAGAAAAAAGTGTTGGAGATCACAATGCAAACAACCGCTAAAGCCACCTGACCCGGCCCCACCCAAGCCAAGGCTGCAGTACTGACCACGCAGGCGGCTGTAAAAGCCATGAGCATTTTTTTCTTAGCGGCGTGTCGATCGGCCCACTCTCCCAAGGCTGGCATGGTGAGCATGACAATGGCATAGGACACACTGAGCGCACTGGTCCAAGCCAAAGTGGCCCACTCTGCTTGGTCGGCCACGCCGCCCACAAAGTACGCCGCAAAGACCGCCGTGATGACCACCGTGGTATAGCCAGAATTGGCGAAGTCATACATAGCCCAGCCAAAGACTTCTCTGCGCTTTACACCTGGATTGAGCATAGCAAGTGGGCCAAGGCCTGATGGCATTTAAATTTGAATTTGAACTCAGTGCAAATGGCGTGGCCGACGGCCCCCGCCATGACCACCACCTTGTGATCCGCCACCACCACTGCCCCTAGGCGGCTTGCCCAATTCGAGGGAGCTGACCAAATCGCTAAAGCGCTCAGAGAACAGCTTGTCAATTTCTTGGACCACACCACTGAGTTCTGAGCCATCAAAATGGCGCTCCATGAGGCCTATTACATCTTGAACCAGCAAATCTCGTTGAGCCTGCATGATGGAAGCAGGATCGGGGCCCACAAAGAGAATGAGGAAATCATCGCGTGACTCAGCGCCGCGCGATTCATCTTCATCTTCAAACTCAGTGTCGTAAAACGTGATTTCTAGCTGTGCGCCCGCTGCCGAAATTTCGTTGATGTTCATGCAGAGATCGTCTAGCACTTGGCGAAAATCCTCGTCGCCGCGGACGGTCCAGCACAGTTGGAGTTTGTGATCGGCTGCTTCAAAGCGAATACCAGGCTCTTCTTCGTAAAGGCTTTGAGCACCTTCGGTGAGAGATTTAGCGCCTGCGTATTTCCAAAGGGGCTTGGCGGCTTCTTGAAGTGCCTTGAAGTCCACGTCATCACGCAACAGGATTTCACCATGAACATGAATTTCAAAGGGTGCGCTTAAGGATGTCATGGCGGTCTACTTAGTCGATGGTGCCCCGGGCCGGAATCGAACCGGCACGCCCGCTATGAACGAAGCGGCGGATTTTAAGTCCGATGTGTCTACCAATTTCACCACCGGGGCTAAAGCTGTATTGTGCCTTCAAGTTGAGCTTTTTTGAAAATAAAAAGCCCTCATCAGAGGGCTTTTATTGATCCCAAAGTGAAAACTATGGACGCAATGATTTCAAGGCATTAACCGCCTTTTTTGGCGCGTTTGCCAGGGTTCTTTTTGCTGCGAGTGCCTACGCCGCGCTCTAAACTGACGCGTTGGCCGCGGCCGGTTGTGGGTAAAGTGACGCCTGGCAATGCCTTCAAGGGCGGTGTGTATTTGCGATCAGCTTCGGTAACAATCTTATTGCCCATCAGTGGCTCCAGGAAAAAAGTTCAAGGCGATATTAGGCCACAGATTCGGATCAACTCCGGTCTGTGAGCCAAAATTTGATTCAAAGAGACATGAGGGGGCTGAAACATTTGAGATAAAAAGCCGCCATGGCAACAGGCGGGCTCAAAAATGCAGTTTGCAAATTCAAGGCAACCAGGAGTCCAAAAAACAAGGGGTTGATGACAAAGTGTGGCAGCAATGGAATAAAGATAGGCATGAAAATCACAATGATTTCAGTCCACTTTAAAGGCCAACCGAGCAAGAAAATAACCACTTGCGCCATTAAATTAGAAATTGCCAGCTTTTGAAAAGCAGGCAGCAACGCGGCCTGAGATTCACTCATGACCCCAAAGCTGTCTTGGCTTTGTCAGGCGAGCCTTCCAAACCAGCCAAAAGGGCTTTGTTGTCGCCGCCAATGATCATTTCAAACTTGTTGTCTACGTAGGTGTAGTCGTAGTAGCCCATGCGGGCCAATGGTTTCATTTTGAGCACATCGAGCATGCCCTTGCCATCGATCATTTCATCGTCAATGTGAATGGCGACGACCTTGCCGAACACCACATCGGCGGTGCCAAATGGCGGCTCACCCGGAAACCGCAAGGTATTCAAATACACGCATTCAAACTGAATGGGCGACCCTGCCACTCGCATAGGCTTAACCCTGCGGGATGGCAGTTTTTGCAGCTTTGCATGCTCAAACTCGTCAACGCCATGCGGCAACTCTTCAGCCGTGAGGTTCACGGCATGTCTTAAGTCGTAAGTGGCCATGTTCCAAACAAACTCACCTGTATCTTCAGCGTTGCGAACAGAGTCTTTGCGAATGCCCTGTGTGGTTTGGTTGGCCGAGAACATCACAATCGGTGGATTGAAGGTGATATTTTGAAACTGGCTGTAAGGGGCCAAATTGTGTCTGCCTTCGCGGTTCACCGTGGAAATCCATCCAATGGGCCTAGGAATCACACAAGACTTGAAGGGGTCATAGGGTAAGCCATGAGGAGTAACGCCAGGTTCGTAATACATTTTGGAATGACCAAGTAATTAATTGAACACTGCAACACATCGCAGTCTGCTATCTTCAGGCTCTGATTTTGCCTTCTTATTTACAAGCCGTCATGAGTCTTCAATCCGTCAAAGCATTCTTTCAACAACTTGAGCTGAATTTACCCATCATTGAACTCGATGTGAGTACGGCCACAGTAGCATTGGCCGCAGAAGCGCATGGTGTAGAGCCCGGCCAAATTGCAAAAACACTCGCCTTCAGACTGAACGACGATCGGGTGCTATTGGTGGTTGCCAAAGGCGATGCACGCATCGATTACAAGAAATTCAAAGACGCATTTGGCAAGGGTAAGATGCTAGGCTTGGATGAGGTGGTCGAAATGACAGGCCATCCGGTTGGCGGCGTGTGTCCCTTTGGCTTGGCGCAAGCCCTTCCCGTTTATTTAGATGTATCTCTTCAAATCTATGTGGAGGTCATTCCAGCCGCAGGCTCTGTCAACAGCGCTGTTCGCATCAGTCCCGAACTTATGTTACAAATAACCCAAGGCCAATGGGTCGATGTGTGCCAATCTGTGGCGTAAGATCACAATTTCCATTTCCATTTCCATTTCCATTTCCATTTCCATTTCCATTTCCATTTCCATTTCCATTTCAATTTTAAAGGATCAATCATGGAAGCCCAAGACACCAGCGAGCTCATGGAGCAAAAAGCCCATGGCGACAAAAATCAAAATCGCTCTGCCCTCACCATTTCCATCTTGGCCATGGTCTTGGCCATTGCCAGCCTAGGCGGCTCCAATGCCATGAAAGAAGCCACCCAAGAAAACATCTTGGCAGCCAATGCCTACGCTTTCTACCAAGCCAAAAACATCCGTCAAACGTCTTTCAAACTGGCCGCTGCCGACCTAGAGTTGCAACTTGCCCGCGAGCCCAACATGAACCCCACCGCCAAGGCGATGTTTGAAAAGAAAATAGAAGATTACAAAAAAACAGCTGATCGCTACGAGTCCGAACCAGAAAACAAAGAAGGCAAAAAAGAATTGATGGTCAGAGCCAAAGCGCATGAGGCTACACGTGATCACGCCATGCTTCAAGACCCTTGGTTTGATTACGCTGAAGGTGCTTTGCAAATTGCCATTGTTTTACTCTCAGTTTCAATCGTTGCCTCCATGCCCATTTTGTATTGGGCAGGCACGCTGTTAGGGGCGCTGGGATTTGTGAGCACGGTCAACGGCTACTTCTTGTTTTTCTAACTGGGCCATGACCAGCAAATCAAGCATGTCGCCAGCTCTTCAAGAAGCCATTCAGTTCATTGAAAAGTGCGAGACGCCATGGTCTCGCGACAACTCGCCCCCTTGGGGCATTCACGAGGTAGACCCGCCGCCCTACAACCGCTTGTATGGCCCGGTTCATGGGCGAGGGCCAGTGTCGGGTATTATTTTTCACAAGCATTTGCAGCTGGCTGAGTGGGGTGAACCCCACAAAGCCGACCTCACCTTCAGCGTGGCCAAAACATATTTAGCCCTTCTGGCTGGCATCGCTTTTGATCAAGGGCTGCTGCCAGATGTTCACGAACCTGTGATTCAAAAGTGTCCGGGTATTGGCTTTGAGGGTGAACGTTTAAACAGAATCACTTGGCATTATTTGCTACAACAAACCAGTGAGTGGGAAGGCACATGCCTTGGCATTCCCGAACAAGTCGACCGTTATCGCTGGTTGACCTACCAGCCCGGAAAAGCCGACGGCATCAAGGGTGACGCCAGGCCCCTAGGCGAGCCAGGCTCAAGGTTTGAGTACAACGACGTTCGAATCAACCAACTCTCTTTGGCTTTGTTGCATTTGTTCAAGCGTCCTCTGCCTGAAGTATTTGAAGAGTTTTTCCGAAAGCCTTTAGGATGTACCGATGAGTTTCAATGGGTCGGCTATGAGCAAGGATGGACCGATGTCAACGGGCAACGCATGATGTCGGTACCTGGGGGAAGCCATTGGGGTGGTGGCGTTTCTATCTCCGCCGTGGACCAAGCCCTCATCGGCATGATGCTCATGGGCAATGGCAATTTCAATGGCAAACAAATTCTGTCTGCCAAATGGCTTGACATGATGCAACAGCCTTGCGACGTTGCGTCCTACTACGGCTACCTCATTTGGCTGAACAAAGATGGCGTTTTGTTCAAAGACGCACCTTGCAGTTCATGGTTTGCCCTTGGTGCTGGCTCATCTATCACATGGGTAGACCCCCAACTCGAACTGGTTTGCGTTTTGCGTTGGATCGAAGCGGCCAAAACCAATGACTGCATTGCACGCATCATGCGGGCGTTATGAAGAAGAAGATTACTCTTCAATCCTTCATCACCTTTAAACACAGCGAAGCCAATTCTTCTTGGCAGATCAATTGAACCGCGTTGGCTTTTGCAAATTTAAGTGCCACGCCGGTGGGCAAGCTCAGACTGACACATGCAGCATAAGCAGCATCTTGCGAGACTTGCAAGGCCTTCAAATCACGTAAAACTTCGACCCCCAAGGTGGCAGCCTTCCAACGCTTGCAACTGACCAAGGTGACCTTGCCTGATTTTTCCAACTGCAATTCTGCTGCGCTCGAGTTCAATGGCATCACACTGAAGCCTTGCTCAACAAAGGCTTGCTCCATGATTGGCAAAAATTGCTTCCATGACATATCGGCCAAGTGGGTCAAGGCCAAAGAGACACGTTCAGGCGAAGGCTTGTCGCGCTGCCGCCAAGCGGCAATGATTCCAAGCACAGCAAATGGCAACGCGCTTAGCATTCCGACAGCCCGGAAAGCCTCAGGCAAGAAGACGCGTGCGAGCAGCATCATCACTACAGCTATCAAAAAACTCCACCACCATGGCGAGCGCAACAAAATCGCAAACAGCGATTTTTCTGACATTTTTAATTTCATTGAAAGTTTCGCTTGCTCAAATTCAAATGATGTAATTTGAGTGGTTTGTCTGCATTGGCCTATTTGGCAAACAAACTGGCGGGGTTTGCAAATGCCTTGAATTCCACGGCATTGCCACAGGGGTCTAAGAAAAACATAGTGGCTTGCTCTCCGACTTGGCCTTTGAAGCGAATGTGCGGCTCAATGACAAACTGAGTGCCCACCTTTTTCAACTTGTCTGCAAGCGCCTCCCACTGCCCCATTTCCATGACCAAGCCAAAATGCCGCACCGGGACATTGTCACCATCTACAGCGCTGGTGTTGTGATGCCCCGCTTCTGAAGGACTGAGGTGGGCCACAATTTGGTGACCATGGAAATTGAAATCGATCCACTCTTCACTAGAGCGGCCCTCAGGACAACCCAACAGGTCGCCATAAAACGCCCTAGCTTTGGCCAAGGATGTGACGGGAAATGCCAAGTGAAAGGGTTGCATGCTGTTCTCAGTGAAGATTCAAAAAATGTGATTTTGCCTCAAACCAGCGGCTCTTTATCAAACCGAGCTGGATCAATTTTCACAGGCTTAAGACTTCAAAGTTCGATTGAACAATTCGAGTGTACGGCTCCAAGACAAATCTGCAGCTGCCTGATTGAACCTAGGCGTTGAATTGTTGTGAAATCCGTGTTGAGTACCCGCATAAAAATGCGCCTCCGATTTAATGCCATAGGTCTTTAATCCGCTTTCATAGGCCGCCCAAGTGGTGTTGATACGGGGGTCATTTTCTGCAAAATGGATGACCAACTGCGCTTTGATTTTGCCCACATTCTCAGAGGCTGCAGGCTCGCCATAGTAAGGGGCGCCCGCCTGAACTGCATCGCCCATTTCAGCCGCCAACGCATTGGTCATGCCGCCACCCCAACAAAAACCAGTGATGCCCAACTTGCCTGAACAAAGCGCATGATTTTTTAAAAACACGGCGCCGTTCAACATGTCGGTTTGCAGCTTTGCTCGCGAGAGTCCATCCTGGAGTTTTTTGCCATCCTCGTCATTGCCAGGATAGCCACCCACTGGGTACAATCCATCAGGCGCTAGCGCCAAAAACCCGGCAGCAGCCAAGCGTCTGGCGACATCCTCAATGTAAGGATTCAAACCACGATTCTCATGAATGACCAGCACTGCCGGAAATTTTGTAGGGGTGGCCGAAACAGGCTGCACCAAATAACCCCTCATTTCGCCCGAACTACCACCTAGCGATGCATATTTCACATAACTGGCTTTGATGCGAGGGTCTGTGAAAGAAATGATTTGCGCATTGGCATACCTTGGAAACAGGGCTTGGGCCATGGCCATACCACCCACCACCAGCGCACTGGCTTTGGCCAGAAATTCCCTTCGGTCCATGCCGCCATGGCAGTACTCGTCGTAAAGCGAGTAAATACGGGGGTCTATTTCTACTGAAGTTTGATGTGAGTCCATTTTGCATCCTTTGACAAAAGATATTAATAGAATCTCAATAACCCTGCAGTCCATACCCTTCCATTCGAGGCATGTATCACCTTCCCTATTGTTTTTCTTTATGATGCAGAAGAACAAATGAATGAAAAAATACAGTGGCTACACCTCCACCCTTTTTAGATCAAGTTAATTGCTGGCAGTGCAAGCACTTTGCCACCAGTTGGGATCCCAAAATGCCCTATTCGTGCAAATTGCTCGGCTTTAAGTCTCAAGTCTTGCCCAGCATTCAGGTCATGAATTCAGATGGTCGTCCTTGCTTAGGATTTGAAGCAAAGCCTTCAACTCAAAGCACCTAGAACCTCGGGTTTATCCTCCCACTGCCCATTTAGCGAGTGCCTAAAATTTAGTCATGAACGAACGACTTTCTCAAATCTCTTACGACGCCCTGCCCGCTTCCGTGAAGCCATTGGCAGATGACATTCTCAAAATATCCAGTGCCGCTCTTGGCGGGCCCTACAACGCTTTGTTGCGAAGCCCCGAAATGGCGAGAAGGTGCTTTGACTTCTTGGATTACCTGAGGTTTCGAACCTCGGTCAACAAGCGACTCAATGAATTTGCCATTTTGATTCAGGCACGCATTTCCAATGCGCAATATGAATGGTGGGCGCACGAAACCATTGCCAGAAAAGCCGGCTTGTCCGATGCTGTCATGAAGGACCTCCAAGCCTGCAAACGACCGACCAGCATGGTGGACGATGAGCGCTTGGTCTATGACTACTGCATTCAACTCAGCTTAAACCACAGAGTGCCCGATGCGCTTTGGCAAGAAGCCGTGAACAAAATGGGGGAGCAGGCGGTCATTGACCTCACTGTTTTGTCAGGCACTTACGTCATGGTGTCTATGCTTTTGAATGCCACGCAAGTGGGTATTCCGGGTGGCGGTGAGTTTCCGTTGGAAGTTTTAGACCCCACAGACATTCGAAAACGCTTGCTCGCTTGATTGACATTCAAGCCTTCCATTCAACAAAGAAAAAGAGACGCACACCATGACACTTAAAACCCATATTCGCCACGCCCTTGTTTTATCCTTGTGTGCATTGGGAAGTGCTTGGGTAGGACATGCCACCGCGCAAGACTATCCCAGCAAGCCCATTAGCATGATGATGCCCTATGCCCCTGGCGGCCCTGGTGACACCATTACGCGTTTGTTTGCAGGCTCGATGCAAAAGATATTGGGCCAACAAATTGTGGTCGATAACACGGCAGGTGCCTCGGGTGCCATTGGCACCGCCAAGGTGGCAAGGTCCAAGCCAGATGGCTACAGCTTGCTCATGATTCACGTCAGCCATGCCACCAACATGGCAATGTACAAAAATTTGAGCTATCACCCAGTGGACGATTTTGAGCCCATTGGATTGGCAACAAGCGGCCCCATGGTCGTTGTTGCAAGAACTGAATTTCCGCCTAAAGATTTGAATGAGTTTGTGTCTTACCTCAAAACCAATCAGAAAAAAGTCAGTTTGGCCCATGCTGGCGTAGGCTCTGCTTCCCACCTATGTGGCTTGATGATGATGAACGTCTTAGGGGTTCAATTGAATGAAATTCCCTACAAAGGCACTGGCCCCGCACTGACCGACTTAATGGGTGGACAGGTTGATATTTTGTGCGATCAAACTTCGGGTACCGTACCTTCAGTGAAGAACGGCAAAATCAAAGCTTACGCGGCCGCTGGCAAAAATAGACTGCCATCCTTACCCGACACACCTGCCATTGCAGAAGCTGGCGTGAAAGGCTTTGAAATCAACATTTCATTTGGCCTCTATACCCCCAAAGGAACGCCTAAACCCGTTCTGGAAAAACTCACTGCTGCTTTGCAGAAGTCTGTGACCGATCCCGATATCATCAAACGTTTAGATGGCATGGGTGTCTCAGCCGTAAGCATTGAACAGGCAACGCCAGCAGCACTGAGGGCGCATTTAAAAAATGAAATTGAAACCTTAGGCGGTTTGCTGATCAAAGCAGGTGTGCAAGCCAACTGAACTTTAAAATCGACTTGACAGAGATCACAGTATGACGATGGACAGAAGAAAATGGTTTGTGGGTGCGTCGTCACTGCTCCTTACAAAAACACTATTGGCACAATCAAATAGCACACATGGCCAACATGGTGCGCATCCTGCGCTCCCTAAGGCCAACCCCTCTCCAGAACCCTACGCCAAGTTGCAAGGCGGTGTGCCGCATCATTTAACAGCCGATCAAGAGTCACAACGTTCGTTCACGAGTCCTGCACCCAAGGGGCCTTCCGGCAGGTGGATCACCCGCGCATCACTGCCCATTCCTCGCAGCGAAATGGCATGGGCCACAGAATGGGCAGGCAGGCTTCATGTCATAGGCGGCTATGGCGAAGGCCGCGTCGACAGAGGCTACCACCATGTCTACGAGCCTAAAGCCGATCAATGGCACTTGGCGGCCCCACTTCCTCGGGGCGCTAACCATGTGGCCGTTGTATCCCTTGAAGGTCGCATCTATGCGTTTGGCGGCTTCATTGAACAAAATCGAAATCCAGACAACCATGCCTACGTCTATGAAGTCTCACAAGACAAATGGACATCGATTGCGCCACTGCCAAGACCCAGAGGTGCAGCGGCAGCCGTTGCATTGAATGGCAAACTGCATTTAATAGGTGGTGCGTCATCGCCCACAGATGAACGCGCCAGTGTGGGTTGGCATGAAGTTTACGATCCCAAAACAGATCAATGGGTTCGCAAAAAAGCCCTGCCAGGCGCTCGCGACCATGTGGGATGCGTGGCCTACAAAGGCCGAATACACATCATTGGCGGACGATTCAACACATTTGAATACAACACCGATTTGCATCAGGTGTATGTGCCAGAAAGAGACACTTGGGAAGTACTGGCTCCTCTGCCCACGGCGCGTTCAGGCCATGGCTTGGTTGTTTACCGTGATCGCTTTTATGCCATGGGCGGTGAAGGCGGCATCATCAATCGGCCAGGACAACAAACCGTGTTTGGGCAGATGGAAAGTTACGACCCTGCCACCAACACTTGGCAATCTCACGCCGCCATGCCCATACCACGTCATGCTGTGGCCGCCGTCA
Organism: Limnohabitans sp.; assembly: GCA_009693505.1. Lineage (GTDB taxonomy): Bacteria > Pseudomonadota > Gammaproteobacteria > Burkholderiales > Burkholderiaceae_C > Limnohabitans_A. The sequence continues at coordinate 44,795 of SHXD01000010.1, forward strand.
CCATCGGTGATTGGATTTATGTTGCGGGGGGTGGTGCCGTTTTGGGAGGCAGCGTGCAATCTGCAGTGCACGAGGCGTTTACCCTGAGCGGTACTTGAAAACCAATATCTAATTCACAGTGGCGCCCGAATCGCGAATGACCTTGCCCCATTTGTCGTATTCACTTTTAAGGTACTTGCCGAACTCGTCCGGGGAACTGGGCGTTGCCTCCATTCCCGAGATTTGCAACTGTTGCTGAACTTCGGGAAGATTCAACATTTTGACAATTTCGCTATTGAGTTTTGCCACGATGTCCGCTGGCGTGCCTAGCGGGGCCATCAAGCCAACCCAAGAGAGAGATTCAAAGCCTGGCAAACCCGATTCGGCAACCGTTGGCACATCGGGCATTTGCGGCGAGCGCTGGGACGTTGTCACTGCAAGTGGTTTCAGCCGTCCAGATTTGACATGTGGAATCACGATGGGTGTGCCAGGGAAGCCTAGCTTCACAACACCCGCCACCAGATCCTGCTGCGCCGGTGCACTTCCCTTGTAAGGTACATGAGTGAGTTCGATGCCTGCCAAGTGGGCAAAGTAAGCGCCTGTCAAATGTTGAAGACTGCCGTTACCTGAGCTGACGTAATCAATCTTGCGAGGATTGGCGCGAGCCAGCGCAATCAGTTCTTTGACCGAATTGACACCCAGTGATGGATGTACTGACATCACATAAGGCCCCGATGCAATCCGTGCGATGGGTGCGAAATCATTCAGTGTGTTGTAGGTGAGGTTTTTGTACATGTTACCGGTGATCACATGCGGCGTCGCCATCATCAACAAGGTGTACCCATCTGGTTTGGACTTGGCCACAAAATCGGTACCAATGGTACCCCCAGCGCCGGGGCGATTTTCAACAAAAAACTGCTGGCCAAATACATCGGTCAGCCTTTGGGCAATGATGCGGCCTGGTATGTCGGTAGTGCCGCCCGATGACAATGGGATGACGATGCGAACTGGGCGCGAAGGATAGCTTTGTGCAGACGCTGCGACTGCCAGCAATGAGACGCCACTCAAGATAACCAAAGCTCGAACGGCTTGCCAATTCAACTTCCGTTTGACGGATAACAAATTTTTCTTGACAGTCTGGTCATTGAATATCATTTTGTCTCCGTCCCTTAGATTGACCTACAACGGTTGGATGATGGCCAATCGCATGGAATGGCCTCATGCTCATACTACCCAGATGTCTAAGCTGAGACAAGTCACCAAAACGCACACAACAAAAAGCCCCTTACGGGGCTGTCTTGTTAATTTCTATAGAGAAATGATGGAGGCGCAGCAGGTCACGCTAATGCAGATACTTACCTAGCACCATTTCTGCTTAATCGAATTGATAAATTACCCGCTACTTCTTGATGGACACAGAGATTAATTCAGTCTCCTGACTACCCGCTTCGGCAGGGTGCTTGGCAGCACGCACATAGATCGACCAGAGAGTTGCAGTCTGTGAGCGTTCAGTTGTCATTGCCATTTGTCCTTGCCACATCCGCTCCCCTCGGGTAGTCGTGATTTGAGTTTGGCCTGATCCGTAACTACCGCTATTTTTTTGCACAGTTGTCCAAGTTGTTCCAATTGGCGGAGCAACAAAACGTTCCACCTTTGGCGGGTTCATGGCGCAGCCCCCCAAAAACCACTGGCAATGCCAAGCCAGCGCAGGGGGACCAAAATGAGAATTTGGGGGTGGGAGTACGGTGGGGTCTAAAGATTTCAGAAATCTAGTATGCGCGTGGGGCTTGAGTCTGGAATACAAACACAGCCTATCCTGCATTTTTATGCATACCACTCAAACCATGTCGCATAATTTAACGACTGTCTCAAAGAACCTATACACCTACCAACGGATACCGCGTTCTTTTAGTAAAGTGGCGGCAATATCTGGACGATCGGTCACAAGACCATCCACACCCAGATCCAACATTTGGCCCATGGTTTGTCGGTCGTTGACGGTCCAAGCAATCACTTTTAGACCCAACTCCTGGGCCTCGCGAACTTTTTGTGCATCCAGCTCGCGCCAAAATGATGACCAATGCGTTCCTCCTGCTGCCTTGATCATTTTAGGAACTGATCCATATTTTGCATATTGGAAACCTGCTGTCCATTCAGATGGCTGCCCTGACTTAATTGCCAAATTATCCAATACAGCTAATTGAGCAGTGATGTAGACAGTTGGTAATTTGGGTGCCATTCGTTGAATAATTTGCAAAGTTCTCCAATCAAATGAAAGAATTTGCACGCGGTCTTCAAGCCCGTATTGTTGAATTTCTTGTAGCAGCAACTCTACAAATTTTTCTGGCTCTGGCGTCTGGTCTGGGCGCTGGGGCGTAATTTTGGTTTCGATAGCAAACTTTACCTGCTGATGGCCACCCATCTTGACCATTTCAAAAAGGTCTTTCAATCGGGGAACACGAATTCCATCTTGAGACTTTTGAGATGAAAATATTTTTCCATATTGTGTCGTTGGATTAATTTGACCCACATCGTAGCTTTGCAATTGCTGAAACGTCATTTGTCGGATGCCAAAGTCTCTACTCTTCAGAAATTTGCCTTGAGCGTCCCGGGTGATATCGGGATTCAGCGCAGGGTCATGATGAATTACAAGAACGTTGTCTTGTGTCACCACAACATCCAACTCGAGAGTGGTCACGCCAGATTGCAAAGCAGCGGAAAACGAAGACAAAGTATTTTCGGCCAGCAGGCCCCGCGCACCACGATGGCCTTGCAGGTCAATTGTTTTTTCCGCCATGACGGGAACGTTTAACACCAAAAGGGGAATGACGATAAGGGTCTTAAAAAAACCTGTTCTCGTGGAATTTTTATAAATCATTTGCACCTCTAAGTTAAGTGTCGTGACTTCTTCATTTTAAGGTAGCATCACCCCAACCCTGTAGACATTTTTATAGCGACTAAGCCAATACGACGACTGAATGAGATCAAAAAAAAGCAGCCACCGATAAACTCAATGCCTGTTGAGATCGTCTTATAAAGGTTTTGAGAGTCAAGGGTTGAACTGCTAATGTTGGATAAGGAACCCTTTGCTTCGACCAGGGGGTACCCGACGATTAACTGGGGGATGGGTGGGGTCTTCAGAATACTGAAATCTAGAATCGGGATTGTGCGCGGCATCGTTGATGCTATCTGCTTGCTGCCATTTTGAAGAACTGTTATTTTTAACTGTCCAATTTCTATCCAACAGAGTGTTGGACAATTCCAAAAATCGCACACAACAAAAAGCCCCTCACGGGGATGTCTTGTTAATTTCTAGAGAGAAATAATGGAGGCGCGGGCCGGAGTCGAACCGACCTACACGGATTTGCAATCCGGTGCATAACCGCTTTGCTACCGCGCCATTTTTGTTGACAAAAAAGGGAAGCAATTGCTTCCCTAATTTGAAGAAAGATGTTGGGTCATCTTTCAATGTTTGGAGCGGGATAAGAGGCTCGAACTCTCGACCTATACCTTGGCAAGGTATCGCTCTACCAACTGAGCTAATCCCGCATTTGCAATCAGCTTAGCATTCTATGCCAAATTGTGTACGATGAAAGAATTGTAGCGTAATTTGTGGGAATTTTAAAAGCCCTCCCAAAAATTCAATCAGTGCTTCACAGCGCCAGCTTTTGTAGCCGCCTTTGCATCTGCCACAACAGGCGCCTCTACGACTACCGGCTCTTCATCAGGCAGTGGTTGAGGCATTTTTTCAAGCGCCAATTCCAACACTTTATCAAGCCATTTCACGGGCACAATTTCCAGACCATTCTTCACATTTTCAGGAATGTCTTGAAGGTCTTTCACATTGTCTTCAGGAATTAAAACGGTCTTAATGCCACCGCGCAAAGCAGCCAACAGTTTTTCTTTCAAACCGCCAATGGCCGTGACTTCACCGCGCAAAGTAATCTCGCCTGTCATGGCCACATCGGCACGCACAGGAATGCCGGTCATGGCTGACACCATGGCGGTGGTCATGGCAGCGCCAGCACTGGGGCCGTCTTTCGGGGTGGCGCCATCTGGCACGTGAATGTGCAGATCTTTCTTCTCAAACACATCGTCTTTGATGCCTAGCATGCGGGCACGGCTGCGCACCACGGTTCGCGCGGCTTCCACTGATTCTTTCATCACATCGCCCAAAGAGCCTGTGCGGGTAATGACACCTTTACCCGGCATGAGCGCAGCCTCGATGGTGAGCAAATCGCCACCCACTTCGGTCCATGCCAAGCCGACCACTTGGCCGACTTGATTGGCAGCTTCAGCACGACCGTATGTGTATTTCTGCACACCCAAGAAATCATTCAGGTTATCGGGCGTAACCAGCACGGGCGCCGTCATTTGTTTGAGCAACAAACTCTTCACGACTTTACGGCAAATTTTGGACAACTCACGCTCAAGTGAACGCACACCGGCCTCACGTGTGTAATAGCGCACAATATCTCGCACAGCTTCATCGCTGATGCTGAGTTCTTCGATTTTCACGCCATTGTTTTTCAACTGCTTAGGCAGCAAATACTTAATGGCAATGCTGGTTTTTTCGTCTTCGGTATACCCCGACAAGCGAATCACTTCCATGCGGTCTAACAGTGCAGAAGGAATGTTCATGGAGTTTGAAGTGGCCACGAACATGACGTCGCTCAAATCAAAATCTACTTCAACATAGTGATCGCCAAAGGTGTGGTTTTGCTCAGGGTCTAGAACCTCTAACAAAGCACTTGAAGGATCGCCTCGAAAATCGGTGCCCAACTTGTCAATTTCGTCCAACAAGAACAATGGATTGCGAGTGCCCACCTTGCTCAAGCTTTGGAGCACCTTGCCAGGCATGGCGCCAATGTAAGTGCGGCGGTGGCCGCGAATTTCTGCTTCGTCGCGCATGCCACCCAAGGCCATGCGCACATACTTGCGGCCCGTGGCTTTGGCAATCGATTGACCCAAAGATGTTTTACCCACACCCGGTGGGCCGACCAAACAAAGAATGGGCGCTTTCACTTTGTCTACGCGCTGCTGAACAGCGAGGTATTCCATGATGCGGTCTTTGACTTTTTCTAGGCCGTAGTGGTCTTCGTTCAAAACCACTTCGGCATTACCCAAGTCGTGTTTGATTTTGGTCTTCTTGCTCCAAGGCAATGCTGTAAGCACTTCAATGTAGTTGCGCACAACAGAAGCTTCTGCAGACATGGGCGACATAAGCTTGAGCTTTTTCAACTCAGCGTCAGCTTTTTTACGCGCCTCTGCCGGCATTTTGGCGGCTTTGATTTTCTTTTCGATCTCTTCGATGTCGGCACCCTCTTCGCCTTCACCGAGTTCTTTTTGAATGGCCTTGACTTGCTCATTCAAATAAAAATCGCGCTGGTTCTTTTCCATTTGGCGCTTCACGCGGCCACGGATTTTTTTATCAACATTCAAAATATCGACTTCACGTTCAAGTTGCGTGAAGAGGTTTTCTAGGCGGTCGCGAATGCTGGCCAAGTCCAAAACCACTTGTTTGTTTTCCAACTTCAAAGGCAGGTGCGCCGCAATGGTGTCGGCCAAGCGTCCTGGCTCATCAATGCTAGAAATGGAGGTCAGAATTTCGGGTGGAATTTTTTTGTTCAGTTTGACGTACTGGTCAAACTGCTGCATGACAGCGCGGCGCAGAGCTTCAATTTCACTGCTTTGCTCGGCCTTCTCAGCGGCCACTTCAACTGGCAACACGCTGGCCACAAAATGGACTTCACCGTCGACAATGGTTTTAACTTTAGCGCGCTGCTGACCTTCGACCAACACCTTGACCGTGCCATCGGGCAGTTTGAGCATTTGCAAAATGGTAGAGATGCAACCAACTTCGAACATGTCGGTAGCTTCTGGCTCATCTTTGGCCGCTGTTTTTTGGGCCACCAACATGATGCGGCGGTCGGTGAGCATGGCGCTTTCTAGCGCTTTGATGCTTTTGGGTCGGCCCACAAAAAGGGGGATGACCATGTGCGGAAAGACCACGACATCGCGCAGTGGCAACATCGGTAGGTCAAGTAATTCAGCGGGCAGTGGTGTGTGTCCAGACATGCGGTTCCCTTGTGTATGGGGGATAAATGGCCCCTGTTTTCCCGATTTCAAGCCTTAAGTGAGTAGGGTTTTTCATCGGTGACAGGGGGTGGGCTGGAAAAGCTCAAGCTTGCTTGGCCGACTCGCGGTAAACAAGCAAAGGTGTGTGGTTGTCTTCAATGGTGGACGCATCGACCACCACTTTTTCAACATTGCTGGTGTTCGGCAAGTCAAACATGGTGTCAATGAGGGCCTGCTCCAAAATGGAACGTAAACCGCGCGCGCCAGTTTTACGGGCCAGTGCTTTTTTGGCGATGGCATGCAGGGCTTCAGGCCTGATTTCCAGATCGACGCCTTCCATGTTGAGCAACTGGCCAAATTGTTTGATCAAGGCATTCTTGGGCTCGGTCAAAATTTGAACCAAGGCTTCTTCTGTGAGCTCGGCCAAAGTGGCCACCACAGGCATGCGGCCGACCAGTTCAGGAATAAGGCCGAACTTGATCAAATCCTCTGGCTCCACTTCGGCAAACACTTGGGTGAGTGAGCGCTGCTTCTTGCTCTTGACCACGGCACCAAAGCCAATGCCGGAAGCTTCGGTGCGGTTTTCAATGACTTTTTCCAAGCCTGAAAATGCACCACCGCAAATGAACAAAATATTGGTGGTGTCAATTTGCAAGAAATCTTGATTGGGGTGCTTGCGCCCGCCTTGCGGCGGCACGCTGGCCATGGTGCCTTCGATTAACTTGAGCAAGGCCTGCTGAACACCCTCGCCCGACACGTCGCGCGTGATGGAAGGGTTGTCTGACTTGCGTGTGATTTTGTCGATCTCGTCGATGTAAACAATACCGCGCTGCGCGCGATCGACATCGTAATTGCAACTTTGAAGCAGCTTGGAAACAATGTTCTCAACGTCTTCACCCACATAACCGGCTTCAGTGAGGGTGGTTGCGTCGGCCATGACAAACGGCACATCGAGCATACGCGCCAAGGTTTGGGCCAACAATGTTTTGCCAGAGCCTGTTGGCCCGATGAGCAAGATGTTGCTCTTTGACAATTCGACGTCTTCTTTTTTGGCGCCTTCTTTGTGGCGCAAACGCTTGTAGTGGTTGTAAACCGCAACAGCCAACGTGCGCTTAGCTTTTTCTTGACCGATGACGTAGTTGTCTAAGTTGGTCTTGATATCGAGGGGTGTAGGTAAGCCAGATTTAGCATCTTTGGCAATTTCGGTAGCTGGCAATTCATCGCGAATGATGTCGTTGCACAAGTCGATGCACTCATCGCAAATGAAGACGGAAGGCCCGGCGATGAGCTTCTTAACCTCGTGCTGGCTTTTGCCGCAAAAGGAGCAATACAAATTCTTTTCGGTAACTGAGCCTTTTTTATCGGCCATAAACGACGCCTTGTGATTCTGTTTTGCCTATGATAACGAAAGAAAAACGGCGCTCTCCCATAAAGGCGGCGCCGTCTTCAAAAAACAGGGCAGAAAAGCTAATTTCGATCCCGGTTTGTTGCGTCTCAGGGACGTTTTGAGATAACTTGGTCAATCAGGCCGTATTCTTTGGCTTCGTCAGCCGACAAATAGTAGTCACGCTCGGTGTCCAACTGGATCTTTTCCAGGGCTTGTCCGGTGTTTTCGGCCAAGATTCTGTTAAGTTGCTCGCGAGTTTTGAGGATTTCACGGGCGTGAATCTCAATTTCGGTAGCTTGACCGCGGGTGCCGCCCAAGGGCTGGTGAATCATGACCTTGGAGTTGGGCAGAGAAAAGCGTTTGCCCTTGGTGCCGGCGGACAACAAGAACGCGCCCATGCTGGCTGCCATGCCGGTGCAAAGCGTAGACACATCGGGCTTGATGAAGTTCATGGTGTCATAGATGGCCATGCCAGCGCTGACCGAACCACCAGGAGAGTTGATGTAGAAAGAAATGTCCTTTTCAGGATTTTCGCTTTCCAAAAACAACAATTGGGCGACCACAGAATTGGCCGTGTAGTCATTGACTTCACCCACCAAAAAGATCACGCGCTCTTTGAGCAAGCGAGAGTAAATGTCATAGGCGCGTTCGCCGCGACCTGACGTTTCGATGACCATGGGCACATTGCCCAGGGCTTGAATGTCGAGTGAATTCATTTTGATTCCAAACTGATGTTTGTGAAAACGTTAAAACTTTGCAGCCGGGTTAAGCTTGTTGGCCCATCAACTCGTCAAAGGAGATGGTCTTTTCAGTCACTTTGGCCTTGGACATGATGAAGTCGGACACATTGGTCTCAATGACCACCGCCTCAACTTCAGCCATGCGCTGGTTGTCACCATAGTACCAACGCATCACATCTTCAGGACGCTCGTAGCTAGAAGCCAGTTCTTCGATGTGGGCTTTGATTTGCGCTTCAGTGGCGTTCAAAGTATTGGCCTTGACCAGTTCAGCGACCACCAAGCCCAAACGCACACGGCTTTCGGCTTGAGGACGGAAAATTTCGTCGGGGATAGGCGCCTTATCGGCGTCTTTGATACCACGCTGTTTGAGGTCGGCACGGGCGCCCTCTTTCAAACGTTCCACTTCATTTTGCACCACGGAATTGGGCAAATCGAGCTCGGCTTTTTCAACCAAGGCATTCATGGCAGCTTGCTTGTTGCGGCCTAGCAAACGGAATTTGACTTCGCGTTCGAGGTTCTTGCGGATGTCTGCGCGCAAGCCTTCAACCGATGCGTCGGCAATGCCCAATGACTTGGCCAAGGCTTCGTTGACTTCAGGCAAATGGGCGGCTTCAATTTTCTTCACAGTGACCATGAAGTCGGCTGTTTTGCCGGCCACGTCTTGACCATGGTAGTCGGCAGGGAATGCCAATTGGAAAGTTTTGCTTTCGCCATTCTTCATACCGCGCACTGCTTCTTCAAACTCTTTCAGCATTTGGCCTTCGCCCACCAAGAATTGGAAGTCTGCAGCTTTGCCGCCAGAGAAAACTTCGCCGTCGATCTTGCCTTCGAAGTCAACCGTGACGCGGTCGCCATCGATAGCGGCATCAGCAGCAGCACGCTGCGAAAAGGTGCGGCGCTGCTTGCGCAAAATGTCAACGGTTTTGTCAATGGCTTCGTCGGTGACTTCCGTGCTGAGTTTTTCAACTGTTGCAGCAGCCAAGTCACCCAATTTAACTTCAGGATAGACCTCAAAGATGGCATCAAATGCCAACTCACCTTCGGGTGCACCATCTTTTTCAGAAATTCGGGGCTGGCCAGCAACGCGCACCTTGGCTTCGTTGGCGGCAACAGCAAATGCCTCGCCAACTTTGTCGTTCATGACTTCGTATTGAACTGAATAACCGTAACGCTGCGCAACCACATTCATGGGTACTTTGCCTGGACGGAAACCGTCCATCTTGACGGTGCGAGCCATTTTCTTCAAACGGGCATTGACTTCAGATTGGATGACAGTCACGGGCAGTGACAAGCTGATTTTGCGTTCCAATTTTTCCAATGTTTCAACAGTAACTGCCATGGTCTTCTCTTTTAGTAAGTGGTGCGCGGGGCGGGACTCGAACCCGCACAGTATTGCTACCGTCAGGACCTAAACCTGGTGCGTCTACCAATTTCGCCACCCGCGCGGGTCCCATTCTTATGGGTTGAATCGGTCAACCTTCTATTTTAACCATGGAAGTGGGGACTTCTGAAGCGAAGTCACCCTTTAGATCCTCGGGTTTAGACCGATTTAGGGGGCGGTGCTACCTTGAACCATGCGGCATACATGGCTGGCAAAGCCAACAATGTGAGTGCAGTCGCCACAATCAATCCGCCCATGATGGCCACGGCCATGGGGCCCCAAAACACACTTCTAGAAAGAGGAATCATGGCCAACACGGCGGCTGCAGCCGTGAGCACAATAGGTCGCAATCGCCTCACGGCTGACTCCACAATGGCTTCCCAAGCGGGAACGCCCGCCGCTCTGTCCTGCTCAATTTGATCGATCAGGATGACCGAATTGCGCTGAATCATTCCCATGAGCGCAATGACCCCCAATAAAGCCACGAAGCCAAAAGGTCGATCAAGCACCAACAAGGCGCCCGCTACACCGGCTATACCCAAGGGTCCTGTGAGAAACACCAAGAAGGCTCGGCTGAAGCTTTGGAGTTGCAACATCAAGAGCGTGAAGGTGACAAACAACATGAGCGGCATTCCGGCCGCAATGGAGGCAGAGCCTTTAGAACTTTCCTCCACGGCACCCGCTACTTCGATGCGGTACTCGCCAGCATCTGTTTCCTGCCATTTGGCTTCTAATTTTTTCAATTCAGGCAACAACTGCTGACTCACTGTAGCGCCCTGAATGCCCTCAATCACATCCGCATTGACAGTGATCGCATAGCTGCGTCCTTCACGCCACATCACGCCAGGTTCCCAATTGAAAACTGGCTTGGCAATTTGCAGCAGCGGAATGGATTTACCAGGAGTGGTTGGCACATAAGCACCCGCCAAATCGGTGATGGCATCGCGTTCAGACTGAGGTTGCCTGATCACAATGTCAATCAGTTTATCGCCATCGCGGTATTGACCAATGGTCGATCCAGACGCGATGGTCCGAGAAGCTTGCGCAATAGATTGGCTAGTGACTCCCAAAGCGCGCGCTTTGGCTTGATCGACTTCCAAGCGAATGACTTTGACCGATTCATTCCAGTTGTCATTGACACCCCGTGTATTGGGATTGTTTCGCATGACAGCCTTCACTTCATCCGCCTTCAAGCGCAGCGCCAACGGATCGACCCCTACCACCCGAAACTGCACAGGATACGGAACAGGTGGGCCGTTGGGCAACAATTTGACACGCCCGCGAACTTCAGGAAATTCTGAGGCCAAAATGGCTGGCAATTTGACGCGCAGCGATTCTCTGACTTTCAAATCTTTGGACACCACAATCATCTGTGAAACATTGGATTGAGGAAATATTTGATCAAGCGGCAAGTAAAAACGCGGCACACCTGAGCCCACCCAAGTGCTCACCGAGTTCACGCCCTGCTCAGCCATCAATCTCTTTTCAACGCGCTTGGCCACTTCCTCGCTTGCGATAAAACTGGCGCCTTCAGGCAACCACACTTCCACCATGATTTCGGGTCGGCTAGAGTCAGGGAAAAATTGTTGCTGGACTTTGCCCATGCCCAGAATGCCCATGATAAACAAGCCCAAAGTGATGGCAATGGTTTTCCATTTATGGATCACGCACCAAGTGACCGCACGGCGAAAGACTTGATAAAACGGCGTATCAAACATTTCATGAGCGACCGCCTCCTCAGAACCTCCGACATGGGGCGGTACTTTTAAAAGCAAAGTCCCCAAATAGGGTACAAAATAAACAGAGGCCACCCAACTGATGAGGAGCGCAATCACGGTGACGGCAAAAATAGCAAAGGTGTACTCACCCGTTAAGGATTTGGCCAAACCAATGGGCAAGAAGCCAGCCGCCGTAATGAGGGTGCCGGTGAGCATGGGCATGGCTGTGAGCTCATAGGCGAAGGTGGCTGCACGGACTTTGTCATAGCCTTCCTCCATTTTTCGGACCATCATTTCGACAGCAATGATGGCATCGTCAACCAGCAATCCCAACGCAATGATGAGTGAGCCCAATGAAATTTTGTGCAGCCCAATGCTGAAATAATCCATGGCTAAAAAAGTGACTGCCAACACCAGCGGAATGGTAATGCCCACCACCAAACCAGGTCGAATGTCCAAAGTCCACCGGCGCCACAAAGGATGGCTACCTTGGCGCTTGTGCAAACCAAGCGCCAAGAAACTGACGGCCAGCACAATGGCGACCGCTTCAACCAATGTTTTCAAAAACTCATTGACCGAAGTTGAGACGGCTTGAGGTTGATCTTGGACTTGCACCAACTTCACGCCAACGGGCAGTGACTTTTCAATGCTCGAAATACTGACTTTGAGCGCTTGGCCCAGTTCAATGATGTCGCCGCCCTTGGCCATGGACACACCCACACCAATGACTTGTTCACCGTTGTGTCGCACTTTGACTTGGGGTGGGTCGATGTAATCGCGCTTGATGGTTCCCAAATCACCCAACCTAATTTGCTGCCCTGACATGCCGCGAATTGGCATTTGCCTGAGAGACTCTAAGTCATTAAATTGCCCATTCACTCGAAGTTGAATGGCATCATTCGGCAGATTCAAAGTGCCGGCTGATTCAATGGCATTTTGCTGTCCCAACTGCGCAATGACAGAACCCATGTCAATGCCCATTGCAGCCAGTTTCTTTTGAGAAATTTCAATGAATACTTTTTCATCTTGAACGCCGAAAAGTTCGACCTTGGCAACGTCTTTCACGCGCAAGATTTTTTGTCTAACTTCGTCCGCAAATTTCTTCACTTCTGCCGGTGTAAAGCCGTCTGCTTGCAAGGCATAAATGACGCCATACACATCGCCAAAATCATCGACAAAGAAAGGGCCCACCACACCAGCAGGCAAAGTGCCGCGCATGTCTCCAATTTTTTTGCGCACTGTGTACCAAACATTGGCCACCTCAGAGGGCTTGGAATAGTCTTTGACTTGGAAAATAATTTGCGATTCACCAGGTTTGGAGTAACTGCGAATCTTGTCTGCAAAGGGCACTTCCTGAAGGGTTCGCTCCAGTTTGTCGGTCACCTGCTCTGCCACTTGTTGGGCTGTAGCACCTGGCCAGTAGGCTCTGACCACCATCACGCGAAACGTGAAGGGAGGATCTTCGTCTTGTCCTAAATTGAAAAAAGCAAAGACACCCAAAAGCATCAATACCAGCATCAAATAACGTGTGAGCGCGGGATGATCAAGCGCCCACTTGGACAGGTTAAAACCCAATTTTGGTTCTTTGCGCATGATTTACTTTGCCACAGGTATTGACAGAGTGGCCGCGTTGTAGACCGTCACTTTTTGACCTGGCGACAACACATGGACGCCCGCACTCACAACTTGTTGGCCTGGCTTCAAACCTGAGGCAATGACCACCTCATTGCCATCCGCAGTGGCAACTTGAACCACTTGGGAAAGCACCGTTGAGGTCTGTGGATCGAAGACCCATACGGTGGTTTGCTTGGCCTCTTGGCGCAATGCGCTGGTCGGCAGTTTGATCACATCCGATTGGCTTCCTGCCAATTGGGGAGCCTGAACATTCAGTGTGATGCCCAATGGCAATGACTCTGCTTTTTCCAATGCCAATTTGACTGTGAAGGTTCGGGTGGCAGGATCGGCACTGGCACCGATTTCTCGCAAACGTCCTTGAAAGCTTTGTGTTGTGTTGCCCACCGTGACCGACATTTTTTGACCCAATTTGAGACGTCCCACCACATGCTCAGGCACCGCAAACACGGCATCGCGAGGCCCATCATGTGCAAATCGAAGCACTGACTGCCCCGCGGAAACAACCTGCCCTGGCTCGGCCTCTACGCCCGTGACCACACCAGAAGTGGTGGCAAGCAATTTGGCATAGCCAGCTTGATTGGCTTGCGATTGGGCTTGTGAAAGGGCTTGTTCTAGGGAAGATTGCGCAGCCATCAGGCTGGCGGAGCGTCTTTCCAATTCAGCTGCACTGATGAAATTTTGTGCCAGCAGCGCCTCGTAGCGTTTGTAGTCTGAAGCGGCCAAATCACGCTGAGCGCGCGCGCCTATCGCCTGAGCTTGTGCAGCTTGTGCCGCAAGCGCATAGTCTTGAACATCCACTTCTGCCAAAACCTGTCCGGCTTGAACGCGTTGACCCGCTTCAGCTTGACGCACCAAAATCTTGCCGCCCACCCGAAAACCCAATCGGCTTTCTGTTCGCGCTCGCACCTCGGCGGCGTACTCTCCCTGGACGTTCAATTCAGATGAACCCACTGTCAGTAATTTCACAGAACGGATGGGTTCTGGCGTCTCTTGTTTGGGAGAACAAGCAACAATGCCCAAAATCAGAGCAAAAAACAAAATGGGGAGAGAAGTTAGGCCTGGGGCATGCTGTGGCATTGGGGAATCCGAATTAATGACTGACTGGTTAGTAATTTAGGGTAATCCATGATGCTTGTCAAGCGAAAATACAAGAAACCATGTTGACCAAACAAGCAAACCCTCAGGAAGTTCAGGCCCTTCCAATCACCCACCCTGAAAATTTTCCGGTGGCTTCTATTTTGTGTCCGCCACACCTTCGGCCAGCCATCGCCGCCATTTACGCCTTTGCCCGTGCAGCCGACGACATTGCCGATGAAGGCCACCTCAGCACCGAAGATCGTTTGAAATTACTGATGGCCTTTCGCCATGAGTTGCTAGCCACAAAAGAGGCATCAGGTGCTCAAGCTGATATCTTTTCACCTTTGCACCAAGTGATTGAGCAATTCACATTGCCCGTGTCTTTACTCGATGATTTGTTAAAAGCATTTGAGCAAGATGTCAAAGCCACAGCACAAGGCGCGACCTACCCCAACGTGTCAGCATTGTTAAGCTACTGCGAGCTTTCCGCCAATCCTGTAGGGCGCCTGTTGCTGCACCTCTATGGCGTCAACGATGCACAGGCCTTACTGAGAAGTGATGCTATTTGCAGCGCACTGCAGTTGATCAATTTTTGGCAAGACTTGAGTGAAGACATCCCTCGAGGCAGATTTTATTTGCCGCAAGACCAAGCGCACAAAGAGACGCCTCTTCTGATTGAAGCGCTGTGTGCACATGCCTATCAGCTGATGGTGCAGGGCGCACCCTTGGTGCATCAAGTGCCCGGCCGTGCCGGCTGGGAATTGCGGCTTGTGGTTCAAGGTGGTTTGCGAATTTTGGAAAAAGTCAGAGCACTCGGACCCCAAGTTTTAACCAAGCGGCCTCGCCTGTGCGCTTGGGACTTTCCCCTCATGTTGTGGCGTGCTCTTTGGATGCGCCCCAGACAGTGGGAGAATAAAGCACCATGACACCTCAAGAGTACGTTCAACAAAAAGCGGCCAGTTCTGGCAGCAGCTTTTATTACGCATTCCTTTTTCTACCCGCCAACAGACGCGCCGCCATCACTTCTTTTTATGCGTTTTGCCGTGAAGTGGATGATGTGGTCGATGAAATCTCGGATCCGAGTGTGGCTCAAAGCAAATTGGCTTGGTGGCAGAAAGAAGTCATTCAATCTTTTGCCGGCCAAGCAGCTCACCCCGTCATGCTAGCCCTGATGCCGCACGTGAAAGATTACGGCATTGAAACGCATCATTTGTTGTCGGTCATTGAAGGTTGCCAAATGGACCTGACTCAGACCCGTTACTTAGACTACGCTGGTTTGCAAAGGTATTGCCATTTGGTAGCGGGCGTGGTCGGAGAAGTGGCCGCCCAAATTTTCGGCCAAACAGACACCGCCACAACGCAGTATGCGCACAAGCTTGGTTTAGCCTTTCAGCTCACCAATATTTTGCGCGATGTGGGTGAAGATGCCCTGCGTGGCCGCATCTACTTGCCCGTTGATGAACTGAAACAATTTGATGTCAAAGTCCAAGATTTGATACAAAGGCAATACTCCGATCGCTTCACAGCGCTCATGAAATTTCAAGCGGCCCGCGCGCATCGCTTGTATGAAGAAGCCTTTGCCATGCTGCCATCGGCAGACAGACAAGCTCAAAAACCAGGCCTGATGATGGCCAGCATTTACCGAACCCTGTTGCGTGAAATTGAGGCGGACAATTTTCAAGTCTTGCACCAACGCATCGCACTCACACCTTTGCGTAAGTTTTGGCTTGCATGGAAAGTGCAAGCGCTTGGACGACTTTGAGTCAGCATTTGAAAATTGCCATCGTGGGTGCCGGCTGGGCAGGCTTGGCTGCAGCCATTCAGGCCACGCAAAAGGGCCACCATGTCACTTTGCTAGAAGCCAGCAAATTTTGGGGCGGCCGCGCACGTTCAATTCAAACAAATTCTGAAAACTACCCCGCCTTGGACAATGGGCAACACATCCTGATTGGTGCTTATCAGCAGACGCTGTCAATGATGCAGATCGTAGGCATCGATTTAGAAAAAGCATTTTGGCGAAAACCCCTCGATTTAAGGTATGCCGATGGCTCAGGACTGTCGCTCCCCAACAAGTCGTTTCCCATCAATCTGTTGCAGGGCATTGTCTTAAATCCTTGTTGGCGCGTTGTTGACAAGTGGCAGCTTATGAAAACTGCATGGCAATGGCACGCCATGAACTTTGAATGCGCAGAGCATCTTACGGTGGCCGATCTTTGCCAGAACATGACGCCCACTGTTTGGCAGGATTTGATGGAGCCCTTGTGCGTCTCTGCGCTCAATACACCTGCGCATGAAGCCAGTGGCAAGGTTTTTTTGCGCATCATGAAAGACGCGCTCTTTGGACCTGCTGGAAGTTCTGATCTGTTGCTTCCCAGGCTGGACTTGGGGGAACTCTTTCCGCATGCGGCCATCAAGTGGCTTGAAAAAAATAAGGTCTCCTGCCAATCTGGCCAAAGGATCGACAGCATTGTTGATTTAGGCAACAACCCCAATGAGGCCAAGCGTTGGCAACTAGGGGATGACAAGTTTGACCATGTGGTAATTGCAACGCCAGCATGGGATGCAGCGCATCTGCTTGAAATATTCAACTCTGCATGGTCAACAACTGCCAATCAATTGAAGCATGAAACCATTGCCACGGTGTATGTTCAAGGACCCTTAGATTTCAAATTACCACAGCCGGTGTTGGCACTCAGAACGGCTCAGGGCTCACCCGCTCAGTTCGCTTTTGATCGCGGTCAAATTTATACTGAAGCCCGTACACCCGGTTTACTGGCCTTCGTGGTCAGTGCCAACAAGCTGAGCAAAGAAGATGTGACACAGCAGGTCATGGAGCAATGGCGCGCTCTTTTGAGTCAGCTTGGCCAAAACGGTTTGCACATTGAAGCCTTCAAAGTAATTCAAACCGTGGTTGAGAAAAGAGCGACTTTTGCCTGCACACCCAATTTAAAAAGACCCAGGGCAACACCTTGCCAAGGTATCACGGTGTGTGGTGACTATATTGAAGGGCCCTACCCTGCAACCCTAGAAGGCGCCGTCATTTCAGGCATTCAAGCAGTGCCTTGATTTTTAACACGTACTCCAACACGATTCAAGTTAAAGAGGGCTAGGCCAAGCATCACAAAGTACTTTCAGGCTACTTACCGTGAAAGGTGCTGGGTGAAATTCATGGGGCCACAGTTTTTCTTCGCGGTTCAGCCAAACCGCTTGCAAGCCTGCACACTGCGCAGCCACCACATCCAAATGGGGGTCATCGCCAATGTGCAACATTTCTTCAGGTAAAACACCCAAGGCTTTGGCACCCGCATGGAACATTAGGGGGTCAGGCTTTCCAACACCCAGGTTGATGGGGTTAAAGGCTGCCACAAAGTAGCCGTTCAACCCAACTTTTTGGACATCTGCATTGCCATTTGAGAGCGCCACCATGGGGTATCTGGATTTGAGAAAGTCCAAGGTGGAAAGCGCATCTTCAAAAAAAATGACCTTTTGCCGGGCCTCAAAAAAGACCTCAAAAGCCGGCTCGGCTAAACCGGGATCCTCCCCCGCTCTTTCGAGCAACACCCGAATGGCTTCACGCCTTAATGCGGACAAATCATTGCCTAAATCTGGCCGCAGCGCCGGCATGGCCTCGCGAATTTGACGTTGAAAACCCGGAATAGCGCACAAGGGCGCTGTTGCAGGGGCATTTTCAGCCAACCACTGCGCCAATACCTCCTCGGCACGACCAATCGTGGGCCAAACGGGCCACAAAGTGTCATCTAAATCGAGGGAGATGGCTTTAATTTTTGAAAAGTCGATCATGGTGGGAGAGAATAACGCATGGCATTTCAAAAAGAACCCCCTTACCAACATGGGCAAGCTGCAAAGACAGCCGTCCTGTATTGCAACCTCGGCACCCCCAAAGAGCCCACATCACCCGCGTTGCGCCAATATTTGGCCCAGTTCCTGGGTGATTCGCGCGTGGTCGAAATTCCCAAAATCATTTGGTGGCTCATTTTGCATGGCATTATTTTGCGGATTCGGCCTGCCAAATCTGCCGCCAAATACGCCAGCATTTGGACAGCAGAAGGCTCCCCATTGAGGGTATGGACCGAAAAACAAGCTTTGGGCTTGGCGGAAAAATTGAAATTAAATGGCCATGAAGTGGCCATCAAATACGCCATGACCTACGGCCAACCCAGCATTGAATCTCAATTGACTGCATTCAAGGATGAAAGTGTGACGCGCATTTTGGTGATGACCGCCTACCCTCAGTACAGCGCCACAACCACTGCACCCGTTTTTGATGCCGTCTATCGTTGGAGCTTAAAAACTCGAAACTTGCCAGAATTTCGCTTCGTGAATCACTACCACGACCACGGTGGCTACATTCAAGCATTGGCCGCGGGCATTCAAAAAAATTGGGCATTACATGGCCGCGCAGAACAACTTGTCATGAGCTTTCATGGTGTGCCTGAACGGACACTGCAATTGGGCGATCCCTATCATTGCGAATGCTACAAAACAGGCCGACTCTTGGCCGAAAAATTAGGCCTGCGCAAGGATCAATACAAAGTCACATTCCAATCTCGATTTGGCAAGGCTAAATGGTTAGAGCCCTACACCGAGCCAACGCTCATCTCGATGGCCCAAGCGGGCATCCAAAGTGTGGATGTGGTGTGCCCTGGATTTACAGGCGACTGCCTCGAGACATTGGAAGAAATTAGCATGGAAGGGCGTGAAGCTTTCTTGCATGCTGGTGGCAAAACTTTTAACTACATCCCCTGCATGAACGACGAGCCGATTTGGATTGATGCACTGGCCTCCATCAGTGAACAGCACATGCAAGGCTGGCCAACTTCAAGTCAGGCCTTACAAGCCAACGCATCAGCGCTTGCCCAGGCTAAAGATTTGGCAATTGGCTTGGGGGCTAAAAACTAGACGGCTCAATTCAAAAGGCCAAGCGATACCAAATCGCAATAGGCAATTGCGGTTTCATTTGCTGAACACACACAGAAAAAAATACCGTCTGAAAAATGTTGAAAAATGCGTGCGAACTTTCAAAAATTAATTGCGCGCCACCACTGACACACCGCGGCCCGAAAGAGACAAGCCCATCGAGGTGCCTATTTTCCAATCTTGCGAGAGATCAGATGTCACAACAAACAATGACCCCAACACGGTATCAAATGTCAATTCAAGGGTGCTGCCGAGGTATGCTTTTTTGTGAAGAACACCCGTTAAGTTTGCAGCTTCTGTAGGCACAATGGTCCATGCCTCTGGGCGTATGGCCGCGGTAATGGCACCTGCCTTGACTTGCTGTCTGGCTTTAAAACTGAGCGGCCCCAGGGTCACTTGCCCCTGCGCATCGACCACACCATCGAACAACATGGCCTCCCCCATGAAGCCCGCCACAAATTCTGAAACTGGGCGTTCGTACAAGTCTTCTGGTGTGCCAGCCTGCGCTATGGTGCCTGCATCCATCACAATAATTTGATCACTCACGGCCAAGGCTTCACTTTGATCGTGAGTGACGTAGGCCACCGTCAAACCCAATCTTTGTTGCAAGCTGCGAATCTCGTCACGCATAGAGCGACGCAGTCTTGCATCTAAATTAGAAAGCGGTTCATCAAACAACAAGACCGATGGCTCGAGCACCAATGCACGCGCAACGGCAACACGTTGCTGTTGGCCACCCGATAACTCGCTAGGAAGCCGGTTGTCAAAATCTTTCAGGCCCACATTTTCAAGTGCAATGTGCGCACGCTCAGTAGCCTCAGCAATAGACACCCCGCTGACCTTCAAGCCATATCGAGCATTGTCAATGACGGACATGTGGGGAAACAATGCATAACTTTGAAAGACCATGCTGACGTTTCGTTCTGCGGGACCTAAGTTGGTAACGTCTTGACCATCAATGAAAATTTTTCCATCGCTGACCGTTTCTAAACCAGCGATCATGCGCAAGGTGGTGGTTTTGCCACAGCCTGAGGGCCCTAGCAGTGTGGTAAGAGTGCCCTTTGGCACCACAAAATCAATGCCTTTGACCACCAGCGGAGCGTTGCCCTCACCATAGCGCTTGGAGACTTGTCGAAACTCAATGCCCGTGGCAATTGATTTAGAAGCAGCGTTCATGTTCATACTCTCATTTCTCTGCGACCTAGCTCGCGAGTTCCGACCCAGCGTTGAATGACCACAGTGATGAATCCCATGAGGGCCATCAAAACTGTGCAGTAAGCCAAGGCCACGCCGTAATCACCATTGCCTACACGGCCAATGATGTAAGTGGTGGCTAATTCGTATTTAGCGGTCACCAAGAAAATGACGGCAGATACCGTGGTCATTGACCGGACAAAACTGTAAATCAAAGCCGCT
>SHXD01000056.1 GCA_009693505.1 Limnohabitans sp.
AGCACGCCGCTCCATGTTTTAGCGCACCATGGTTGGTCGGAATACGACCAAACAAATTTGGTAAAGTTTTCTGGCGCAGTGACGCAAAGTGGATACGAGCATCCGCACGGCTTTGTCACACTTTCTGTAGGCGAGAGATCATGGACAGCAGTAATAGCCCCTCCGTTTCGTATCGAAAATAGAGGAATGACCCAAACCAATATTGGAGTGGGATTGATGGTCAGTGTTGAGGGTTATGTCAATCGCTCCAAGCCAAATGAGCTCAGAGCTGAGCGCATTATTGTTAACGGCAAGGTAATTGAACTGCGTTGATGGGCGACTCCCTAAGTGTCTTGAACGAGTTCTGGCTGCACCATCGTCCCAATGAACTGCAGCCGTTAAAAAGACAGGTATTGCAAGACATCATGCACTGAGAAACTTCTCAATGACTTCCGGGTTTTGCATCAAACTCGCGGGTGTATCGTGAAACTGCACACGGCCTGCTGACATAATGTAGATGCGATCAGCCACACGGCTGGCCAGCATTGCATTTTGCTCAATCAACAAAACGGTCAGGTTCAAGTCCCTCATTTTTTTCAAGGTATCGCCAATTTGCTGAATCACAATGGGCGCCAAGCCCAACGAAGGCTCGTCAAAAATGCACAATTTGGGGTCTCCCATCAAACCCACAGAGACCGCAACCATCTGCTGCTGCCCGCCGGACAAGGTGCCGGCATATTGGTTGCGCCGCTCTTTGAGGATGGGAAACAATTCGTAGCAGTTCTCCACCAACTCTTTGCGGCGCAGCTTGTTGTTCAAAGAGTAGCCTCCCATCATGAGGTTTTCCTCAACTGACATTTGGGGGAAAAGTCCACGCCCTTCCGGCACTAATGACAAGCCCATCCGAATCAATCCATGCACTGGCACATCCAAGGTAGATTGCCCTAAAAACCGCACACTGCCTGAAGTCGGACGCACCAATCCAGCAATGGCGCGCACGACAGAGCTTTTGCCTGCACCATTGGGACCAATGACCCCCACAATTTCACCGGCTTTGATCTCAATGCTGATGCAATCACAAGCCAAGAACGGGCCATACCTGATCACCAAATCTTCGACCTCAAGCATGTTGGGCTCCCAGATATTCGTCCACAACACGTTTGTTTTTCAAAATTTCAAAGGGAGGTCCATCCGCTACTTTTTCACCGGCGATCAAAACCATCACCCGATCGGCCAACTCTTTGATGACACGCATGGTGTGTTCAATCACGAAAATTGAACAACGCGCCTTGAGCTGTTTAAGCAAGTGGATCATTTCAATCACCTCTGTGACCGCCAAGCCACCAACAGGTTCATCCAGCATGATGAGCTTGGGTTTGAGGACCAAGCGCATCAGCAGCTCCAATCGGCGCTGCTCAAACAGGGTCAAGCTGCCTGCACTCTTGCTCAAGACGTGGTCGAGCTTGAGCCACTCGAGCAATTCACTCAATTCAGCCTGATCCAAACCCCTGTCGTTGAGCAATAGACGGGCGTTATCAATGTTTTGCTGGGTTGATAGTGATGAAAAAACACGCACAGCTTGATAAGTTCGGCACAAGCCAATCGCTGCCAGTTGGTGCGGATTTTTGCCTTTGATGTCAATGCCATCAAAGGTCAGACTTCCCATATCTTGCCGAACATGTCCGCTGACGATATTGACGAAGGTGGTTTTGCCCGAGCCATTGGGTCCGATCATGCCCAAGGTCTCGCCGGCCACAGAATAGCCCTCAACCAGTCGCAATGCTGCTACGCCACCGAAGCTTTTGGACAAGCCATTGACATCCAGCAGTTTCATACTTGTTGCCCCTGGACTTTTTCACCATCGGTGACGATGTGGGCCTGGCGTGAGCGCCAGGCGACAAGAGCGCCATATATACCGCCTGGCATCAAGAGTGTCACCACGATGATGAGTACGCCTGACAAAACATCTTTGAAAGCTTGTAAATCTTGTAGCAAAAAAGGAATGGGGGCCAAAATCACTGTTCCAATGATTGGGCCCGCAATTGTTGCTCTGCCACCAAAAGCCACGAACAGCCAAATGTTCATGGACACCAACACATCGTAGGCGCGCGGGGAAATGAAACCTACATAGGCCGCGTAAAAGCACCCTCCAATGCCAGCGTATAACGAGACGATGAAAAAAGCGATGATCTTGCATCGGACAACCTTGATGCCAATACCTTCGGCCAGCACATCATCCTCTCTAATGGCCACAAATCTTTGTCCCAAAGGAGTTTTGACCAGCCAAGCACAAAACATGACCCCTGCCACGGCCATCACAGCCACTGCCATGTCCAAACCCAAGCCTTTGAGTTCGCCGCCAAACCAGTCTGGCGGTGCCACTTGATTGATGCCTGTGTCCCCATTGGTGTAAGTGGGGAAAAATATGAACGCCAATGTGAGAACAGTCTGAATCACCAAGGAGCACAAGGTGAAATAAAAACCTTTCAGCCGCAGAGACGGCAACCCCAATGCCACCCCCACGGCAGCAGCCAAAAGAGAAGCCACGGGCATGGCCAACCAAAAAGACCAACCCAAGGTGCGGGTGAAATGAACCATGGCATAGCCAGCAACACCTGCCACGCCAGCAAACATCAAAGGCATCAGGCCCACATAACCATACATCAAATTCATGCCAGTAGCCCACAACAAGCTGATGAAGGTCATGCCCAGCACAAACGCAAAATACTTATTGCCCGATGCCGCCAATGGGAGCAGCAGGGCCATGAGTACAAATACCCCCATTAGGTGTTTGGAATGAAACTTCATCGCTTGAACAACCCGCTGGGACGAAACAGAAGGATCACCAACATGGCGCCCAAGTATGAAAAGGTCGCTGCGGTGGGACTGGCAAAAATACTGACAATGGCCTGGGTAAATCCAAACGTCATTCCAACGACCAAAGCCCCGATGACAGAGCCTGGGCCGCCAATGATCATGATTGCAAAAGCCGTGATGGACATGGTCCAAGCCACCGTCAAATCGAAGCTGTAAGCCAAGGCAAACAAGATGCCGCCCAGAAAAATAATGGTGGAACCTAATACAAACGACAAGCGGTATATGGATCTGACATCAACGCCCCTGAGCGCCGCCGCCTCGCGATTTTGAAACACAGCCCGCAAGGCACGCCCATATGGGTGGTAACGCAGCAATGAAAACAGCAACACCAAAACCAAGAGGCTAAATATCATCACCAGCAAGCGGTTATTGGGCATGGGAAATGGCCCCAACATGGAAATCCCATCCACCACAGGGGGCAGGCTGAATTGATCACTCCATTTGGCATAGGTCAAGGAAAAAATACCGGTCATGATCTGTGTCATGCCCAGCGTCACCACAAAATAAGCCACATTCCGGTTGGGTGTGTCGTATAAGCGGCGGATCAAAATCCATTCCAGCAAATAAGATAAACCAATGCCCAAAACAATGACCGCAATGGCCGCCAGCCAACTGCTCCAACCCAATGAGGCAGTGAAGGTCCATGCAACCAACGCTGCCAACAGAAAGAATTGACCATTGCTGGCGTTGGGCAACCAAACACAACCATAAACAATGGTCACACCTGCAGCAACCAAGGAAAATATGGCCCCCAGGATAAGCCCTGTCGACAATGTCGAAAACAGGATCAGCAATTGCGCATCGGTCATCTCATGTCCTTGTGGTCACTCACCTGCTGGGCAGTCGCGCGCCCTCACCGCGTGCGACTGCACCTCACAGATCTTTACTTCACCAGGTCATAGACGGGAATCACTTCGGGATCCCATTCAATGTAGTAGCGCTGTTTGGATTGATAAGTGCGCTTGCCATTGACCGACTGAATTTCCATGAAATACATATACTCTTTGCGCGCCCCATTTTTGTCAAACTCAATCGGCACACCGCTGGTAGTTTCCTTGGTTTTCAAGGCAGACAAAGCGTTACGCAACTTCTCTCGGTCATCGGCCGTGCCCGCTTTTTCGATGGCTTCTTTGAAAATGTAAGGCGTGACATAGCAGTAGTTTTCCACATATGAAGGTGGGCGGCCGTTGGCGGCATCAAAGCGGCTGATGAAATCTTTACCCTCTTTGGTCAGGCTATCTGTACCGTGATCGAAGAAGGTGCCGTAAATGGAGCCCACACTTCTGGAGCCCCAGCCAAACACCTGTGTGGTGATACCATAAGGGTGAATGATTTGTTGCGGCTTAATGCCCAAATCCAGCAACTGGTTGGTCAATACGTTGTCAAAAGCACCCGCACCATTGACGATGACATAGTCGGGGTTGGCGGCGCGCACTTGCGCCGCTTGCACCGTGGCGTCACTGGACCCTTGGGGAAACAAAATATCGGAAACGATGCTCAGTTTTGAGCGCGGGGCCTGGTACCTGAACCCCGCCATGATGGCACGCATGAGTGCGGCATCTGAATGCATTAAGGCCACCTTGGCGCCTGGTTTCACCTGTTCAATGTATTTGGCCATCGCATAACCCCAACCGGCAGCATCTGGCTCAATACGGAAGGTGTACTTGGTGCCAGGTTTGGTCAACTGGGGAAATGCGGCCACCGGCACCAAGAACGGCAGTTTTTGCTGCTCGGCATAACCATAAACGGCCAAAGCCACATCCGAGCTGGTTGGGCCGCTCAATGCTAGAACCTTATCGTTCACATCCAAATTGCGTGAAGCGGCCAGAGCTTGTGAAGAGTTGGTTTGGTTGTCGGTGACGATGAACTCCAAAGGTCGTTTGAGCACACCGCCTGCTTTGTTGATTTCGTCGGTGGCCATCTTCAACCCCAGCACACAACTGGTGCCGAAAAAGGTCCATGGGCCGGTCAATTCGGTGACAAAACCGATTTTGATGGGGTTGCCAGATTGCGCTTGAGCGGCGCCCGTGCACAGTGCGGCGACACTGATGGCTACCGCAGCGGCCAGTGGGTTCAAGAGGGTCTTTTTCATGGCTGTCTCCTGGGTTAAAGGTTCTGTACTTGCGGGGGAAAATCGGTCAATGGGTGGTTTTGTAAACTCGGGGGATTGATTGTAACTTGTCGTCCATGGGCCATATCTCATCCAAACGAGCCACTGTGGCCTTGAGCAATGGTGGATGGGCTTCTAGCCCAAGCTGAGTCATGCGAGAGGTGGGCGCAGCGACGCTGACCACTCCCACGCAACAACGTTCTCCACTGAGTTTGGCAATTGAAATGGGTGCAGCAATGGCACGCACACCCAACTCATTTTCTTCATTGCTACTTGCGAATCCTCGCTCATGGCATAGCCATAAATCAGCATCAATGGCGGTGCGATCGGTTTTGGTGTGGGGGGTCAAGGGCTCCAAGCCTTCGCGTATAAAAATGGGCCAAACCTGATCAATGGGCAATTGGGCCAGCCAAGCTTTTCCGGTAGCAAGGGTGTTATAGCCAATGGTGAGGCGGTAATTGGGATCGATGTGCAAGCTTCGGCGAGCGCCAGTAAAGGCCAGCACCCAAGTCAAACGCTGATCAGGTTCGACCACGGCCAGTCGCACCAACTCACCGGTTTCATTGGCCAACTCGCGCAAGACGCCATTGGTTTGGTCCAGCACCCTGGTTTGAGACAACTTGCGCAAACCCAAATTGCTCAATTTATAGGTGAGGTAGTAGGTCGCAGAGGTGTCATCTCGGTAAACATAGGCGGCGTTGCGCAACTCGTCGAGTAAGCGTAAAGCAATCGCCTTGTTCACATCCAGTTGGCGCGCCAAATCTGCCAGGCTCCAGCCTCCCTCGCCCAACAACTCAAGTAATCGTAATCCACGCCGCAAAGACAAGACACCCCTAGGCAATTTGCCCCCATCGGAATCGGTCGCAAACGGCTCCAGATGCCGGGTGCGCAGTCGCTGAACGCGTGGCTTGTCCATCAGCTGCAGCAGCGGTCGACCAACAAACCAGCGGCCCGCGCCTCGGCCTGAAACTCACGCGCCTCGAACGAAAACAACGCCTGATGAGGGGTGCTTTGTCGCACGCGGCGCAAAAGCTGGGGATTGGTGCCACCTGGGCCTGTAGCTTGGCTGGTGTAGGGCTGGTCCACTGGCAATTGATTGGCGCGCATATAGGCGCGCAATTCAGCGCTGGCACTGGCTTGGACTCGGCCTGTTTTAGCATCGAGCACAACCCCGTAGTGCTTGTGTGCCATCTCGCTACTGACATACCCATTGCGCACATCGTCTTCCACACTGGACGGGTTTCGCTCGGTGGGCTTTCCATAGCCACCACCACCACCTGAGCGCAAGGTCCATGCATCACCACTGCGGAAAGTTTGCGAAAAAACCTTGCCGGTTTTGTAGGCCACCTCTTCCTCGCCCTTGCGCTGAATACAGACCTCGTTGCCAAAAGCAGATAAGCCGCCAAACAAGCCCCATGGTCGACACTCGACCCGTTCAATTTGCGTGTTGAACATGATGTCGGACATGACCCGTATGGTCTGCTCTGTGCCCAAACCGCCACGGAAAGTTCCTGCCCCACCCGAATCGGGTCGCAGTTGGTATTTTTCCACCAGTAAAGGATATTTGGCTTCGACTTGCTCGGAGGGTCCATTGTGGGTGTCTCCATCATTGATGGCAATGGTTGCACTCATGCCGTCTTCGTTAAATTTGGCCCCCCAACCGCCACCGATAAGGCCGCCCAGATAGAGAAACAATCTGTTATCGGTTGGCTGTCGACCATGAATTGAGGCGATCACCAGATCGGCATGGTGGCCGGCAATGACCCGCTCTGGAATGGCTGGTGCCAGCGCACGGAAAACGGTATCGACCACGGTCATTGGAAATGTCATCCACCACCGCATGGGCGCAGGCCGTCGCGCATTGACCACCTTGCCCTCAGGCAAAATGACCTTGAGTGGACGGAAACAACCATCATTGATGGGCAGTTCATTGGGGGCCATCAAGCATTTGAAAGCAACCTGCGCACAGGCGATGCCAGCAGACTCACCTGAGTTGTAAAAACCACGCACCTGGTCACTCACACCCGAGAGATCAATCGTCATCTCATCACCCGCCACTGTGACTTTCACCCGGATGGCGATGCGCTTGCCCATATCGACCCCGTCATCGTCCAAAAACGACTCGGCCTCATAAACCCCATCGGGAATAGCTGCCACCAGGGCGCGAGAACCCGCTTCGCCCTGGTCAAAAATACGCTCAATAGCCTGCACCACAGTGGATTTTCCATATTTGTGCAGCATCTCCAACACGCGACGTTCACCCGTTTTCACCGCAGCGATTTGCGCACGCAAGTCGCCCATGGCCCGTTCAGGAATGCGCACGTTGATCTCAATGATTTGGAAAATTTCCGCGTTTGGCACGCCCTTGCGGTAGATCTTGACAATGGGCATTTGCAAGCCTTCGGAGAAGATGTCGAAGGTCATTCCATCCAAGGTACCGCCGATATCTTGCCAATGCGCCATGCAGGCGGAAAAGCCAACGATTTCACTTTCAAAGAACACGGGTACCACAAAAGTCATGTGATTGAGGTGGCTGCCCGTGATGTAGGCATCGTTGGTCAGCAAAACGTCACCATCCTCAATCTGGTCGTAACCAAAGTGGGCAATCATTCGCTTGGCCGTGTTGCTCATGCCCCGGATAAACATGGGCAAACCAATGTCAATCGAAACCGTATTGCCCGCACGATCAAAAATACCCACCGTGAAATCCAAGGCTTCGTAAATGATCATGTTGTATGCGGTTCGCATCAGATTGGACTTCATCTCCTCGGTCGCAGCGACCATGCCATTGCGAATGATTTCAGTGGTCACCGCATCGATCTTGCGCGTTTCAACCATGGTTATTCACCTCAATGATCAAATTGCCAAACTCATCCACTTCCACACGGTCTCCAGGCATGGCCACTGTGGTGGATGCATATTCCTCGATCAGGCACGGTCCTTCGAGGCGGTTGCCCGCCTGAAGTTGGTCTCGCTGATAGACAGCCGCCTCTTGCCAACCTGTTTCTGCCGTGAAATAAATCGGTCTGCTGGGTGCTTTGCCCTGGAGTTGAGTGGAGCGTGCTGCTAGCTTGGCCAGCACAGGCTTGGGCATTTGACCCACAACAGAGGTTCGAATGCTGACAATTTCTGCCTTTTCCGCATCTGAGCTGTAGCCATAGCGTTGCAAATGCACCGCGTCAAACAAGCGCTTGATATCTGCCTTGTTGCCTTGCTCAAAGACCAGGGTGGGAATTTCCACGGTCACGGCATGCTCTTGGCCCACATAGCGCATGTCCAAAGCCCGCTCGACATAGATGTCGCCCACACGTACCGCAGCCTGTCGAATTTCAGCCTGCCCTTGTTGCTCCATCTCGCTGCACAAGTGGTTCACCACATCAAAATCCAACTGCTCCAACGGTAAAAAACGGGTTTTGACATAGTCGCGCCGCAAATCTGCCACCAACATGCCGTAGGCCGAAAAATGGCCTGGCGCATTGGGAATGATCACTTTGGGCATTTGCAATTCGCGCGCGACCAGAACGGCATGAAGGGGACCTGCGCCGCCAAACGCCACCATTGGAAAGTCGCGTGCATCCAAACCCCGCTCGGTGGTGACACGTTTGACCACGGATGACATGGTGGAGGCTGCAATGCGGATGATGCCTTCTGCGGCCTCCTCCAACGACATACCCAAGGGTTCGGCGATGTGCGTGCGCAAAGCCGCTTGGGCACGGGCCAGATCGAGGTGCATGTCGCCCCCCAAAAAACGTGTTGCTGACAAGCGCCCCAAAATCAAATTGGCATCGGTCACTGTGGGCTCGTTGCCGCCCAGCCCATAACAAACCGGGCCCGGCACAGAGCCAGCGCTTTGCGGCCCAACGCGCAAGGACTTGCCAGCGGCCAAGCGGGCAATGCTACCCCCACCAGTACCCACCTCTTGGATATCAATCATCGGTATTTGCACCGGCAAGCCTTCGTTATACCCGCCGATCATCGAGGTGGTGGTCATCATCACATCGCCGCGCAAAATCACGCCCGACTTGGCAGTTGTGCCCCCCATGTCAAAGGCAATCGCATCTTGCAAACCAATGCGACGACACAGATCTCGGGTACCAATCACACCTGCAGCTGGCCCCGACTCCAGCATGCGGATGCATTCGCGACCAGCGGCATCCGCGTCGTACAAGCCCCCAGTGGACTGCACAATGAGAAAGCCACCAGCAAACTTTTTTTGTTCCAAATGGTCCACAATTTCCGTCAAATACGACGAAACTCTGGGGCCAATATACGCATTGGCGGCAATGGTCGAGGTGCGCTCGTATTCTCGGTATTCCTGTGACAACTCATGCGAAGCCGAAACAAATAACTTCGGAAACCGCTGGCTGAAATAGGCCTTGGCCGCCACTTCGTGAGCTGGGTTGCGGTATGAATGCATGAACATAATGGCAATGGCTTCGACCCCTTCAGCCTCCATCCGGTCGGCCAGCGCTACCATCTCCGACTCCAGCAAAGGCTTGAAAACTTCTCCGCTGACCAGCAGGCGTTCGTCCACTTCATAACGCAATGCGCGATCAATCAGGGGACGATGCTTGCGAAAAAACAGGTTGTAGGCCTCGGGCCGGTTGATCCGCCCTATTTCGTACATGTCACGAAAGCCCTTGGTGGTGACCAAAGCCGTTTTGGCACCGGTTCGCTCCAGCAAGGTATTGATGGCCACGGTCGTTCCGTGCAAAAACAAATTGGCCTGCTCAAAACTCGAGCCTGATTTCATAACTCCCTGATGGATGCCTTCGATCAAATGGGCAGGGGTCGTCAAGCATTTGCCCAAACGGATCCCGCCAGTTGACTCTTCAAAAATAGCAATATCAGTAAATGTTCCGCCCACATCGGCGGCAATACGGGCTGTGGCAGCTGAGCTCAAATCAAAACTCCAAGTATCCAGGCGCGTTGAAGCTGACATCGTTCAAAGCCAGGACAGTGAAGAAAATATAACAGCATTACCTTTTCCCAAGAATGGGGCTTACCCGAGTCGATAAACACGGGCTGCGGTATCGTGCCAAACAGCTTTTTGAACGGTGCTCGGGAAATCCCTGAGACATTGGTCCATCACATCCACCAAATGGGCATAAGAAGTCCACAACTTCTCAACTGGGAAATTACTTCCAAACATGCACCGCTCAGCGCCAAAAAATGACAAGGTTTCGTGAACGGTGGGTTGCCAAAAGGGTTCTGTCGCAGTAAGTATAGACGACAATCCCGGTCATGCTTGATTTCCGTAAAAGTTTGATCCATAGCGCCCTGAACAAGGTCCTCAAACGGCTTCACTATCCGCTGGAAGTCATGCTCACCTGCGTACGCTGGTACGTGGCCTACCCACTGAGCCTTCGGCACATTGAGGAGATGATGCACGAGCGTGGTGTTTTCGTTGACCACCCTACTGTGCATCGCTGGGCAGTCAAAATGCTGCCTGTGCTCGCTACCGTCTTTCGCCGGCACAAACGCCCCGTTGGTCGAGGCTGGCGCATGGATGAGACCTACATCAAGGTGTCGGGCCAGTGGAAATATCTTTATCGGGCGGTTGATCGCGCTGGCGACACAGTCGACTTCCTGCTGACCGCCAAGTGCATTGGCTGATGATCGCTGCGGGATAGCGGTGGCGGTTGTAGGATATGGGTGAAGGTGCGCTCATCAGCTAGACTCTAGCCGATGGGGAGGAGTTAACTTGACGATGCCGTCAATGGTGGTAACACTGACCTTGCAAGTCTATTGAATACTGTCTCTAATCAATCGAGGAACCGAAGAAATAGTTCGCTAGCAGTGATGGATTGCGTAACGCATCAGGACTACTAATGTGAACGACTTGCCCTTGTGAGAGGATGGCTACTCGGTCAGCTACCATGAGTGCAAATTCAACGTTCTGTTCAACTAGCACAATCCCGATACCAGACTTGCGGTTAAGGCGACGAATTTCCTCAGCGATTCGCTTAACAATAATCGGCGCGAGGCCAATAGATGGTTCATCCATCATTAGCATGCGAGGTTCTGACATCAGGCCTCGGATGATGGCAACAATCTGCTGCTGACCCCCCGACAGGAGTGATGCGCGAACATTTAGTCGTTGTCCAATCTCTGGGAAGAAGTCTGACCATTGTTTTATCTTTTTGTCAATATCTGCTGGTTCATTTTTCGTGTACGCACCCAACTCCAAATTTTCGCGAACGGTCATTGAACCAAACAGGCGGCGGCCCTGGGGCACTAAGGTAACGCCGGCCCTTACAACATCCGATGGTGGCTTACAACCCAGTTCTTTACCGTCCATACGCACTGAACCTATATCAGGTTTATAGAGGCCTGCAACGGTATTGAGAACGGTACTCTTACCTGCTCCATTCGGTCCAATAAGTACCAGCACCTCGTCGCGCGCGGCTGTTAGTGTAACGCCACGTAGTGCGTGTACATGTCTAAAGCGCACATGCAATTGATTAATCTCGAGCAACTATTTCTTCTCCAAAATAAGCTTTTCGAACGTCATTTCGCTGAAGGATCTCGTGGCTAGAACCCTCGGCAAGAACCTGACCATCAGCAAATACTACTACGCGATCACATAGTGGAAGTAAGAGGCTCATTTCATGTTCCACAATAACAATGCCAATGCCATCTCTCTTAAGGCTTTGGAGCATATTGGTTATCTTGAGTGCCGATACGCGGTTAAGGCCAGCGAAGGGCTCATCTAGGAGCATCAAGCGCGGCTTCATTACTAGGCTTAGTGCCATACCTAGTAAACGAGACTGCCCCCACGACAGGTCCCCAGCTTTCTGATCAATCGTGCTTGTTGGTAGGCCAACATAGGCCAGGACCTCTTGCAAGTCAAGATCGCCAATGTTCGACTTTCCATGCTGGATGAGTGCAAACTGAAGATTTTCACGCACTGATGTTCCTTGAAAGACCATTTTTTCCTGGAAGGTACGCACCAAGCCGAGGCGAGCACGGCTGTAATCTGCCAAATTTGTGATATCTTGGTCCTGCCATAACACTTGGCCTGAGGTGGGCTTAAGGAAGCCGGTAACCACATTAAAAAAGGTCGTTTTGCCCGAGCCGTTAGGTCCGATGACGCCAACTGTTTCGCCAGGATTTGCATAAAAATCAATGGGTCCAAATCCGCGCAAACCCGCAAACTGCTTAAATAAACCAATTGTTTGCAAAAGCGGTTTCATTTATTAATCCCAATGTGTTTACAAGGAATTTTGGACTTGCGCCAGACTATTGCACGGCTGATCAAACTTAACAGACCACCCGGTGCTGTAAGTATCATTAGTATCAACAATGCGCCAAAAACGATCTGGCTAAGAATTGGCGATAGTCCAATGAATTCTGGCAGGAAGACATATACAAGTGACCCAAGCGCCGGCCCGAGCAGATGGGACTTTCCACCAAGTAGAACAACAAGAAGAAATATGATGGATAAATGAGAAGTAAACAGCTCTGGCGCAATGAACTTAACGTGATAAACGTGTAGTTGCCCAGCTAAACCGGCTATAGCACCTGTTACCGCAAAAACAATAATCCTGTGTTGCGCCACATTAGCACCTAGCGAGGTAGCAAGATCGGTATTCTCACGCAAGCCACGCAACAAAACTCCCCAGCGACTTCTCATCAGGCCGCACAAAATCAAAAACACGATGGTAGCAAAGATCACAACAATGCAGTAATAGTCCGCTCGCTCGGACAGATGAAGGCCCAGAAAATTCTGCGTCCCTGGTAAGGTCGTAATTCCATTGATTCCACCTGTAATTGATTCTAAGCGCATTTCTATGACTGAAATTACCTCCCCGATAGCAAAGGTTAGGATCAGAAAGTATGGCCCACGGGTGCGAAGGCTCGGCAAGGCCACCATTGCACCGCATACCAAACCGGATCCGATACTAAAAGGAAGAGCAAGTAAAAACCCAAGGGCGAAATGTTTGGCGCAAATAGCGGCTGCGTAGCCACCTATACCAAATATAGCCGCATGTGCCAGAGTAAGTTGACCGCACTGTCCCCACAAGAAGCCTAAACCCGCACTGGAAATAGCAAAGACTAATGCAGTTGTTGCCAGACTCAATACCTTTCCGCTAGGAGATATTAGTGGCAACATGTATACTAAAAACCCTAGGAGTATCAGACCCAGATAGGGGAAAACATTTTGTCTAGAAATACGTGTCTCAAGAGTACTCATTGCATTAATTTTGCTGTGTTCAATGCTGAACCCCTTGGGCGCCACTTGTAATTCCAGTAGGGCGCCATAACAGAATCAAGATCACAATACTAAAGACGTAGGCGTCAGTCCATCCGGGATCAACATAGCCGGCAGCTAGACTCTCTACCAGCCCAAGTCCTATTCCTGCCATCGCGGCTCCCTGAATATTGCCAAGTCCACCAATAAGAGCAACAGCAAAACCACGCAGGAGGTAGTTAGCACCAATGAATGGCGTTATCGAACCATTTGTTAGGACAATCCAACCAGCTATACCAGAGAGCGTGGAGCCAGCCACAAAGGTGGTCATGATGATAGTGCGCACTGGTATTCCCATAAGAGCAGCAGCATCCGAGTCATCCGACACCGCTCGCAGGGCCTTTCCGTAAGTAGTGTGTTTCAGAACAAAGTAGCAAACAGCGAGCACTGATGCCACTAGCGCCATGTTGATGAAGGATTGCCTTCGGACATACACCCCAAAGAAATCCCAAGAGCCTTGAATTGGCGGTTGCGAATACTGAGGGTTTGGACTCCAAACCTCTATGGCTCCACCTTGCAACACCAAGATCAACCCCAAAGACACAATGAAGCCAGTCATTGGCTCGTTAAAGGTGAATCGAAAAACAAGCCTCTCGGTTAAATAGCCGATAAAAGCCATGAAGGGTATCGTAAATGCCAATCCAAGGGCGAAGCTGCCTGTTGCATGCCAAACTGAGAGGGTGCTGAATGACCCCAGCATTACAAGTTCACCAACTGCAAAATGAATAATTCGCGAAAGCCCATAGACAAGGGTTATACCCGCGGCAATTAGGGAATACAGGGCACCTATGCTAATTCCATTCCAGGCAAATTGAAGGAAGACAGTCAGTTGCTGCATTTGTGAGTTTCCCTTCCAAACAACCTACTTGCAGGAACTTAATGATGCCTTGGATTCAACCTTCCCAGCCTGAACTAGAATTTGACCACCATCGTAAACACCTGTGCGGACAGTCTTGTCAAAACAGACCTTTCCTGCAACACCATCATAGGTTAGAGTTGCAAGAGCCATGGCCACTTTGGCAGTGTCCTCCACTGTTCCAGCCTTGCTCATAGCCGCAGCCAACATGCCAACAAAATCGTAAGTGAAAAAACTAAAATTGGCCGCCACACCAAGTTCGCCGCCCATAGCCTTAATGCGCTCGGTATACGCCTTTACTCGCGCGTTGGGGGGGTAGTCAAAAGATGGAGTACCCTGAACAGAGTAATAGGGAAACGAAACTGGTTTGCCAATAGCCAAGCTCAATGCGGCTTGCGGACTAACATTTCGAGCAACGAAACCTTTTGCGCCTGCGTTGAGCTCAGATACAGATCTCATTAGGTCTGGGGCTGAGCCCTGTGGCCATAGAAAGTATGTGGCGTCCGCATTCTCCGCCTTAGCACGGTTGACGAAACTGCTGAAATCTGTTGTTTTTGGTGGGAACAACAGCATGGTGACATCAAGTCCAGCACTTTTCGCCTCGGCCAAGAATGAGGGCATATTACCTTTTGTAGTGTCGTCATCAGCGCTGATGTAAGCAACCTTTTTCGCCCCAAGCTTTTTGAGAGCATCTACCTCTATCTTTGCAATAGCGCTAAGAGGCTGTTGCGTGCCAAAAAGCAGGGGCTTTTTGGGGTCGGATAGATAGCCAAGGTTTTGCCAACTACCGGCAGCTGAAATTTGTAAAACCTTCGCAGGAACTGACAATTCCTGACTCTGGTTAGCGATTGCTGAGACTGTCGGCCCAAAGATGTACTTTACTTTGTCATCCTCTATCAGTTTAGCCATTCCAGCCATCGCCGCTGCTGTTTCGCTTCGGTTGTCTACTTCGATTGCTTGAAATTTGTATGTTGTATCACCTACCACAAAACCTTTTTCATTTATCTCCTTGATAGCCAAGCGAATTGCAACGGCTGGTGGAGTTCCAAATCCAACAAAATTACCACTAAGCGACTCATTAATGCCAAGCTTCACTATTCCTGTTTTTACTTGAGCATGTACAGCCGATAAAGGCAATGAAAGTAAAAAGGCTGTGATAATAAGTTGGCAGATACGGGGCTTCATGATGGATTGTCTCCTTTATAGGTTTTGGAAATGTATTTGATTCCAATTACGAAATTACGATACAAACATTTTAATTTTTGTTTATATACTGTTTTTCATCGCTGTGAGTAGGTAAAAACACTAAGAAAACTTCTTCAATCCCCGTTAGACTAAGCTTTTCCAATTAACTATAACTTGGGGTAGGCAATGATAAAGGTAGTTTCAATCTGGCAATTGCCTGATGGTATGTCGGAAATTGAATTTGAAACATGGTATTTGGATAAGCACGTTGGCGATGCGCAAAAAATCCCTGGTTTACGACGCTACACCATTAACCAGGTGATACCAGATGAACGACCTAACTCGCGCTTTTATCGCATGGCTGAGCTTAGCTTTGATACCATTGAAATAGCGCGCTCTGCATTAGAATCTGAAGAATGGAAATATGCTTTTGTAGACGCCAAAAAATATATTGGGGACTTCATGCGTTTTTATTTTGACAGTAAAGACATAGTAAAGTGATACTCATTATGGCAAAATTCCCATCAATAGACTGGTTTCGTGCCTACACTCGGATGCTGGAGCAAAATGAAGATTTTCGTACCTATTGCCGCTGGTTTAAGGGCAGCATTGCGTTTCGAATGGATGGTCAGGCCGTCACTGTCCACTTCGACGACGGCATAATTTCTGAAGTGCGAGAGGGTATGGTTGACGCTAATTACGTCATAAATGGCACGCCTTTAACTTGGGACCGCATGTTAAATCAAGACATCACGTTACTACGCCTTTATCGTGCTGGTGAAATCGAGATCCGAGGAAAAAATACCGATGTGATGAAAAATTGGAAGGCCATTTACTGGATTGCCGAAGGTATGAAATTGGTGGCCGTTAATAATGAGGGGAAATAGTCATGTCGTACGTAATGCTTGAGGGCTCACGTCTTTACTACGAAGAAAAGGGCTCTGGAATACCTCTCATTTTTATTCATGGTGCCAGCCAAGACACACTATCCTGGAGAGACAATATTGACCATTTTGCCGAGATTCACAAAGTGTTTGCCATAGACATGCCGGGCCATGGTAAATCAGACTTAATAAATGGTAGGCCGACGCGAAATACCGATGAGCATGCTGCAGTTATTGCGAATTTTATAAAAACCTTAGAAATTAAAGACCCCATCCTTATTGGGCATTCAATGGGGGCCGCTATTTCAATCACAACAGCATTAAACTTTCCTACTGAGATACAAGGTGTAGTTGCTGTGGACGGTGGCGCCGCATTTTTAGGAGCGGCCGGTGTTAACTATCGTGGCAACATCCTAATCGATGCCGAAATTAATCCAGGTGACTGGATGGAGACATCAATACTTTCTGTACTTGGTAAGACAACTCCAATGGCTCGTCGTAAGCAGATTGCTATGGACTGTACACGCTGTTCTTCTTACGTACAATATTCCGATTTACTCACCTACACGTCCTTCAGTTTTGCATCACGAATGCATGAAGCTCGATTGCCCGTTTACTACATTGTTGGCGAAGACGACTGGTCTACCACTGTCAAAATCTGTACTGAAACAGCTAATAAATTGGAAGCACGTGGCGTGAAGTCTGGAGTTTGGGAGTTGAAGGGCGTAGGACATATTCCCCAATCAGAGCAACCTGCAGTATTCAACAAGATACTTGAAGAAGTATTAGGCAAATTTAAATAATCTCTGGGATTAGTATAGGTTCTGTTGCATTAAGCATAGACGACAATCCCAGTTATGCTTGATTTTCGCAAAAGTTTGATCCATAGCGCCCTGAACAAGGTCCTCCAACGGCTTCACTATCCGCTGGAAGTCATGCTCACCTGCGTACGCTGGTACGTAGCCTACCCATTGAGCCTTCGGCACATCGAGGAGATGATGCAGGAGCCTGGGGTTTACGTTGACCACTGCTCAAACCATCATCACAGGGATAGAGACCATGCACATGATTCGCAAGGGGCAGATGAAGCGCCCCAGCGGATCAACCCTGTCTGCAGCCAACCAGTTCTATAGTCTTGCTGCTTAATCGCTAGGTCAGCAAGATGACTTCTTTC
>SHXD01000011.1 GCA_009693505.1 Limnohabitans sp.
AATGCCACAGCAACCGTAGACTCGCTGACAGTTTTGATAGGGCCATTGGGCATGCGGATTTGGGCTTTGGCCAAACCGTAGCCGGCTTTGTTCAACTCTTCAGCAATGTCGTGGTTGGTGACAGAACCAAACAAACGGCCGTCAACGCCGGCCTTTTGAGTGATTTTGACCACAGCACCAGCAAGCTTTTCGCCTTGTGCTTGGGCCTCAGCCAATTTGGCAGCTGCAGCCTTTTCGAGTTGGACGCGGCGCGCTTCGAATTCAGCTTTGTTGGCTTCAGTGGCGCGACGAGCACGTCCGCTGGGAATGAGGAAGTTGCGAGCGTAACCGTCTTTGACTCTAACGATTTCACCCAAATTGCCAAGGTTCACAACCTTATCGAGCAGAATAATTTGCATGGTTGTTCTCCTTAAACTTTGTGCTGGTCGCTGTAAGGCAACATGGCCAAGAAGCGCGAACGCTTGATGGCGGTGTTCAATTGGCGCTGATAAATAGCGCGTGTGCCCGTCAAACGTGCGGGAATGATTTTGCCGTTTTCAGCAATGAAGTCGCGCAATGTGTCGACGTCTTTGTAATCAATCTCTTCCACGCCTGTGACTGTAAAGCGGCAGAAACGCTTGCGCTTGAACAGCAACGATTGGGTGTTGCGCTTGGGGCGCTTGTCTTTGTTAAATTTTTTGAAAGTGGCCATGGGGCCTCCTGAAAATTAAAGTGTCTTAAATTCTTGAATATGCAGAATCACATTTTTTCCGTTTTTGGGAGTGGCCAAAAAACCGCTGAATTTCCAAACACTGCCAATTGGCTGAGTTTGAATTCTCTCTGCAACCGATCCGATGGCAACAGCTTTCACTGTGGCTTTGACCTGTCTGAGAGTTCCCGCTTCTTGAATGCTAGAGGCATGCTCTAGGACCAAATCAATGACTGGCAAGCCAGCCGGTGTGTATCGAATTGCTTTTTGCTCTGCGATACCAGCGGTTAATTCAAGGTGGTTTTCTTCTGTCACTCCGTCAACAAATGTGATTAGTTTGCAAATTCAGCTTGTTGGGCTTTGCGAGCTTCTTCGCGCTCGACTTGTTTCATCATGGAAGATGGGCCTGCATCGGCTTTCTTCTTCAGAACAGTCAAGTGACGCAAAACAGCATCGTTGAACTTGAAAGCATGTTCGAGTTCGGCCATCACAGCCTGATCAGCTTCAATGTTCACGCACAAGTAGTGGGCTTTGCCCAACTTGTTAATTTGGTAGGCCATCTGACGACGACCCCAGTCTTCGACACGGTGAATCTTGCCACCGCCGGCAACGATCATGCCTTTGTAACGCTCCAACATGGCTGGAACTTGTTCGCTCTGATCCGGGTGAATCAGCAAAATGATTTCATAATGACGCATTGAGACTCCTTTTGGTTTTGAACCCGATGGGTTCTGATAAAAAGCTACCCCCAGCGTCGGATGGGGTGCAGCAAGGTAAGCCCGTAATTATAGCCTAGGAATTAGAGTCCTGGATAGGGGTTTTGAGAGGGCGCTTGGGGTTCGGGCGTCATGGGGCGATCTGGCCAGACCCAAGTTCCCAACAGAATGGCCAAAAATCCAACCGGCGCCCCCAAAATACCCGCTGAGATAGGCTGAATACCTAGAAATAAACCGCTGTCTGCAGGCCAATGAAACGCTGCCCTAACCGAAGGCAGGTTGAGCGTCATGTAAAGCAGCGTGGTGATCAGGCCCAAAAGCATGCCTAGAACCACGCCCTTGCGACTTGCGCGCTGCCAGAAAATCCCCATGACCATGCCAGGAAAGAAAGCGGAAGCTGCCAGAGAAAATGAAGCTGAAACCAAAGCCAGGATTTGAGCAGGCTTCCAGGCGGCCACCAAAGCGGCGCACATGGCTACTGCCAACAAAGCAAACTTGGACAAAATCACACGACCATCTTGAGATTCCACACCATTTTTCATGCCCAAGCGCATGTCATGAACGAAAGCGTTGCTGATGGACAAAAGCAAGCCGTCTGCCGTAGACAAGGCGGCGGCAAACCCCCCAGCGGCAACCAAGCCTGATATGACATAAGGCAGCCCAGCCAATTCAGGGCTGGCCAACATGATCATGTCTGCACCCAACTTCAGCTCACCAAATTGCAAGATGCCGTCTAGGTTCACGTCTGTCACTTCGACCAAAGCGCTGTCAACCCGTGACCATTGGGCAAGCCAATGGGGCAACTCAGAAAAGGAGCTGCCCACCAAGTTGTTCATGACCTCAAACTTCACTAGCACGGCCAATGCGGGCGCACTGAGATACAAGATGACAATGAAAAACAAAGACCACGCCACCGAGAGTCGGGCTTCGGCTTCGTTGGGCACGGTGTAAAAGCGGGTTAACAAATGCGGCAGGCCAGCGGTGCCAGCCATAAGGCAAAAAATAAGCGCGACAAAATTGATGCGCGAGTGCTGGAAAAGTTCTTGCTCTTGAGGTGTGCCATCGGGCTCCCCCTGAAAGGCCTTGCCGTGAAGCGGCATGCCACCCAAGGGCTTTGAGCGCTCATAGTTTTCAAGCATGGACTTTTGCCAAATCTCCTTTGCCTCGGTGGCATTTTTGGGCAATGCCTGCAGATCGCGCCGTGCTTTTGTAATCGCTGAAAATTCAGCGTTTTGAAGTTTTAAATCTCGCACGTGCTGCTCTAGCATGTACCGCTCATTTTGCAGAGATGCTTCAACATTTTCCAGCTTTGAACGTAGGGCATCAGCTCGGCGCAAATACTCTTTCCTGACGGCCAACTCAGCGGGGTCTGAGATGAGTTTTTGCTCTAAATCTGCAATCTTAGAAAGCTGCGTACCATAAGCCAGCGGTGCCAATGGCGTTCCCAGTTGTTTGTAGGCAAGCCATGAAACAGGAATTAAAAATGCCATCATCAAAATAATGTACTGAGCAACTTGGGTCCAAGTAATGGCCCGCATGCCTCCCAAAAAGGAACACAACAAAATACCACCTAAGCCCAGCAAAATACCAATTTCAAACTGCACCCCCGTGAGGCGGGAAGCAATCAGGCCCACGCCATAAATTTGCGCAACCACATAGGTGAATGAACACAGAATGGCCGACCAAGCTGCCAACAATCTTGGCCAACGGCCGCCAAAGCGCTGACTGAAAAAGTCTGGCAAGGTGTACAAAGTCATAGACCGCAAATGGGGTGCAATCAGCAAGGCCACCAAGCAAAATCCTCCGGTCCATCCCATGACATATGCCAAACCGCCTTCTTAATCGCCACTGCCAGAGAAGCCTTGCAAGTAAAGTGCACCAGACAAACTGATGAATGAAGCAGCACTCATCCAATCTGCGGCTGTGGCCATGCCGTTGTAAAAAGCGGGAATGCGCCGGCCGGCTACGTAGTATTCGTCTGCATTGGAGGTTCGACCTGCGACACCTATGAAGGCGTAAATCATGACCGTCGAGAACAAAAAGATAGGGCCAATTAAATTTCTAGAAAGGCCTTGATGTTCCGCCCAACCCATGTTGCCCATCAAGCAAAGCAGCAAAACAACGTAAGCCACAACGTTGCGATCCAGTCGCAATTGGTAGGTGGCATACTTTTGCTGAAATGATGCAGATGGTTTCAATCGGCTTTTCCAAGTTGCGTCCAGGTTTCAACCACGGTGTCTGGATTTAAAGAGATGGAGCTGATGCCCTGCGCCATGAGCCAGCGCGCAAAGTCTGGATGATCGCTTGGGCCTTGGCCACAAATGCCCACATATTTCCCCTGACGCAGGCACGCCTGAATGGCCTGCGATATCAAGGTTTGAACTGCCAAATCGCGCTCGTCAAAATCGACAGCCAACAACGCCAAGCCGGAGTCGCGGTCTAAGCCCAGGGTGAGTTGTGTCAGGTCGTTAGAGCCGATTGAAAAGCCATCGAAGTATTCCAAGAACTTTTCAGCCAAGATGGCGTTGCTGGGCACTTCGCACATCATGATGATTTTCAGTTCATCCTGACCTCGCTTGAGGCCATGTTTGTCTAACAACTGGGTGACACGATCGGCTTGACCCAAGGTTCGAACAAACGGAACCATGACTTGCACATTGGTCAGCCCCATCTCGCCGCGAACACGCTTAATGGCTTCACACTCCATGGCAAAGGCCTCGCTAAAATCTTCGCTGATATAGCGCGCAGCACCCCGAAAACCCAACATCGGATTTTCTTCTTCGGGCTCATAACGGCTTCCGCCAATGAGTTTGCGGTACTCATTGCTCTTGAAATCTGACAAGCGAACAATGACCGGTTTGGGCCAAAAAGCGGCGGCAATGCTGGCCACGCCTTCTGTGACTTTGTCGATGTAAAACGCCTTGGGTGAAGCATGGCCACGCGCCACAGACTCCACGGCCTTTTTCAAGTCAGCATCGATGTTGGGGTAATCCAAAATGGCTTTGGGGTGAACACCAATGTTGTTGTTGATGATGAACTCTAAGCGCGCCAAGCCAACGCCTTGATTGGGCAACTGCGCAAAGTCAAATGCCAACTGCGGATTGCCCACGTTCATCATGATTTTGGTGGCAATTTCGGGCATGGTACCTCTGATCACTTCCGTCACTTCCGTTTCAAGCAAGCCATCGTAAATTCGGCCCGTATCGCCTTCAGCGCAACTGACTGTCACAAGCGTGCCATCTTTCAATTGATCCGTGGCATTGCCACAGCCCACTACCGCCGGAATACCCAGCTCTCGTGCAATGATGGCTGCGTGACAAGTGCGCCCTCCCCGGTTGGTCACGATGGCGCTGGCGCGCTTCATCACGGGCTCCCAATTGGGGTCTGTCATGTCAGTCACCAAAACATCGCCGGCTTGCACTTGGTCCATCTCAGAAATGCTATGCACAAAACGAACAGGGCCTGTGCCAATTTTTTGGCCAATGGCACGACCCTCAGCCAGCACCGTGCCCTTGCCTTTGAGTTTGTAACGAAGCTCTGCAGTGCCTTTAGACTGGCTCTTCACGGTTTCAGGTCGGGCCTGCAAAATATAAATCAAGCCGTCGGTGCCATCTTTGCCCCATTCGATGTCCATGGGGCGGCCGTAGTGCTTTTCAATCACCATGGCGTAATGCGCCAGCTGCGTAATGTCTGCATCGGACAAGGAGTAGCGATTGCGCAACTCCATGGCCACATCCACTGTTTTCACCAGCTTGCCTGAGCTGGCTTTTTCTTCGGGTGTGGAGAAAATCATTTGCAGGAGCTTAGAGCCCAAATTGCGTCGAATGACGGCTTTGTTGCCAGCGGCCAGCATGGGCTTGTGCACATAAAACTCATCGGGATTCACAGCGCCCTGCACCACTGTTTCGCCCAAGCCATAACTGGAAGTGATGAACACCACATCTTCAAAACCTGTTTCGGTGTCAATGGTGAACATCACACCTGCTGCGCCCAGGTCAGAACGAACCATGCGCTGCACACCTGCTGACAATGCCACTTCTGCGTGTGCAAAACCTTTGTGCACGCGGTAACTGATTGCACGGTCGTTGTACAAGGAGGCAAACACTTCCTTCATCTTGTGAAGAACATCCTCAACGCCAACGACATTCAAAAATGTTTCTTGCTGGCCTGCAAACGACGCATCTGGCAAATCTTCGGCAGTGGCCGAGGAACGCACCGCAAAGGAGGCTTGCGCATTGCCAGCGCTCAGAACTGCAAATTGCTCACGAATGGCCTTCTCCAAGTCTGCAGGAAAAGGCTGCGCCTCCACCAAGCCACGAATTTCTGCACCCACTGCTACCAGGGTTCGAACATCCTCCACATCCAAGTCGTCCAATTTTTGGTTGATGCGATCGACCAAGCCGCCGTGCTTTAAAAACGCTCGAAATGCATGCGCTGTGGTAGCAAAGCCTGAAGGGACTCGCACACCGTTGGGCAGTTGCGAAATCATCTCGCCCAAGCTGGCATTTTTGCCCCCTACAGATTCAACATCCGTCATTCGAAGTAATTCAAAGGGAACGGCCAACGCGTCCTTTGCAAATAGGTTCGGCATAAAAGCTCCAATATTAAAAAAACGGCACTTTGAGCCCGAACCAACTCTCAGAATCTTGATTGTTTTTAGACTTGATGACTGAGCGCCAGCAGGCGGTAGATAATGAAAGAGATTTTAGGTCTCAACTCACTTCCCCCCCATTAAAATTTCTACAATGCCCAACAGAACCGTTTTTTTTATCT
The DNA here is from genome assembly GCA_009693505.1 of Limnohabitans sp. Classification (GTDB taxonomy): domain Bacteria; phylum Pseudomonadota; class Gammaproteobacteria; order Burkholderiales; family Burkholderiaceae_C; genus Limnohabitans_A. The sequence goes on from SHXD01000011.1 coordinate 6,178, forward strand.
CCGACGGCACCGGAATTACGGCCGAAACCTTTGGCAAAGCCATCTTGGCCCAATTTGAGATGAAAACAAGGCATATCCGGCTTCCATTTATAGACAGTGCAGACAAGGCACACCAAGCCGTCCGCCAAATCAACCACACTGCAGAGATCGAGAACATCAAGCCCATCGTTTTCACCACTTTGGTGAACATGGAAGTTCTCCAAGTTATTCGGGATGGTTGCAAGGGCATGTTGCTTGATATGTTTGGCACCTTCGTCAACCCGCTAGAAGAAGAGTTGGGTATCAAATCGCACCACCGGGTGGGCCGATTTTCCGATGTGAGCAAGAGCAAGGACTACCACGACCGCATTGAGGCCATTAACTTTTCACTGGCACACGATGATGGACAGTCCCACCGAGATTTGGAGTCAGCAGAGGTCATCTTGGTGGGTGTGAGCCGAAGTGGCAAAACCCCCACCAGCCTGTATCTGGCCATGCAACACGGTTTGAAAGCGGCCAACTACCCCCTCATTCCAGAGGACTTTGAACGCAAGCAACTTCCGCCGGCTTTGGTGCCACACCGCAAAAAGATCTTTGGGCTCACCATTCACCCAGATCGACTTTCAGAAATACGAACAGAGCGACGCCCGAACTCAAAATACGCCAGCATCGAAAACTGCCGTCAAGAAGTGGCAGATGCTGAATCGATGATGCGCCGATCAGGCATTCGGTGGCTCTCTACCACCACCAAATCGATTGAAGAAATTGCCACCACCATCCTGCAAGAACTCAAACCCGAGCGTTTGATTTACTAAAGAGCTGGTTCAGCGCAGGGTGCTGGCCAATTTTTCAGCACAGCGCTGCGCCACGCCCAACTCTTGGGCCTCGACCATGACGCGAACCAAGGGCTCGGTACCGCTGGGCCGAATAAGGACGCGGCCCGTGTCTGCCAATTCTGCTTCGACTTCCTTCATGGCTTGCGCCAGTTGAGGGCTGTCTTTCCAGTTTTGGTCTTTGGTCAGGCGCACGTTGATCAGAACCTGCGGAAAGAGCACCACATCGACCAATAACTCAGCCATGGTTTTGCCTGTGGCTACACAGGCCTGCAACACCTGCAAAGCGCTGATCAAACCGTCTCCTGTGGTGTGCTTGTCTAAAGCCAACAAGTGACCTGAGCCCTCTCCGCCCAGCAGCCAAGCATTCTCTTGCAAGGCTTCCAACACATAACGGTCGCCCACCTTGGTTCGGATGAAGGGAATGTTTTTGTTTTTCAGCGCCACTTCGACGGCCATGTTGGTCATGAGGGTGCCCACCACCCCAGACACCACTTCATCGCGGGCCAATCGATCGCAGACCATCAGGTACAGCAACTCATCGCCGTTGTACAAGCGGCCCGATTTGTCGACCAGCTGCAGGCGATCGGCATCACCATCTAGAGCAATGCCGTAATCGGCTTGATGGGCTTTGACGGCCTCCTTAACCGCTTCAGGGTGCGTGGCACCAACGCCCTTGTTGATGTTCAGGCCATCGGGCGAACACCCAATGGCAATGACATCGGCACCCAGTTCATGAAACACCTTGGGTGCAATTTGATAGGCTGCGCCATTGGCAGCATCCACCACAATCTTCATGCCCTTCAATGTGAAGTCATTGCTGAAAGTGCTTTTGCAAAACTCGATGTACCGGCCCGCAGCATCGTCTAAGCGCTTGGCCTTGCCCAGCTCCGCAGATGAAGCCCAAACTGGGGGCTGATCGACCAGCGCCTCGACAGAAGTTTCCCAAGCATCACTGAGCTTGGTGCCTTTGGCGCTGAAAAACTTGATGCCATTGTCTTCAAAGGGATTGTGGCTGGCACTGATGACCACGCCTAAGGAAGCGCGCCTGGCCCGTGTGAGATAGGCCACAGCAGGTGTTGGCACAGGGCCTAACAAAACCACATCGACACCCGCCGAATTAAAGCCAGACTCCAGCGCACTCTCTAGCATATAGCCAGAAATTCGCGTGTCTTTGCCAATCAAAACGACAGGATGATCCTCCGTTTGACGCAACACACGTCCGACGGCGTGCGCCAAGCGCATGACGAAATCTGGCGTGATGGGCGCTAGGCCAACGGTGCCCCGAATGCCATCGGTTCCAAAGTATTTTCTGGTCATGGTTGTTGTTCTTATTGGATCGATTGAGAATGGGTCGATTTTAAATCTTCAGAGCCCGCCAAACGCGCAAAGCCTGCACAGTTTCTTTCACATCGTGCACTCGAACCACTGAAGCCCCGTTTTGAACGGCAATGAGGGCCGCAGCCACACTGGCGCCAACCCTGTCCTTTGGCTCAGGTACCTGCCCTTGAATGGCAGTCACCTTGCCCAAAGTGCCCTTGCGTGACCAGCCTGCCATCAGCGGATGGCCAAGAGACAACAGTTCTGATTGACGCTGCAGCAAACTTAAATTTTGCTCGATCGTTTTACCGAAACCAATACCTGGGTCTAAAACAATGCGGTTGGCCTGAACCCCAATGTCCCTCAATTTCAAAACTTGCATGGATAAAAACGCTTTGACCAAGGGCAAGGCATCTCCCGACATGGGCTGCGCCAACATGGTTTGAGGTTGTTGGTGCATGTGCATCAGGCAAACGCCACATTGAGGATGACGCGCCACCACCTGCAGAGCACCTGGTTGCCGCAAAGCCCAGATGTCGTTTACAACATCAGCCCCCAGGTCCAAGGCAGCTTGCATCACTTCTGGCTTGTAGGTATCGACCGAAATAGGTACGTTCCAAGTGAGTGCTTCTTGCAAAAATGGCAACACGCGCTTCAGCTCTTCTTCGACGCTGACGGGCTCCGCACCAGGTCTAGAAGACTCCCCCCCAATGTCCAAAATGTCGGCCCCCTGAGCCAGCAGGGTTTGAGCATTTTCAATTGCAATGGACAAAGTACTGTGACGCCCCCCATCGGAAAAAGAATCGGGTGTGAGGTTCACAATGCCCATGACTTTGGGCTGGGTGAGGTCAATCGCGTACCTGGAGGTCTGCCAAATGGGTTGGGTCATGAAGTACAACGGATTTGGAATTTCAGTTCAGCAGCTTAGAAACAATAACGGGGCCGAAGCCCCGTATTGATGATGGATAGGATCAGGCCGCGTTGGGCTCTGGATCGACTTTGACAGCAGGCGTGCCGCCTGCATCGTCACTGCCAGAGGGTGGAATGCGAGGCGTCCAATCTTTGGGTGCTTTGGGTTCACGACCAGCCATGATGTCGTCAAGCTGAGTGACGTCAATGGTTTCCCACTCTAACAAAGCCTTGGCCATGGCGTGCATCTTGTCGCTGTGCTCTTCAATTAAGCTGCGCGCCAATTTGTACTGCTCATCAATGATGCGACGCACTTCAGCGTCAACCTTTTGCATGGTGGCCTCAGACATGTTGGTGGTCTTGGTGACAGAGCGACCCAAAAACACTTCGCCTTCATTTTCAGCATAGACCATGGGGCCCAAAGCAGTGGTCATGCCATAACGCATGACCATGTCGCGGGCAATTTGGGTAGCACGCTCAAAGTCGTTGCTGGCGCCCGTGGTCATTTGTTTCATGAACACTTCTTCGGCAATGCGGCCGCCAAACAACATGCTGATTTGGTTCAACATGTATTCGCTGTCGTAGCTGTAGCGATCGCGCTCGGGCAGGCTCATGGTGACACCCAAGGCACGTCCACGAGGAATGATGGTGACCTTGTGCACGGGATCACATTTGGGCAACAGCTTACCAATGAGCGCGTGACCCGACTCGTGATAAGCCGTGTTGCGACGCTCGTCTTCAGGCATGACCATGCTCTTGCGCTCAGGGCCCATGAGAATTTTGTCTTTGGCTTTTTCAAAGTCTTGCATTTCCACAACGCGGGCGTTGCGGCGTGCCGCCATGAGGGCCGCTTCGTTGCACAAGTTGGCCAAATCGGCACCACTCATGCCAGGCGTACCGCGGGCAATGACGCCGGGGTTCATGTCTTGGCCAATGGGAATTTTGCGCATGTGCACAGCCAAGATTTGTTCGCGGCCACGAATGTCGGGCAAGGTGACATAAACCTGGCGGTCAAAACGACCGGGGCGCAAAAGCGCTGAATCCAAGATGTCGGGGCGATTGGTGGCAGCCACCACAATCACGCCGAGGTTGGTTTCGAAGCCGTCCATCTCAACCAACATTTGATTGAGGGTTTGCTCGCGTTCGTCGTTGCCACCGCCCAAACCAGCACCACGCTGGCGGCCGACTGCGTCAATCTCGTCGATAAAAATGATGCAAGGAGCATTTTTCTTAGCATTCTCGAACATGTCGCGAACACGGGCTGCGCCCACACCCACAAACATTTCAACAAAGTCTGAACCCGAGATGCTGAAGAAAGGCACCTTGGCCTCGCCTGCAATGCTCTTGGCCAACAAGGTTTTACCGGTGCCGGGAGGGCCAACCAACAGCAAGCCACGTGGGATCCGGCCACCGAGTTTTTGAAATCTGGCAGGGTCCTTTAAGAAGTCGACGACTTCTTTCACTTCTTCTTTGGCTTCGTCGCAACCCGCCACATCGGCAAAAGTAACTAGATTGGCGTTTTCATCGAGCATGCGGGCTTTGCTTTTGCCGAAGCTAAAGGCACCGCCTTTGCCGCCACCTTGCATTTGGCGCATGAAATAAACCCAAACACCAATGAGCAAAAGCATGGGGCCCCAGCTGACCAGCAAACTCATAAGCAGAGAACCCTCTTCGCGAGGTTTCACATCAAACTTCACGCCATTGGCAATGAGGTCGCCAACCAAGCCGCGGTCTAAATAGGTGGCAGTGGTTTTGATGCGGCGATCGTCGGTGGTCACGGCTGAAATTTCGGTGCCGCCTTGGCCCTCTTGAATGGTGGCCGTTTTGATGCGGTTGCCTCTAACCTCCTCTAGGAAGTCTGAGTAACCCAAGTAACCTGAGCCAACACCCGTTCGGTTGTCGAATTGTTTGAATACAGTGAAGAGCACCATGCCAATCACAAGCCATACGGCGATCTTTGAAAACCAAGGGTTGTTCAAGAAGAGCTCCCAGTTAAACATCTAATGAATGTTCATTCTAGACTTTTGAATGTGCTACGGGGCCAATTTACCTTGACTTAGCCTTAAAAGTAGAAGGAAATTTGATGTTCTGCGTTGCGATTAAGTCGATTCGGCAGAACTGGGCCTGTTTTTAGGTTCAATTCCCACCAAAAACTGCTCTGAGGATTTGTCTCGGGAAGCCTTGGGTTTGATCGGTTTGACGATTTTGAAAGAGTCCTTGAACAGCTTCACCAGTTGGCTGTAGCCACTCCCGTGAAAGACCTTTACCACCAAGGCCCCTTGCGGCTTCAAGTGCATTTGAGAAAATTCAACCGCCAATTCAATCAGGTGTGTAATTCGTGCAGCATCCACAGAATCAATGCCCGACAGATTGGGCGCCATGTCTGACACCACCACATCGACAGGGCGATCGCCCACAATGGCTTGAACTTGGGCCAGCACATCGGCTTCCGTAAAGTCACCCTGAATGAAGTGGACGCCTTCAACCGGCTCCATGGGCAACAGGTCCACAGCCAAGATGGTGCCGTTCAAATCACCCACCGCCGCACCTCCTGGCGAAAGCCTGCGCCGAACATATTGGCTCCAAGCCCCAGGCGCTGAGCCCAAGTCAACCACCAAGTTGCCTGGTTTGATGAGGCCAAAAGTTTCGTCAATTTCTTTCAATTTATAGGCAGCCCGCGCCCGATAGCCCTCTTTTTTGGCCAACTTGACATAGGGGTCATTGACGTGGTCGTTCAACCACGACTTGTTGACTTTTTTACTTTTGGTTTTTACTTTCATGATCTTCCGTTCAAGCAGGGATAATAGCTCTATGCCCCAAATTCAATTGACTCCCGCCCAACGCAAGGTTCACCGAGCCGAAGCGCACCACCTCGATCCCGTTGTCATGGTTGGCAACGACGGCCTCACGCCTGCTGTTGTCAAAGAAACAGACGCAGCCCTTAAAGCCCATGGCCTGATCAAAATTCGTGTACTGGGTGACGACCGTGTTGCACGCGAAGCCATGTACATCCAACTGGCCGATGACTTGAGCGCAGCACCCATTCAACACATCGGTAAATTGCTGGTGCTTTGGCGCCCCTTGCCGGAAAAGGAAAAATCCGTTTCCGAAGATCGCATGGCCGGACCCCGTGATTTTAAGGTCTTGAAATACAGCAGCCGCGGTGGCCAAAGGCCTGAGGTTAAAACATTGCGCGTCTTGGGAAACCAACGCCTAACATCGGGCGGCCAAGTCAAGCGCGCCAAAGTGAAACAAAAGTCGATCAAAAAGCGCAATCAAGCCTAAGCCAAGGCAGTGTCCATGCAGACCTCCCAACGTCACATCATTTGCATGAAGTGGGGCACCAAGTATGGACCCGAGTATGTCAACCGCTTGTACGCCATGGTGCGAAGGCACCTCACGGGCGACTTCAACATGGTCTGCCTCACTGACGATGGCAAGGGCATTCGCAGCGAAGTTCAGTGCTTGCCCATTCCTGCATTGAATTTACCCCCAGGCATTCCCGAACGAGGCTGGACCAAACTGGCCTCCTTCACCAAAGATCTGCATGGCCTTACCGGCACCGCCTTGTTTCTAGATGTCGATGTGGTCATTACAGGCAGCCTCGATGGGTTCTTCGAAGTGCCCGGCAAGTTCATGATCATTCACGATTACAAACGACCTTGGCGAATTACCGGTAACTCCTCGGTTTACAGATATGAGTTGGGCGCACACCCAGAGGTTCTCGAATACTTCCGGAATAATTTCGAAAGCATTCGCCAACAATTCAGAAATGAACAAGCCTATCTTTCAGACTTCATGAACCGCCTAGGACATCTGGCTTACTGGCCCTCAAAGTGGTGCCCCAGTTTCAAATACCACAGCATTCCAAGTTGGCCCACCAACTATTGGACGGCCCCACAAATTCCAACCGATGCACGCATTGTGATTTTTCATGGAGAGTGCAATCCGCCCGATGCCTTGGCCGGCAAGCGCAATCGAAGGTTCAGGTTCATCAAGCCAGCGCTTTGGGTGGCAGAGCATTGGAAAGAATAGAACACAAAAAAAGGCGTTGAAATGAACGCCTTTTTTTAATGCAGTTGCGCATTCTTAAATGTAAGACACCGCCACAATTTCATAACGCTTCTCGCCACCAGGCGCTTGAAACACCGCCACATCGCCCTCTTCTTTGCCAATGAGTGCGCGCGCAATGGGACTGCTGATGTTGATCAAGCCCAACTTGAGATCGGCTTCGTCTTCACCCACAATTTGATACTTGACCACCTCACCCGAGCTTTCCTCTTCCAACTCAACAGTGGCACCAAACACAACACGACCGCCCGCATCCACCGATGCAGGGTCGATGATTTGAGCTGCAGAAAGTTTGCCTTCGACTTCTTGAATGCGGCCTTCTACAAAACCTTGACGGTCTTTGGCAGCGTCGTACTCAGCGTTTTCACTCAAATCACCTTGCGCCCGGGCTTCGGCAATGGCGTTGATTACCCAAGGACGCTCAACGGTTTTTAATTGGTGCAATTCAGCTTTGAGCTTTTCAGCACCGCGAAGGGTAATGGGAATGGTCGCCACTTGGATGTCTCCGTATTTCTTTTAGACGCTCAACATGGCGTGCATTTCTTGAACAGAAATGACGTCCAAATTGTCGATGTATTTCATGCCTTCAACCGCAGCTTCAGCGCCGGCAATTGTAGTGAAGGTAGTGACCCGTGCCAAGAGCGCTGATGTGCGAATGGCCCTGGAATCGGCAATGGCATTGCGGCGCTCTTCCACAGTGTTAATAACCAAGGCAATTTCCTTGTTCTTGATCATGTCCACAATGTGCGGGCGTCCTTCTGTGACTTTGTTTACGGCCTGAACCGCAACGCCTTCTGCCGCAATGGCTGCCGCTGTGCCTTTGGTTGCAAAAATTTCAAAGCCCTGCGCCACCAAATCGCGTGCGATCTTCACAGCACGTTGCTTGTCATTGTTCTTCACCGTGAGGAACACTTTGCCCTCACGTGGCAGCTTGGTGCCGGCACCCATTTGACTCTTGACAAAAGCTTCGCCAAAGGTTTTGCCAACGCCCATGACTTCACCGGTGGACTTCATTTCGGGGCCCAGAATAGTGTCTACGCCAGGAAATTTAACAAACGGGAACACCGCTTCCTTGACACTGAAATAAGGGGGCGTGACTTCTTTGGTAATGCCCTGTGATGCCAAGCTTTGGCCGGCCATGCAGCGTGCCGCCACTTTGGCCAATTGAATGCCAGTGGCTTTGGAAACATAAGGCACCGTGCGTGAAGCACGAGGGTTCACTTCCAACACATAAACAACATCTTTGCCTTCAACGTGTTGTATAGCGAACTGAACATTCATCAAGCCCACCACACTTAAGGCACCCGCCATGGCAGCGGTTTGTCGCTTCAGTTCGTCCACGGTGGCCGCGCTTAAGCTGTAAGGTGGCAAGGAACAAGCAGAATCACCGCTGTGCACGCCGGCTTGTTCAATGTGTTCCATGACGCCCCCAATGAAGGTTTTTCCTTCTGGGTCGCGAATGCAGTCTACATCGCACTCGATGGCATCGTTTAAGAAACGATCGAGCAACACGGGAGAATCGTTGCTGACCTTCACCGCTTCGCGCATGTAGCGCTCAAGGTCGCGCTGCTCGTGCACAATTTCCATGGCACGACCACCCAGCACGTAACTGGGGCGAACCACCAAGGGGTAACCCAAGGCGGCGGCTTTTTCTAAAGCTTCGGGTTCGGTTCGGGCTGTGGCATTGGGGGGCTGACGCAAACCCAACTCTTGCAACAATTTTTGGAAACGTTCACGGTCTTCAGCCGCGTCAATCATGTCGGGGCTGGTGCCAATGATCGGCACGCCAGCGGCTTCTAAATCCAGCGCCAACTTCAAGGGTGTTTGACCACCGTACTGAACGATCACACCCATTGGTTTTTCTTTGTCTACAATTTCAAGCACATCTTCCAAAGTGAGCGGCTCGAAATACAAACGGTCAGAGGTGTCGTAGTCGGTTGAAACTGTTTCGGGGTTGCAATTGACCATGATGGTTTCGTAGCCATCTTCGCGCATGGCCAAGGCGGCGTGCACGCAGCAATAGTCAAACTCAATGCCCTGGCCAATTCGGTTCGGGCCGCCACCCAAGACCATGATCTTTTTATTGGTGGTGGGTTCTGCTTCGCACTCATCTTCATAAGTGGAATACATGTAAGCCGTGTCGGTAGAGAACTCAGCAGCGCAAGTGTCTACCCGCTTGTAAACCGGACGAATGTTCATGGCGTGGCGCTGAGCGCGCACCTCATGCTCGGTGGTTTTAAGCAACTTGGCCAAGCGGCGGTCGGAGAAACCTTTTTTCTTCAAGGCGCGCAACTCATCAGTGGTGATGGCTTGCAGGTTGGTAGTTTCCAACTCAAGTTCAATCTTCACGATGTCTTCAATTTGAACCAAGAACCAAGGGTCAATTTTGGTGAGGTTGAATACCTCATCCACGCTAAGGCCCATGGCGAAGGCATCGCCCACATACCAAATGCGATCGGGTCCTGGCTCGCCCAATTCTTTTTCAAGCACTTCGCGGTCTTGCGTTTTTTCGTTCAAACCATCGACGCCCACTTCCAAACCGCGCAAGGCTTTTTGGAACGACTCTTGGAACGTACGGCCCATGGCCATCACCTCGCCCACCGACTTCATCTGTGTGGTGAGGCGGCTGTCGGCTGTGGGAAATTTTTCGAACGCAAAGCGTGGAATCTTGGTGACCACATAGTCAATGCTAGGCTCAAAACTGGCCGGTGTGGTACCACCCGTAATTTCGTTTCGCAATTCATCGAGTGTGTAACCCACCGCCAATTTGGCTGCCACTTTGGCAATGGGGAAACCCGTGGCTTTGGAGGCCAAAGCAGATGAACGCGACACACGCGGATTCATCTCAATGACCACCATGCGTCCGTCTTGAGGGTTGATGGAGAACTGCACGTTAGAGCCACCCGTGTCAACACCAATTTCACGCAACACAGCCAAGCTGGCATTGCGCATGATTTGGTATTCTTTGTCGGTGAGGGTTTGAGCAGGCGCTACCGTGATGGAGTCGCCGGTGTGCACGCCCATGGGGTCTAAGTTTTCGATGGAACAGATGATGATGCAGTTGTCCGCCTTGTCGCGAACCACTTCCATCTCGTATTCTTTCCAGCCTAACAATGACTCTTCAATGAGCAATTCGTTGGTGGGAGAGGCTTCTAAACCACGTTTGCAAATGGTCTCGAACTCTTCAGGGTTATAGGCAATGCCGCCACCTGTGCCGCCCAGCGTAAAGCTAGGACGAATGACTGTGGGGAAGCCAACAGTGCGCTGCACATCCCAAGCTTCTTCCATGCTGTGGGCAATGCCCGAGCGCGCAGAACCCAAACCAATTTTGGTCATGGCGTCTTTGAACTTCAAGCGATCTTCGGCTTTGTCGATGGCTTCAGGCGTGGCGCCAATGAGTTCGACTTTGTATTTGTCGAGCACGCCGTTGTGCCACAAATCGAGCGCACAGTTGAGCGCTGTTTGGCCGCCCATGGTGGGCAAAATGGCGTCGGGGCGTTCTTTGGCAATGATCTTTTCAACCGTTTGCCAAGTGATGGGTTCGATGTAGGTGACGTCTGCAGTTGCAGGGTCGGTCATGATAGTGGCAGGGTTGCTGTTGATCAAAATGACTTTGTAACCCTCTTCGCGCAAAGCTTTACAAGCTTGCACGCCAGAGTAGTCGAACTCACAAGCCTGGCCAATGATGATGGGGCCAGCGCCAATGATGAGAATGCTTTTGAGGTCGGTGCGCTTTGGCATGTTATTTTTTCTCCATCAGGTTGATGAAGCGATCGAAGAGATAGGCAATGTCGTGAGGGCCTGGGGAGGCCTCGGGGTGACCTTGGAAACAAAACGCAGGCTTGTCAGTGCGGGCCAAGCCTTGCAAGGTACCGTCAAACAAAGACACGTGCGTAGCGCGCAGGTTAGCAGGCAATGTTTTTTCGTCCACCGCAAAACCGTGGTTTTGGCTGGTGATGGACACACGACCCGAGTCGAGGTCTTTGACAGGATGATTGGCACCGTGGTGACCAAACTTCATTTTGAAAGTTTTGGCACCGCTGGCCAAGGCCATGATTTGGTGACCCAAGCAAATGCCGAAAGTGGGAGTGCCAGTTTCAATGAGTTCTTTGGTAGCCGCAATGGCGTATTCGCAGGGCTCCGGATCGCCAGGTCCGTTAGACAAGAAGATGCCATCGGGTTTGTGCTTGAGCACTTCGACGGCCAGCGTTTTGGCAGGTACCACCGTGACTTTGCAGCCGCGTTCGGCCAGCATGCGCAAGATGTTTTTCTTCACGCCAAAGTCATAAGCCACCACATGAAAACGAGGTGCTGTATGTTGGCCATACCCACTGCCCAGTTGCCACTCGGACTCTGTCCAATCGTATGCATTTGAAACGCTGACTTTTTGGGCCAAATCCAAACCAGCCATGGCAGGCGCAGACTGCGCGGCTTTGACAGCATTTGCTTTGAGTTCGGGCGTGACAGCTTGGCCAGCAGCTAGGGCCACAATGGCACCGTTTTGGGCGCCCTTGCTTCTTAACAGGCGAGTCAGTTGACGGGTGTCAATGTTGGCAATGGCCACTGTGCCACTGCGTGACAGGTAAGCTGAAAGCGTTTCTGTTGAACGGAAATTGCTGGCAACCATGGGCAGATCTTTGATGATCAAGCCAGCAGCATGGACTTTGTCAGATTCGACATCCTCTGGGTTGACGCCATAGTTGCCGATGTGCGGGTACGTGAGGGTGACGATCTGCTGGCAGTAGCTAGGGTCAGTGAGGATTTCTTGATAGCCTGTGAGGGAGGTGTTAAACACCACCTCACCAACAGTAGAGCCTGCGGCTCCGATCGAGTTGCCGACAAAGACCGTGCCGTCTGCAAGCGCCAAAATGGCTAAGGGGAATATTCCCTGAAGAGACAAAAGCACTGGGTTCTCCGGTATGGTTCGGGTACGCCCCAGCACGCGCAAGATTCACCCTAGAAGGCTCTCTTTTTGGCTGCTTTTGAAGGGAAATGGCTTGTTGTGAGCGGGTGCGTACAGGTTGATGCGGGAAAGCCTCTCATTATAGCCGTGACTCTCAACTTGACCGAGACGCATGACACTGATTTTTTTCAATGGCCGGCCTTTCACATTGAAGTGGCACTGGCATGAAGACAAATGGCGGCAGCGGTGGCCACATTCAAAGATTCCTCGCCGCCTGGCTGAGCAATTCTGATTTTTTGGGTCACTAGGGCCATGATTTCGGCTGAAACGCCCTGCCCTTCATGCCCCATCACCCAAGCACACTTCTGAGTCAACCCACCCTGTTTGAGCAAGTCGTGCAAATACGGGCCCTCATGCACGTCGGTTCCAAGCAAAGGGATCTTGAGAGATTCAAGATTCTCTGCACTCGCTGACTCAATCAATTGCAAGCCGAAATGCGCTCCCATACCGGCACGCAAAACTTTGGTCGACCACAAGCCGGCCGTGCCCTTGATGGCCACCACCTGCTTGAACCCAAAGGCAGAAGCGCAGCGCAAAATGGCGCCCACGTTGCCAGCATCTTGAAGCCGGTCTAAAACCACTGTGGCGGCATGCGGGTCTAACTCGGGCGGCTCAGGCAGCGTCAACAAGAAACCCATTTTGGCGGGAGATTCAAGTGCACTTAAACCTGCAAACAAATCATCAGGCACGGTCCAAACTTCATGCGCACATTGCGACCACTCAAACTCTGAGGCTTGCCAAATGGACTCTGTGAAAATGGCCAATTCGGGTTTGAAGCCTCGCGCCAGTGCAGCCCGGCACAGATGATCGCCTTCCAACCAGACCCAACCCAGTTTGCGATAAGCCTGTGGGTCTTGGGCCAAGCGGCGGATGGATTTCAGCCGAGGGTTGTCTTTAGAAGTGATCAGTTTCATGATTTTTGGGCCGCCAAGATGGCCTGCGTCACTGGCGAAAAGCTTTTACGGTGAAGCGGCGTGGCACCCCAAGTTTGCAAGGCCTTCAGGTGAATTGCCGTGCCATAACCTTTGTGGGCATCAAAGCCATACGCCGGATATTGCCGATGCATTTCATCGCACATTCGATCGCGGTGCACCTTGGCCAAAATGGAGGCCGCCGAGATTTCTTGAATTTTTTCATCGCCCTTCACAATGGCCTCTGCGCGCACATCCAAGATGGGCAAGCGGTTGCCATCGACATACACCAGCGTGGGCTTTAAGCGCAAAGCTTCTACGGCTCTTTGCATGGCCAGCATTGTGGCTTGCAAAATATTCAAGCGATCGATTTCTTCCACACTGGCTTCTGCAATGGCAAAGCACAAAGCCTTGGCACGAATTTCGTCGAACAAACGCTCGCGGGTTTTGGCGGTTAATTTTTTAGAGTCTGCCAAACCTTTGATGGGCTTGAGATCGTCCAAGATGACAGCAGCGGCCACCACCGGACCGGCCAGCGGGCCACGTCCAGCCTCATCCACACCCGCCAGTAAACCAGGCGTGTCCCAGGCCAGGCTGACCTGTTCAGGCGTTGACAAGCGTTTGGATCGCATGGGCTGCCAATGTAGGCGTGTCACGCAGCAAGGACTGGTGCATGGTTTCAAAACGACTGGCCAAGGCTTGCGCTTTATCGGGAGAACGCAGCCAGTCTAAAACAGCCACAGCCATATTTTCTGGCGTTGCTTGGTCTTGCAAAAGTTCGGGCACGCAAAACTCTTGCGCCAAGATGTTGGGCAGGCCCACCCATGGCTGAAGTTTTTTGCGCTTCATCATTTGCCAGCTGACCCAGTTCATGTTGTAGGCAATGACCATGGGCTTTTTAAACAGTGCCGCTTCGAGTGTGGCCGTGCCACTGGCAATGAGCGTGACATCGCAAGCCGCCAATGCCGCATGCGACTGCCCCTTCAAAATTTGAACGTGTGTGGCGCCCACCTTGTCGCGAATGCGTTCGATGCGCGATTGCATGGCAGGCATGGCGGGCAACACAAATTGCAATTTAGGTTGTTGCTGACTTAGCAACATGGACGTTTTCAAAAACCGCTCGGCCAAATAGGTAATTTCTGATTCGCGACTGCCCGGCAGCATCGCCACGACGGGCCTGTCAGCATCTAAGTTCAATTCATGCCGCGCTTTGAGCGTATCAACATGCATGGGAATGGCTTGCGCCAAAGGGTGTCCTACATAGGTTGCCGGAATGCCGTGTGCATGCAGCAATTCAGTTTCAAAGGGGAAAATGCACAACAAATGGTCTACACTTTGTTTGATTTTCTCAATGCGCTCCGCGCGCCAGGCCCAAATGGAAGGACATACAAAATGCACAGTCGGAATGCCAGCCTGCTTTAAATCGCGCTCCAAGTCGAGGTTGAAATCGGGTGCGTCTACACCCACAAAAACCTGCGGTGGTTTGGCCAGCAATTGTGCTTTGAGTTGATTGCGAATGCCCACAATTTCTCGGTAGTGCCCCAATACTTCGACATAGCCGCGCACAGCCAATTTGTCTGAAGGCCATAAAGCGTTGAAGCCTTGGGCTTGCATGCGAGGCCCGCCAATGCCATACAAATTGGCTTCGGGCCATTGCGCACGAATGCCCTGCATCATCAAACCTGCTAACAAATCGCCTGAAGTTTCACCAGCCACCATGGCCATGGAAAAAGCCCCATCAGGGGCTTTAGAAAGCTGAGACATGCCAGGCGCTTGCACCACTTATCTCACAATGCCGCGGTCTGGCGAAGTGCCTTGCAAGAAGTCGATCATCATGTCGACATCGCCCTTGGCTTCTGGGTACTTTTGCGTCAGCAACTCAATTTCAGTTTGGGCCTGGGCCAGAGTGAGTTGCTGACGGTACAAACTTTTGTACATGGCCTTGACTGCTGAAATTCTTTCTGGCGTGAAGCCACGTCTTCTCAAACCCTCAAAGTTCATCGACCTTGCCTGTGCTGGCTGACCTTGTGCCATGACAAAGGGCGGCAAATCGGCAAACAACAAAGAATGCATGGCCGTGAAACTGTGAGCACCCAAGCGGCAGAACTGGTGCACCACCGTGAAGCCGCCCAAAATAACCCAGTCGTCTACATGCACATGGCCCGCCAGTTGAGAACTGTTCGCAAAAATAGTGTGGTTGCCCACCTTGCAATCGTGCGCCAAATGGACATAGGCCATGATCCAGTTGTCGTTGCCCAACTGGGTGACACCCGTGTCGCCAGGCGAGCCAACGTTGAACGTACAAAACTCGCGGATGGTGTTGCGCTCGCCAATGACCAACTCACAGGGCTCACCGGCATATTTTTTATCTTGTGGCACTGCACCTAAAGAGTTGAACTGAAATATTTTGTTGTCTTTGCCAATGGTGGTGTGGCCTTCAATGACACAGTGGCTGCCCACCGAGGTACCAGCATCAATGCGAACATGAGGACCAATGACTGTGTAAGGCCCCACAGTGACACTGCTGTCCAGTTGAGCAGCAGAATCAACAAGGGCCGTGGAGTGAATACGAGACTGCGTCGTCATAGGCTTGATCGATTAAGCCACTTTGCGCATGGTGCACATGAGTTCGGCTTCCACCGCAATTTCTTCGCCTACTTTGGCGCGCGCCTTGAACTTGAAAACGCCTGCTTTCATGCGATCAAGTTCAACTTCCAAAATGAGTTGATCACCTGGCTCTACTGGCCGCTTGAACCTGGCACCGTCAATGCCAGCAAAGTAGTACACGGTGTTTTCGTCGGGTGTCTCGCCCATGGTATCGAAAGCCAACAATGCCGCCGCCTGCGCCAATGCCTCTAGCATCAACACCCCGGGCATGACCGGACGTGAAGGAAAATGTCCGGAGAAATAAGGCTCATTGACGGATACATTTTTCAGCGCTTTGATACGCACACCCTTTTCAATTTCAAGCACTCGGTCGACCAATAAAATCGGAAAACGATGTGGCAATTGTTTGAGAATTTGGTAGATGTCCATCATGATTTTTTTTCCTGAAATGGTGGCTGAAGGAGTTGCGCCTCCAAGGATTTAATTCGATCGCGCAACTTGTGCAGCTGCTTCAAGCTGGCGGCATTTTTTTCCCATGTACCATTGTCATCGATAGGGAACAGACCCGTGTAATTGCCAGCTTGAGAAATAGAACGCGTGACCACTGAGGCTGCAGAAATATGAACGCCATCTGCCAATGTCAAGTGTCCCAACACAATGGCCCCGCCACCGAGCGTGCAATGGGCGCCAATGCGCGCACTGCCCGCCACACCCACACAACCCGCCATGGCAGTGTGTTTGCCAATGTGCACGTTATGGCCGATTTGAATGAGGTTGTCTAGTTTGACGCCGTCTTCAATGAGGGTGTCTTGCAAGGCGCCTCGGTCGATGCATGTGTTGGCGCCAATCTCTACATCGTTGCCAATTTTCACAGCGCCGAGTTGTTCAATTTTTTCCCAAGTGCCTTGGTGCAATGCAAAGCCAAATCCATCAGCGCCAATCACGACCCCTGAGTGAACAATGCAGCGCTCACCGATTTCACAAGACTCACCCAATGTCACTCTGGATTTCAGTTGAGAATAGGCGCCCACCCTGGCACCCCGCTCGACCACACACAAAGGGCCGATGATGGCTGTGTCGGCAATGTGGGCTTCAGGGTCGACCACGGCACTGGGGTGAATTTGGGCACGCCCAACAGGTGCGGTTTGCTTTTTCCAAAATTGCGTGAGTTTGGCGAAGTAGTGATAGGGGTCTTCGGTCACGATGCAAGCGCCGCGAGTGAGTGCCAATTCTTTGAATTGCGGCGTGACAATGACGCAAGCCGCATGCGATTGCGTTAAGTGCATTTGGTACTTGGGGTGACTGAGAAAACTCAGGTCACCAGGGCCCGCGGTTTCAAGCGGGGCCAGTTTTCGAATGGGTATTTGTGGACTGCCTTGAAGGCTGCCGCCTAAAGCCTTAACGATGTCGCCAAGCAGCAGCACAGCACGAGTCCATTTCTCTCGGTGCGGGCGCTTATTTGCCAGCCGTGGCGTTGAGAGACTTGATGACTTTGTCTGTGATGTCGTGCTTGGGGTTGATGTAGACGGCTTCTTGGAAAATAACGTCATACTTTTCAGCTTCAGCCACCAGCTTCACTGCACGGTTTGCACGCTCAATGACCACTTGTTGTTCTTCATTTTTGCGCGTGTTAAGGTCTTCTTGAAATTCACGGCGCTTGCGTTGAAATTCACGGTCTTGGTCCATGAGTTGCTTTTGGCGGGTGTTGCGCTGTGTTTCAGACAATGTGGGCGCTTCACGTTCAAATTTATCAGACGCAGTTTTGATGGTGTTACCCAAGTCGACCAAATCTTTTTCACGCTTTGAAAATTCTTGCTCCAACTTAGCCTGTGCTGACTTGGCAGTGCTGGCCTCGCGAAAGATGCGATCTGTATTGACAAAACCGATTTTGAATTCCTGTGCGCTGACCGCGGCCGCACCCAGTGCACCGAATGCCAACAAACAAACTTGTGAGAAATGACGAAGTGTTTTCATTAAAAGGAAGTTCCGATTTGGAATTGCAGTCTTTGGATTTTATCCGCAACCTGACGCTTCATAGGCAATGCATATGAAAAGCGCAAAGGACCCATGGGTGAAATCCAGCTTAAACCCACACCGATAGAGGAGCGGAGTTCGCCGAGATTGATCTTTTCGTTCTCGCCAAAGGCACGGCCGACGTCGGTAAAGGCAAAAAGTCGCAAGGTGCGATCGTTGCCAGCGCCTGGAAATGGGGCCATGAGCTCGGCATTCAAAACAATTTTCTTAGGTCCGCCCAAGTACAGGCTGTTGGTGCTGTCTGAAGGCCCCAAAGTGGATTGCTGGAACCCGCGAACGCTGCCCAAGCCGCCTACAAAGTAGTTTTTGAACAGCGGATAGGGCCGATTTGACAAGCCTTGACCCCAACCCAAGTCGGCATTCAAAGCCAGTGTGTACTTTTTAGTTAAAGGCGTGTATTGCTGAATTTGGTAGTTGGTACGAACGTAACGGGCATCACCACTGGCACTTAAATCAGAGTTGAAGCGCTGCAAAATGCCTCGCGTTGGCACCAAAGCGCTGTCGCGGCCATCCCTTGCCCAGCCAATGGTGAAAGGCAAAGAGGTGCTGGTGTAGCCAAACTGCTGCATGTATTCGACGTAGGCGTTGGGTAAGTTGTTGCCGGGTCGGATAGACGTCTGTTCTAAATTGACGCCAAAATAAACCGTGTCAATCTCACTGAAGGGCACGCCAAAACGCGTGCCAGCGCCCGAACTGACCAAGCTGTAGGCATTCAAGTCGCCCAAATAAGGCCGCGTGGTGCGATGGAAAACATCGATGGTTCGAGAAATTCCTTCTGGCGTGAAGTACGGATCGGTGGTGCTGATGACAATGGTTCTGTTGTATTTACTGGTATTGATTTCGGTGGCCAAGTAGTTGCCCGATCCGAACGCATTTTCCTGTCGAATACCGAAGCTCAACGCCACTTTTTCAGTGGATGAGAATCCAGCACCCAGTGAAACACTGCCCGTTGGCTTTTCGACCACGTTGACGGCGAGGTCAACTTGGTCGGTGGTGGCTGGTACTTCTTGGGTATCAATGTTGACTTCGGTAAAGAAGCCCAAACGGTCGACACGGTCGCGCGATAACTTGATTTTGTCGCCGTCGTACCAAGCAGATTCCAACTGCCGGAATTCGCGCCTGACCACCTCGTCGCGTGTTCGGTTGTTGCCAGCCACATTGATGCGGCGAACATAGGCGCGGCGTGAAGGTTCGGCAATAAGCACAAAGTTAACACGGTTGGTCAACCGGTCAATTTCGGGACGGGCATCGACACGCGCGAAGGCAAATCCAAACTTGCCAAAATAATCGGTAAAAGCTTTGTTGGTTTCGGCCACAGTTTCAGCGTTGTAAGGCTGGCCCAGGCCAATTTTGACAAGGGCTTTGAACTCGTCTTCTTTGCCCAAATAGTTGCCTTCAAGCTTGACACCAGAGACGACGAAACGCTCACCTTCCGTGACATTGATGGCAATCGAGATGTCTTGCTTGTCAGGTGAGATGGCCACTTGGGTAGAGTCAATTCGGAACTCTAGGAAACCACGGCTTAAATAGTAAGAGCGAAGCGCTTCCAAGTCAGCATTGAGCTTGGTACGGGAATAACGGTCTGATTTGGTGTACCAACTTAGCCAGCCGCCCACATCCAAATTGAACTGATCCTTGAGCGTGCCTTCAGAAAAGTTTTGATTGCCTGTGATTCGAATTTCTTTGATTTTGGAAGGGCCACCTTCAGATACTGTGAAGGTCAACTTCACACGGTTGCGGTCTACTGGCGTGACTGTTGTGACCACCTCGGCACCATACAAGCTGCGAGTAATGTATTGACGCTTTAATTCTTGCTCGGCTTTGTCTGCCAAGGCTTTGTCAAAGGGGCGGCCTTCAGAAATACCCACTTCTTTCAATGCCTTCACCAAGACATCTTTGTCGAACTCTTTCAGACCCACCCATTCAACTTCTGAAATGGAGGGACGCTCTTCCACAATGACCACCAACACATCGCCTTGGGCATCAAGCCTGACATCTTTGAACAAACCCAACGCAAACAAAGCGCGAATGGCAGCTGCACCCGATTCATCGTTGTACATATCGCCAACGCGGAAAGGCAAAGAAGCAAAAACCGTCCCTGACTCAATGCGCTGAAGACCCTCAACGCGAATGTCCTTCAATTTGAAAGGCTCAACGGCCCACGCAGACATGCCGCTGATGGCCGCTGCAAGCAGCACGCACAAGTGATGCAAGCGAAATCGATTGGGGAGAAAGTTCATGCGTTTGAATTAAGTAAAGAGTCGCGTCAGATCATTGAAAAAAGCCAAGGCCATGATGAAAATCAACAAAGCCAAACCGACTTTTTGCAAACCCCGCTGCCAAGCAACAGAAACCGGTTTACCTGTCAGAGACTCCCAAAGATAATACATCAGGTGCCCACCATCCAACATGGGCAATGGCAGGAGATTGAGAAGCCCCAAACTGACACTGATCAGGCCCAGAAAAGTCAAATAAGACGGCAAGCCTCTTTGGGCAGACTGCCCAGCCTGCTCCGCAATGGTCAAGGGGCCGCTCAGGTGCTTCGAAGAGGCCTCGCCTGTGAGCATTTGGCCAATCAGCTGGCCCGTGAGTAGCGTAATTTGCTCGACTTGGCCGTAGCCTCGGGCCAAGCCTTCCCAAAAACCAGCACTCACCCATTCTGAGTCGGAGGGCTGCCCCACCACCGCCCCAATTCGCCTGACAGCACTTGATTCAGGCTGACCTGGCAAAGAAGTGATCAGGGGTTTGACGGCCAGAGATAGGCGCTGGCCTTGTCGGTCAATTTCCCAAACTGCCGCCTTGTCCGATTCTTCTGCATTGTCTTCAGGGTCTACTTCGCCGCGAATCAAGGCCCTTAAGTGCTGAGCGTCCCTCACCTCTTGAGAGCCTACTTTCAAAACGCGATCACCTGTTTTCAGACCTGCAAGATCGGCCGCAGCGCCAGCCTCTACGCGGCCAAGGATGGGCAAGATTTTGGGATGACCCCACCAAGCAACTGCGCTGAACAAGACAACGGCCAACAACAGGTTGGCCAAAGGACCTGCAGCCACAATGGCCGCGCGAACTTTCAAACTGCGTCGGTCAAAGGCCAGCGGAAGTTGATCGATGGGCACGGCAGCTTCGCGGCTGTCTAGCATCTGAACATAGCCGCCCAAAGGCAATGCGCTGATCACAAACTCGGTGTTTTGTCCTGCTCTTGGATGCTTGGAACGCCAACGGTAAAGGGCTTTTCCAAAACCAATGGAAAAAACCAAAACAGGCACCTTACAGGCCACCGCCATTCGGTAGTGACCATACTCATGCACCGCAATTAAGAGGGTGAGTGCGAAGAGGAAAGCAAGCAGTGTTAGCACGTTAAAGCGTCAAGCACGGCAAGCACGAGCCACTTCGGAAGCTGTAGCGCGGCTTTGTGCATCAAGCGCCAGCAAGTCAGGCAAACTTTGGGGCGATTGCGGCTGCACCTTGGCCAAAGTTTCGATGTTCACTTGGTGAATTTGATCAAATCTAATTTGCTTGTTCAAAAAGGCTTCAACCGCAATTTCATTGGCGGCATTGAGCACTGCGCACGTGCCTGAAGCAGCACTCAAAGATTGCCAAGCCAATTTCAAACCTGGAAATCTATCGGGGTGGCCATGATCGTCAATGGCTTCAAAGGTCATGGGTTTGAGATTGTGAAAATCAAGCGTCTGAGCACCCGAGGTGATTCGCTCGGGCCAACTTAAGCCATATGCAATGGGCACTCGCATATCGGGGGTGCCCAACTGCGCCACGATGGAGGTGTCTTTGTACTTCACCATGGAGTGAATGATGCTTTGGGGATGAATGACCACAGAGAGTTGATTGGGCGACACGCCAAATAAATAGCGCGCCTCAATGACTTCCAAGGCTTTGTTCATCATGGTGGCGGAGTCGACTGAAATTTTTCGGCCCATGACCCAATTGGGGTGTGCACAGGCTTCATCTGGCGTGGCGTTTTTCAAGCTGGCTACATCGCGCGTTCTGAAAGGGCCGCCCGATGCAGTCAAGATAATTTGATCAATGCGATCAGCCCAAGTAGCTGGATTTTCAGGCAAAGACTGAAACACGGCAGAATGTTCACTGTCGATGGGCAAGAGCACAGCGCCGCCCTTTTTGACCGCACTTAAAAAGACTTCACCACCCACCACCAAGGCTTCTTTATTGGCCAACAACAAACGCTTGCCTGCATGAGCCGCAGCCAAGCAGGCAGACAAACCCGCGGCGCCCACAATGGCTGCCATCACTGCTTGAACCTCTTCGTGGGCAGACACAAAGTCCAGAGCCTCAGGACCCCAACGCACCTCGACAGGCAAATCTTCGGCCTTGATGCGCTCAGCCAGCAAACGGCCTGCATCTTCTTGGGCCATCACTGCAAATTTGGGTTTGAACTGTGCGCATTGCGCCAAGATCACATCGACTTGCTTGGACGCCGTTAAAGCAAACACCTGAAACCGGTCCAAGTGTTTTGACAACACGTCCAATGTGCTGGTGCCAATGGAACCGGTAGAACCCAGAATGGTTATGTTTTGTTTCATAAGGAAAGCAAGCTGTTTAAACTTTGGGCCAATGCAGCAACATCATGGCGATGGGCAAAGCTGGCAGCAAGGCATCCAAACGGTCAAGCACGCCACCATGACCGGGCAATAGGTTGGAACTGTCTTTGACACCCGCACTTCGTTTGACCAAGGATTCAACCAAGTCACCCACAACGCTCATGGTGGTTAAAAAAATCAAACTCAAGCCCCACAAAAAATAACCATGTTGAAGCATGGCTGTGAACAAACTGGTGCCCGGCCATTGGTAGATTAATTCAAGGTGCATCCAACCAAAGGCAGTCAGAAACACACCCAACAAACCGCCAATCGCACCTTCCCAACTTTTGCCGGGACTGACAGTAGCCGCCAATTTTTGATGAATGATTTTGCCACCCAGGGCCCTGCCAAAGAAATAGGCAAACACATCGGCCGCCCACACCACACAAAATATGGAGAGTAACAATTGCACGCTAGAAGTTCGCGCTTGCGCCATGGCCAACCATGCCAACCACAACATGAGTACACCCAAAGCCCAGCGAACATTTTGACGCCATAAGGCCCAGCCCTGAACGCCACGCAACAGCATCCAAGCCGTTAAACCAACCCAAGTTGCGCCTGCCAACCACCAAAGCCATGTTTCGGTTTGAGAGGTCCAACCCGCCCACCATGCAACGGCACACATGCCGGCACACAAAACACCCGATAAAACAGACTGCACGCTGGCCATGCCGTTCATGCGGGCCCACTCCCAAGCGCCAGCAGCAATGAGAAGCGCAGACAAAATGAGAAAGGCTTGAGGGGTTTCTGCAAAAAGAGCTGGCAATAAAACGGCCAACAAAGCCAATGCAGTGATGATGCGTTGCTTGAGCATCAAATCAATGACCATCAAACGGCCATGATCTCTTGTTCTTTGCCAGCCACCAGCTGGTCAATTTCTGCAATGTGTTTGTCGGTCACTTTTTGAACTTCTGCCTCTGAGCGTTTTTGCTCATCTTCGGAAGCCAGTTTGTCTTTGACCAATTTTTTCACAGCCTCATTGGCATCACGGCGCAAATTGCGAACGGCAATTTTGGCGTTCTCACCTTCAGTGCGAACCAGCTTGGTCATTTCTTTGCGGCGCTCTTCGCTCATGGGCGGCATGGGCACACGAATGATGTCGCCCATTGAAGCGGGGTTCAAACCTAAATCGCTTTCGCGAATGGCTTTTTCAATTTTGGCGCCCATGCCTTTTTCCCAAGGCTGAACGCTGATGGTGCGTGAATCGATGAGCGACACGTTGGCCACCTGCGACAAGGGCACGAAAGAGCCGTAGTAATCCACCTGAATGGTGTCCAAAATGGCAGGATTGGCCCGGCCTGTGCGAATCTTGGTCAGGTTATTTTTGAAAGCCGCAATGGACTGATCCATTTTGGTTTGCGATGTTTTCTTGATGTCTTCTAAGCTCATGAAATACTCCGGGGCCAGATTTGGCGGGTTCAAGAATTAAGCGAAATGAAGGTCTGATTCAGGCATACACCAAAGTGCCCTCGTCTTCTCCCATGACCACTCGCTTGAAGGCACCATGCTTGAAGATTGAGAACACTTTAACAGGCAACTTTTGGTCGCGGCACAGCGCAAAGGCCGTGGCGTCCATGATGCCCAAATTTTTAGAAATGGCTTCGTCAAACGAAAGTTTGCTGTAGCGGGTTGCGGCAGGATCTAATTTAGGATCGGCCGAGTAAACGCCATCGACCTTGGTGGCTTTGAGAACCAACTCGGCCCCAATTTCTGCACCGCGCAAAGCGGCAGCGGTGTCGGTTGTGAAGAAGGGGTTGCCCGTACCGGCTGCGAAGATGACCACTTTGCCTTCTTCAAGGTACTGAAGTGCCTTGGGACGAACATAAGGCTCGACCACCTGCTCAATGGCTATGGCCGACATGACGCGAGCCGTGAGCCCCGCTTTTTCCATGGTATCGGCCAGCGCCAAAGAGTTCATGACGGTGGCCAACATGCCCATGTAGTCGGCTGTGGCACGGTCCATTCCCACAGCGCCACCAGCAACACCCCTGAAGATGTTGCCGCCGCCAATGACCACGGCCACTTGAACACCCAAACGGGTGACTTCGGCGATCTCGTTCACCATTCGAACAATAGTGGCTCGGTTGATACCGAACTGATCGTCACCCATCAACGCCTCGCCTGACAGCTTGAGCAAAATACGCTTGTGGGCTGGTTTGGCAATGGTCATGACGGGCTCCTCATAAAGACAGATTCAAGTTTAGCGTTGAATCGCCCTGTTGGGCGACCCTGTTTACCCGGGTTTTAACCCTGATAGCGGCAGCTTTAAGCTGCGTTTTGAGCGGCAGCAACTTGTGCGGCCACTTCGGCCACAAAGTCGTCAACCTTCTTCTCAATGCCCTCGCCTACTACGAACATCGTGAAGGCTTTGACTTGGGTGGCTTCGGCTTTGAGCATTTGCTCAACGGTTTGTTTGTCGTTTTTCACGAAAGCTTGGTTGTTCAAGGACACTTCTTTGAGGTACTTTTGAACGGAGCCTTCGATCATTTTGGCAGCGATGTCAGCGGGCTTGCCGGACTCAGCAGCCTTGGCGGTGGCCACTGAACGCTCTTTTTCAATCAGGTCAGCGGGTACATCGTTACTGGTCAAAGCCACAGGCTTCATGGCGGCCACGTGCATGGCAACGTCTTTGGCGGCAGTGTCTTTGCCTTCGTACTCGACCAACACACCAATGCGGGTGCCGTGCAAGTAAGTAGCGATTTGGGCGCCACCGGCCACGCGCTTGAAGCGGCGAAAGCTCATGTTCTCACCGATCTTGCCGATCAGGCCTTTGCGAACTTCTTCCAATGTTGGACCGAAGCCGTCTTGGGTGTAGGGCAATTCGCCCAATGCAGCCACGTCGGCTGGGTTGTGCAAAGCAGCCAATTTGGCGGCCGCATTGGCAAAGGCCAAGAAGCTGTCGTTTTTGGTCACAAAGTCTGTTTCGCAGTTGACTTCGAGCATGGCGCCTGTGTTGCCTTCTGTGTAGGCAACGATCACGCCTTCGGCGGTGACGCGGGAAGCGGCTTTGCCTGCTTTTGTTCCCAATTTAACGCGCAACAACTCTTCTGCTTTGGCCATGTCGCCATCGGCTTCAGTCAAAGCTTTTTTGCATTCCATCATGGGGGCATCTGTTTTGGCGCGCAGTTCAGCGACCATGCTTGCGGTAATAGCCATTTGATTTCTCCGTTTCGTCTTCGAATTAAGATTCGAGCTAAATAAAAATTGATAAAAAGTCAGTGCGACTCAGATTAAAAAAAAGGGGCAAGAAGCCCCTTTTCTCTGGTTGAGAGGGCATTAAGCAGCAGCTTCTTGCACTTCAACGAATTCGTCAACGCCTTCGGCGGCTACTGCATTGACCACGTCTTGAACGGCGTTGGCACGACCTTCAATAATGGCGTCGGCAATGCCGCGAGCGTACAAAGTAACGGCTTTGGAAGAGTCGTCGTTACCAGGAATGATGTAGTCGATGCCTTCGGGTGAGTGGTTAGAGTCCACCACGCCGATCAGGGGAATGCCCAATTTTTTGGCTTCCAAGATGGCAATCTTGTGGTAACCCACGTCGATCACGAAAATGGCATCTGGCAAAGTGGCCATGTCTTGAATGCCGCCGATGTCTTTTTCAAGCTTATCGATTTCGCGCTTGAACATGAGTTGTTCTTTTTTGCTCAAGGTGTCGAGGCCGACTTCTTGTTGAGCTTTCATGTCCTTCAAGCGCTTGATGGAAGTCTTGACGGTTTTGAAGTTGGTGAGCATGCCGCCCAACCAGCGTTGGTCAACATAAGGCACGCCGGCGCGCTGAGCTTCAGCAGCCACGGTGTCACGGGCTTGACGCTTGGTGCCCACCATGAGGATGTTGCCGCGGTTTGCAGAGAGTTGTTTGACAAACTTCAATGCGTCTTGGAACATCGGTAAAGATTTTTCCAAGTTGATGATGTGGATTTTGTTGCGGTGACCGAAAATGAAGGGGGACATCTTGGGGTTCCAGAAGCGTGTTTGGTGACCAAAGTGGACACCGGCTTCCAGCATTTCGCGCATGGTAACTGACATAGATTTTCTCCGAAGGTTGGGTCTAAAATCCGGCTCACACATCGGCTGTTTGAGGAAGCCCTTTCGGGTTTAATCTGAACAGCCAACACCTTGAAGGAGCCGGTTTGCGATTTACTCGCAGGGAAATTCCTGCTAAGCCAGTCGAGTATAGCATCCAAAATGTCCGTTTTCCAGCCCTTTTCAAGCCTCCTTACCTCTAGGAATCCATCACCATGCGCCCTGACCTGATTGCCACCCTGCAAGCCATTGCCCAGCAACAAACCAGCCCGCAAGCTGAATGGGAAAAGAGCCATGAAATTGCCCGCAGTGCAGCCTGCGACAAGGTCTTTATGGACATGGCCCCTGCGACTGGCCCGTCTGTCTTGCAGGAAAAAAGCTTGGTGAACTCAGCTCTCAAGGGCTTGGCCTTCTCTGTCAAAGACCTGTTTGACGTGGCTGGGCAAGCCACTTTGGCAGGCTCCAAAGTGCTGAAAGGCGTTCCTGCAGCCCATGCAGACTGCCCTGTCGTGGCCAGGCTCAAGTCTGCTGGCGGTAGCAATTTGGGCCGAACCAACATGGTGGAGTTTGCGTTTTCTGGCATTGGCAACAACCCGCACTACGGCACACCGGCGGCTTGGGATGCCAAAACAGGCCAAGCTGTGATGAGCCATGGCAAAGGCCATGTACCTGGTGGCTCGTCTTCGGGCGCGGCAGTTTCCGTGGCCACGGGTGCGGCTTTCATCGGCATGGGCTCCGACACCGGCGGCTCCATTCGTATTCCGGCTGCCCTCAATGGTTTGGTTGGATTTAAAAACACGGCGCGCCATGTACCCACCTTGGGCGCAGTGCCTTTGTCGACCACCATGGACACCATCTGCGCCATGACGCGCAGTGTGCGGGATGCCGTTTTGGCACACGAAATTTTGGCGGCACGAACGGTAGCCCGCTCAAGCAGGGCTCTGTCCAGTTATCGACTGGCCGTGCCTACACACTTCATGCTAGATGGCATGGAGGCTGGCGTACAAAAGGCTTGGGAACGAAGCCTATCGCGCTTGTCGCAAGCGGGTGCTCGCATAGTGGAGGTGCCACTTTCTGAAATCAAAGAGCTTGCGGGACTGCTAGCCACAGGTGGTTTTAGCGCTGCTGAAAGTTACACCTGGCATCGCCATCTTCTAGAAAAGGATGCAGCTGGCTACGACCCTCGCGTTTCGGCGCGCATTTTACGGGGGGCCAATATGAAAGCTTTTGAATATTTGGATTTACAAGCTGGCCGCTCAGCCTGGATTGCTCGGATGCAATCGGCATTGAATGCTTGCGATGCGGCCCTCTCCCCCACTGTGCCTATTTATGGTCCTACTTTGGAAAGCGTGGCACCTGGCCCAGAAAGAGACGATGCATTTTTTGCGGCCAATGCTTTGTTGCTGCGCAATACCAGCGTGATCAACATGCTAGACGGTTGTGCGTTGTCATTGCCCATTCATGAGGCAGGCGAATTGCCCAGTAGCATGATGATTTGGCAAGGCCCCATGAAGGACGATGCCATTTTAAATGTTTCAATGGCCATCGAAAGTGCTTTAAACGCTTAAGTGCCGTGACACAACTTATCCGCGGCCCGCAAATGGCATCTTTGTAGCCATCACCGTGTGGAACATCACGTTGGCTTCAAGGGGCAAGCTGGCCATGTAAACCACCGACTTGCCGACAATGGCCACATCCATCAAAGGCTCGGCTTTGATTTCAAGGTTGGCTTGGGGCACACCCTTTGCCATTCTCATGGCCATGGGTGTGGCGGCATTGCCCACATCAATTTGACCTACCGCAATGTCGTACTGACGACCATCCAATGAAGCTGTTTTGGTCAGGCCAGACACCGCATGTTTGGTGGACGTGTAGGCAATGGAAAAGGGCCTTGGCGTGGTGGCTGAAATAGAGCCGTTGTTAATAATCCGGCCACCCATGGGCTTCTGGTCTTTCATGACGCGAAAGGCTTCGCGAATGCATAAGAACATGCCTGTTAAATTGGTATCGACCACGCCCTTCCACATTTCCAAACTCAGTTCGGGCAAGGGAATAGCGGGTGTACTCACACCCGCATTGTTGAACAACAAATCGACACGGCCAAATGTTTTGACACATTGCGCAAACAAGTTGGCGACTGAGTCTTCTTGCGTCACGTCGGTGGGCACGGCCAAAACACGCGCGCCAGCGTTCAAGGCCTTGGCTTCTTCAACCACCTCTTCCAAATTGGCCTGCCTTCGACCAGCCAACACAACGCACCAGCCATCATGCAACAAAGCCATGGCTGTGGCTTTGCCAATGCCAGAACCTGCGCCGGTCACAATGGCAATTTTTGAATTTTGTGTCATGGCTTTTTTCTCCTGCTGATATTGAGATGAATAAACTTAACTGAAATTTGCTTGTCTTGAAAAAAAGCTTCAGCGTCGATTCTTACGCGCTTGACTGGATTTTTTTTGACCTACTGACTTTGAAGCTGCGCCTTTTGCAGATGCTTTGGCTTGACGATTGGGTGAGCTCAAGCCCTCCGCCTTTCGACCTTGCAAAGGCCGCGACTGATTGGCCTTGGCTTTGACGCCATCGGCACTCAATTCAGATCCCCTTGAGGCGCCGCGAGAGCCAGATTTGTGATTGCCCTTGTCACGCAATTGTCGAGGGCTGAACTCTTCAGCAGGATTGACCAAACGGAAATCAATTTTCCTGCCGTCCAAGTCAACTCGGCTGACCTGAATTTGAACACGCGTGCCTATGGCATAACGAATGCCTGTTCGCTCACCCCGCAATTCTTGGCGTGCTTCATCAAAGCGGAAGTACTCTCCGCCGAGTTCAGTGATGTGCACCAAGCCCTCAACATACAAAGTGTCCAAAGTGACGAAAATTCCGAAGCTGGTGGCCGATGTAACCAACCCGGAATACTCCTCGCCCAAATGCTCACGCATGTATTTGCATTTAAGCCAAGCTTCAACATCGCGGCTGGCTTCATCGGCACGGCGCTCATTGGCACTGCAATGCAGACCTGCTGCTTCCCAAGCTTGCTGTTCGGCGGGCGACATTTTGATGCGCGGTGCATCGTCCATTTGAGCGCCTGCTTTGTTTTTCTGCAAACGCTTGGCCAGCTTGGCCTGCGCTTCACCGGGCAACGGCAAGGCAGGCAACTGGTATTTCTTGTTTGCCAATATGGCCTTGATCACGCGATGCACCAGCAAGTCGGGATAGCGGCGAATGGGGCTGGTGAAGTGTGTATAGGCTTCGTATGCCAAGCCAAAGTGGCCGCTGTTGATGGGCGTGTAAATGGCTTGCTGCATAGAGCGCAACAGCATGGTGTGAATTTGCTGTGCGTCTGGCCTTTCCTTGGTGGCCTGTGCAATGTGTTGAAACTCACTTGGCTTAGGCTCATCACTGACGGTATAGGGCAAGCCCAAGGCCTTCAAGTAATTGCGCAGCAAATCTTTCTTTTCGGGCGTGGGGCCTTCGTGAACACGGAACAAACCAGGATGCTTGCTGTTCTGAATAAAGTCGGCACTGCACACGTTGGCTGCCAACATGGCTTCTTCAATGAGACGGTGCGCTTCAGTGCGAACACGCGGCACAATTTTGTCAATGCGGCCGTTGTCATCGCAAATGATTTGTGTTTCAGTGGTCTCAAAATCGACAGCGCCACGAACCGCACGCGATGCCAACAAGGCTCGGTAGACATCGTGCAAATTGAGCAAGTCGTTGACCCGCGCTTTGCGCTTGATAGCCTCAGGACCTCGTGTGTTGGCTAAGATGGCAGCGACTTCGGTGTAGGTGAACCGCGCGTGGCTGTACATTACTGCGGGATAAAACTGATAGGCGTGAACATCGCCTTTGGCCGTAATGAGCATGTCGCAAACCATGCACAAACGCTCTACTTCAGGATTCAATGAACACAAACCATTGGAGAGTTTTTCCGGCAGCATGGGAATGACACGGCGCGGGAAATACACACTGGTGGCGCGGTCGTAGGCATCGATGTCAATGGCACTGCCCGTGGCCACATAGTTGCTGACATCGGCAATGGCCACCAACAAACGCCAGCCTTTGGTCTTGCCAATTTTGGCCGGCTCGCAATACACTGCATCGTCAAAGTCGCGTGCATCTTCACCGTCAATGGTGACCAAAGGAATATCGATTAAATCAATTCGGTCTTTGGAATCTTGCGGACGAACTTTGTCGGGCAACTCTCTCGCCAATTCTAAACATGCTGCAGAGAATTCATGCGGCACACTGTACTTGCGCACGGCAATGTCAATCTCCATACCAGGGTCGTCAATTTCGCCCAGTACTTCTGTCACACGGCCTACAGGTTGGCCAAACAATGCAGGCGGTTCGGTGAGTTCAACCACCACCACTTGACCGGGCTTGCCTGTGCCAATGCCTACTTTGGGAATGAGAATATCTTGGCCATAACGCTTGTCTTCAGGCGCCACAATCCAGATGCCGCCTTCGTTGAGCAAGCGGCCAATGATGGGGTGTGCAGGTCGCTCCATGATTTCAACCACACGACCTTCAGGCCTGCCTTTTCGATCTTGTCGAACGATGCGAACCTTCACACGATCTTTGTGCAACACTGCACGCATTTCGTTGGGTGGCAGAAAAATATCACCGTCACCATCATCACGGATTAAGAAGCCGTGACCATCGCGATGTCCTTGCACACTGCCCTCGATTTCATCGAGGAGTCCAGAGGGGTGGCTAATTTTTTTGATATACAATCCTTCGTTCTTGTCCTGAGAGCCCAGGTGGCGGAATTGGTAGACGCACTAGTTTCAGGTACTAGCGAGTAACTTCGTGGGGGTTCGAGTCCCTTCCTGGGCACCAAGTTTAATCAAAGCTGCACACATGGCAGCTTTTTTTTCGAGTCTGTTTTTCAAATTTGAGTGCATTTCAAAATGCATTTTAGACAGGCAAAGCTACAAGATCGTGACCATCCACACCCACAATTCGTGCACGTGTGAATTCACCTACCTTGTAGGTCTTGCTAATCTTCTCGGGTGGCAGCAACTTCACCACGCCATCAATTTCAGGCGCATCGGCATAAGTCCTGCCAATGCCACCTTTTTTGCCCATGGCTGTGGCCGAATCGACCAGCACCTGCATGGTGGCGCCGATGCGCTGCTGTAAACGTTGGATGGACACTTCCTCGACCACTTCCATGAATCGTGAGCGGCGCTCCTCCCTGACTGCTTGAGGCAACATGCCTGGCAATTCATTGGCTACGGCGCCCTTCACAGGGCTGTATGCAAAACAGCCCGCTCTGTCAATTTGTGCTTCCCGAACAAAGTTGAGCAGGTGCTCAAACTCAGTTTCGGTCTCACCAGGAAAGCCCGCAATGAAAGTGCTGCGAATGACCAACTGCGGACACACTTCGCGCCACTTTTGAATGCGCTCTAAATTCTTTTCGCCACTTGCAGGACGCTTCATGCGCTTGAGCACATCGGGATGGCTGTGCTGCAATGGCACATCCAAATAAGGCAAGATGGAACCGGTGGCCATGAGCGGCAGAACGTCATCCACCGCAGGGTACGGATAGACGTAATGCAATCGAACCCACGCGCCATACTTCTGCGCAATTTCACCCAGCGCTTGCACCAACTCAAGCATGCGCGTTTTCACAGGACGACCTTCCCAGAAGCCCATGCGGTATTTCACATCGACGCCATAAGCGGAAGTGTCTTGGCTGATGACCAACAACTCTTTTACGCCCCCTTCAAACAAAGCCTCTGCTTCTTTGAGCACGTCGCCAATCGGCCTTGACACCAAATCGCCGCGCATCGATGGAATGATGCAAAAAGTGCAGCGGTGGTTGCAACCTTCGCTGATTTTCAAATACGCGTAATGCCGAGGTGTGAGTTTGAGCCCTGCCACGCCAAATGAGTTGGGCATCAAGTCGATGAATGGATCGTGTGGTTTGGGCAAATGCGCGTGCACCGCGTCCATGACTTCTTGGGTGGCATGCGGTCCGGTAACGGCCAGCACGCTGGGGTGTATTTCACGGACCAAGTTGCCACCACCTTCTGCCTCTTTGGCGCCCAGACAGCCAGTGACAATGACTTTGCCATTCACGTTCAATGCTTCAGCGATGGTGTCCAAGCTTTCCTTGACGGCATCGTCAATGAAGCCGCAGGTGTTGACGATGACCAGATCGGCGCCTTCAAAAGTCTTGGAAGTTTGATAGCCCTCGGCGCTGAGTTGCGTGAGGATGAGTTCGGAGTCAGTGAGGGCTTTGGGACATCCCAGACTGACAAAACCCACTTTAGGGGCAGAAGTAGGACTGCTATCAGTCACTGCGGTAGCAATTTCGTTCATTCCCCTATTGTCCCAGTAATTTGGGGACGAAGCGCCAAGCATTCCATTTGCCCATCGATGACGCCAAATTCAGGGTTTGAGGCCAAAAGCATTCAAGAATTGAGCGGTTTGTTTCTGCATTTGCTCTTGCATTTGACTCACGATGTTTTCGGACTGATACCCCATTTTGGACTGCATCAGCATGAGTGATTGCAAATTGCTCTCTAAATAAGCCCCCATGTGGCCCTGCATGGCATGCCCATAAAAGCGAATGATGTTGGCCAAAACGGCTTCTGTAAACATGGGCGCACCCGCAGATTCTTCCTCCAAAATGATTTGAAGCAGAAGGTTGCGGGTAAGGTCTTCGCCCGTTTTGGCGTCCCTGACGACAAAGACTTGGCCTTGCATGACCAATTGCTTGATTTCAGTCAAAGTGACATAACTGGACGTTTTGGTGTCGTACAGCCTGCGATTAGGGTATTTTTTAATCACCCTCTGAGGCTGACTTGCAACGTTATCAGAGGCCGAGTCGGCATGTGCTTCGCTGGCAGCAGGAGTCGATTTGGAGGCGGATTTTCTGACCATGATTTACACACTTCTCTAAATGAATAACAATCTGTAACGGTAAAAAGCAATGAGCGACAGCATGCTGCACTGCAACAGATTTTAAAGTTACCCACTGAGCCACTTCTACGGGGAGTTACCCTCAATTTCGCCAAACATTTAATTAGGGTGAAAATAAATGGGGTCAGAGCAACATTAATTTCCAATAAGTGGGGGTAGAGGCTAATGAGGGCTTCCTCATATGGAGTACCAGAAATCGTCAGCCCCCATTAGCCTCTACCCCCACTTATTGGAAATTAATGTTGCTCTGACCCCATTTATTTTCACCCCAATTAACCTTATGCACATGCGAATTTTCTACACTTTCATTCTTCTGCTGATTGGACAAAATGCCATGGCCATTGAAGAACCTGCTTTCAAGATTGTTCTTAAATATGAGGCGTTTGAAGTTCGGCAATATGCGCCCATGTTGGTGGCCGAAACGCTGATAGATGGCAATATGGATGAGGCTTCCAACAAAGGCTTTCGAAAAATAGCAGACTATATTTTTGGCAACAATCGCGCTAATCAAACGGGCACCTCTGCAAAGATCGCCATGACAGCCCCAGTTACTCTTGAGCCTGTTTCTGAAAAAATTGCCATGACTGCGCCTGTAACCCTAAGTGCAACACAACAAGGCGGTGACATGGCTTCCGCCGTCAAGTGGCGCGTGCACTTTGTCATGCCCGCCAAATACACCTTGAGCAACATTCCTTTGCCCAACAATACAGAAGTGAAGTTGCGTGAAATTCCTGGAAAGTTTTTTGCTGTTCACAGCTATACGGGCTTTAATTCTGTATCGCAGGTTCAAACCAAGTCGGATGAACTCTTAGCTTGGCTCCAAAGTAAAAACTTCAAACCATTGAGTAGCGTACAGCTTTCGCGATATGACCCGCCTTGGACCTTGCCGATGTTTCGGCGCAATGAAATCATGGTGGAGATAGAGCAATGAACAAGGTTGACACACTCATTCAAAATGCACTGGTGTTTGACGGCTCAGGCGCCCAGCCACTCGTACAAGATTTGGCGGTTCATCAGGGAAAAATTGTAGGCATCGGCCAAAACTTAGCCTTCACTGCCGACCATTGTGTCAACGCAGCTGGCCTTGCTCTCATGCCCGGCATCATTGACTCGCACACACACTATGATGCTCAAATTACTTGGGACACTCGCGTTCGCCCCTCGCCCACTTTAGGCGTGACCACGGCGGTCATTGGCAACTGCGGCTTTACCATTGCACCTTGCAGACCCAAAGATCGCGAACTCACCATGCGCAACTTAACCCAGGTTGAGGGCATGTCTTTGCAAGTCTTGCAACACGGCATTGATTGGGACTTTGAAACATTTCCAGAATATTTGGCCATGCTTAGGAAAAAGCAATGCGCCATCAATGTGGCGGCCTACATCGGACACTCTTCTGTGCGTACATGGGTCATGGGAGAAGACGCCAACAAACGCGAAGCCACTGCCTCTGAAATTTCCGAGATGGCCACATTGGTTCGCGAAGCCATGGCGGCAGGTGCCATCGGTTTTGCAACAAGCACCAGCCCGGCCCACAACGGTGAAGGCGGCTTTCCCATGCCATCGCGTTTGGCATCCGATGAAGAAATGATGCAACTGACTTTGGCCATGAGCAGCCAAGGTGGGGGCGTTTACATGGTGACCAAAGGTGGGCAAATGCCTGTGTCATTTTTAGAGTCGCTTGCTGCGGCCAGCCATCGGCCCGTCATGGTGGCAGCCTTGCTGCACAACTCAACCAACCCGAGTGGTGTGTTCAATGATTTAAAAGCTATTACAGAAGCCAACCAACGCGGCCACAAGCTCACGGGCCAAGTTTCATGCTGCCCCTTAAGCATGGATTTCACGTTTGCTTCGGCCTACCCCGTTGAAGGCCTGAGCAGTTGGAAACCCGCTTTGGGTTTGCAGCACGCCGAGCTCAAAACTTGCTTGGCAAGCTCTGAATTTAGAGCCAAAGTCAAAGAAGAACTTTCACAAGCCGCCACCTTCCGCTTGTTCAACAACGAATGGGAAAAGGTTCACGTGGTTGAAACTTTCAAGTCCGAGAACCTAGTTTATGAGCAGCAAAGCATTGCTGCCTCAGCATCGCAAGCAGGCTTAGACCCTCTCGACTTTGCATTGAATCTGGCGCTTGAAGAAGACTTGCGCACCGTGTTCACAGCCATGTTGCTGAACAGCGATACAGAAGCTGTGGTCAAGATGTTGAACCATCCGCACAGTTTGGTTTCACTGAGTGATGCAGGCGCTCACCTGACTTTTTTCAATGACGCTGGTTTCGGCTTGCATCTTTTGGGCTATTGGTCGCGTGAAATGGGCGCCATGAGCTTGAGCCAAGCTGTGCATCAACTCACTGCCCAACCTGCAGAAATTTTAGGTTTGAAAAACAGAGGTTTATTGCGCGAAGGCTATGCTGCAGACCTGCTGCTGTTTGACCCCAAAACTGTGGGCCGCGGCCCTAAGAAGCGTGTGTTCGATTTGCCGCTGGGAGCACCAAGACTGCACACAGATGCCATGGGTGTTCACGGCGTGTGGGTGAATGGCCAACTCATTGCTGATCAAAATGGCATGCTAGAAAACACCAAGCTGGCTGGGGAACTGATTACTGATTTTTGCTAATGGGGAAGAAATTTAATTGGGGTCAGAGCAACATTAATTTGGTCAATAAGAGGGGGCAGAGACTAAGGGGGGCTTCCTCATATGGAGTACCAGAAATCGTCAGCCCCCCTTAGCCTCTGCCCCCTCTTATTGGAAATTAATGTTGCTCTGACCTCAATTAAATTTTTGTTGGCGTGTTGAACTCTCGCCACAGGAGGTACAAACCGCTGCAAACCACAATGACGGCTCCTAGCACCACGGCTGCATCGGGTATTTGACCGAATACTAGCCAGCCCCCAATGGCCATGTAAATGATTTGTTGGTACAAAAATGGGCCCAACACAGCGGCTGTGGCGAAGCGATGCGCAAGGGCCGAAGCGGTGTGGCCTAAGCCCCCTGTTAAGCCGGTGAGCAAAATCAGACTCCACATGAACCAACCTTCTGGCGCTTGCCAAAACCAAATGGCAAACGGCGCCAATAACAGGGATGGCACAGCCGCTGAGGCCAGTTGCGTTGAAATAGGGTTATCACTGCTTGCCAAACGGCGCGTCATTAAATTGAAGACCGCATACAACAAAGCATTGCAGATGCTGAGAAAAATAGCAGGATGAAAACCGTTGCTGCCGGGCCGAATGATGACCAACACACCCACAAAACCTATGCAGATGGCAGCCCACCGCTTAGAGTCAAGTCTTTCGTGAAGCAGCCAAGCTGAAATGAGCGCAATCAATATCGGAACAGAAAACTGAACAGCACCCGTTTCGGCCAGCTGCAAATATTGCAGTGCAAAAAAGTTAAGCCCCGTCATTAGGGCTAACATCACACCACGCAACAATTGCAAGCGAGGGTTGTTGATCTTGAACAAGCTCACACCCATCGAGGGCATGAAAATAGCGGTGGTTAAGAAAGTGTGAAATACAAACCGCAACCAGACCACTTGCAAAACAGGCAAGCTTTGCACCAGCCACTTGGCACTGATGTCTAACACGGCAAACATCAGGGTGGTGACCGTGACCAAGGCAATGCCGATTTGACGATGGCGAGCCGTATCGGAGAAAAGTTGGGACATTGCAAATTGGATCGCAAGAAAGACAATATCTAATGTAAAGCATATGCCATTTCAATTAGAGGGCATTCAATCGGAGTCACAATTGTTTTGACCGCTCAAAAATGCTGTAATTACCACCACCAGCACCCCACTCATCCGCTTTAGACCGTGCACCACACCATCCCCCTCTTCCCCCTCTCACAAGGCTTATTTCCCGATGGCATGCTGTCACTTCAAATTTTTGAAGTGCGCTACCTCGACCTGATCAAGCGATGCCAACAACAGCAACTGCCTTTTGGCGTGGCCTGGATCAAAGAAGGCAGTGAAGTTCAAGTGCCCGGCCAAGTGCCTTCTCTTCATTCAGTGGGGTGCATGGCGCACATCAGAGAATTTGAGCAATTGCAGCCCACTTTTTACCGCGTTGTGTGCCAAGGCGGTTTGCGCTTTGAATTGCATGACGTACAACCCGGCCCTTATGGCGTGTGGCAAGGAAGCGTGTCTTATTTGCCGCAAGATCCAGAAGTTGAATTGCCCGCCAGCCTTCAAGCTCATGCAGACCGACTTGGCAAAGTGATTGCGTCTGCACAGAAACAAGGCGTGATCGATAAGCTGCCTATTTTTGCGCCATACCTCCTGGATCAATGCGGTTGGTTGGCCAATCGATATGCCGAGGCCTTGCCCATCACTGCTGAACCTAAGCTGAAACTACTTAGCGAGCAAGACCCCTTGAAGCGAATGCAAGAAGTATCTCTCTTGTTGCAAGAATTGGAATAAACAATTGGGGTCAGATCACAATTGTTTTTAATCGACTCTATTGCAACTAGTTTGCAATACTTTGACGGCGAAAAAAAAGCACCTTCAACGAGGTGCTTGATTTAATTGAAGATGTTGGTAGGCGCGATTGGACTCGAACCAACGACCCCCACCATGTCAAGGTGGTGCTCTAACCAGCTGAGCTACGCGCCTACAAATTCAGCGTGCATTGTAGCATCAAAAAATGACCTCTTTGTGCGTACCCAAGCCCCCTAATTTCGCTTCACCCTACCCACGCCGGCCACCGATTTCACGGTCTGCATCACCTTCTTTAAGACTGAAGCATCAGACACTTCCACCGTAAAGGTCATCCAAGCCGTACCCTTGGCCGACTGGGTCTGAACTCCCACCACATTCATTTTTTCTTTGGCAAACACTTCAGAAATATCTCTGAGTAAGCCCTGCCTGTCGGAGGCTTCTATGGAGACTTCCACCGGATACAACAATGTTTGACCAGGTTTTTGAATGCCCCAACGCACTTCAATGACTCGCTCGCCATTTCTGGTGACCAGAGACTGAAAGTTTCGGCAGTCGTCTCTGTGAATGCTCACACCTTTGCCCCGGGTTACATAACCGCTGATAGGGTCTGGCGGTGCTGGTCGGCAGCACTTGGACAATTGAGTGAGTAAAGAATCGACGCCCACCACCAAAACTCCTGACTGCGATTTGGGTGGTACCACGCGAGATTTTTTGAGCAGCACAAAATCATCGGGCTGCATAACAGGTTCAGGCGGGCGCAAAAACACTTCAATGTTACGAAGCGAATATTCGTCTTTGCCCACAATTTCAAAAAGTGCGTCTGAAGATTTAAAGCCTAAATCAGAGGCCAAGTCTTCTAACTTAACGGCGGTTTTGCCTTCGCGCTGCAAAAGTTTTTCTACAGCCTCTCGGCCTTTGGCAATGCTCTCATGGGTAATTTGCGCATTGAACCAAGCCTTGACTTTGGAGCGTGCACGATGGCTGACCAAGAAGCCCAATTCAGCGTTCATCCAATCGCGTGAGGGGGCTCCTTCTTTCACGCTTGTAATTTCTATGGTCTGTCCATTTTGCAAAGGAGTGTTCAAAGGAACCATCACACCATCGGCTTTGGCACCGCGGCATCTGTGTCCCAAATTGGTGTGAACCGTGTAGGCAAAATCGATGGGGGTAGCTCCTTTCGGCAATTCCACAATAGCTGCATTGGGGGTGAGCACGTAAATGCAATCTTCAAACAAGGCGTCAGCGCCCGCCTGATTTAAAACGCCAGAAGCCTCTGTCGACATCTCTCTTTCCCAAGCCAGCAACTGGCGCAGCACGGCAATCTTGGCGTCGTAGTCGCTGTTGGCACTCACGCCCACATAGCCTTTGGCGCCCGCTTCTTTGTATGCCCAGTGAGCGGCAACACCATGCTCTGCATGGTCGTGCATAGCTTGCGTGCGAATTTGAATTTCGATGGGCCTAGACTGACCGTCTCGAACCACAGTGTGCAAGGACTGATAGCCATTGGACTTGGGTTTGGCGATGTAGTCGTCAAACTCAGAGGTAATGGGCACATAGCGCGAGTGAACCCAACTGAGCGCCTCATAACAATCGGCCACGTTGGACACAATGACGCGCATGGCACGAATGTCAAATACTTGAGAAAAATCTAGCGACTTGCCGCGCATTTTTTTCACAATACTGTAGATGTGTTTAGGCCGACCCTGCACAGAAGCATGCACTTTTTGTGCGGCCAGTTCAGTTTGCAGTTGCTGCCGCAAATCATGCATGTTGTGTTCGCGCTCGGCACGCTTTTCATGCAGCAGTTTGGCAATTTGTTTGTAGGTATCGGGCTCTAAATAACGGAAAGATAAATCTTCCAATTCCCATTTAATTTCCCAAATACCCAAGCGATTGGCCAAGGGCGCAAAAACCTGCAAGGACTCTTTGGCCAGCACAGCAGGCACTTCTTTTTTAACACTTGCAAAATAACGAAGTGTTTGCAAACGCGAGGCTAAACGCAACATGATGACGCGCAAATCTTTGCTGAATGCCAAAAGCATTTTGCGCACGTTCTCTGTCTGCGCACGTGGATCGTCTTGAAGTTGTGCAGACGATACGGCCGTGCGAGAGATACGTTGCACTTCCACCAACTTGTTAGTCTCAACCGCCAGCGATGCAAACTCATCGCCAAATGTTTTGGCAATCACTTCTCGGGGCCTGCTTAAGTGAGGGCATGCATACGCCAAATAACTGGCCGCCTTCACATCATTGCCGCTGCTCATGGTGTCCAAAATAGAGGCCACGGCATCGGCATGCTCGAGCATGTTCTCGCCGGTGTCTAGATATTCACTTGACAAGAAGGGCTCGGCAAACGCTCTTGCGCGAACCAACACATCTTCAAGCTCAGCGCTCATGCAAGCAAGCCTAAAAACTGCCGAACGATGTCAATTTGATCTTGGTGCGTCAGGGTGGGCGCATGGCCCACACCTGGCAAAGTGGCCACCTGAGCGTGGGCACCGCGCTGGGTCATTTCCAGCGCAGAGGCAGCACTTAGCAACTCCGATTCAGCACCGCGAATGAGCAATGTTGGACACTGAATCAAATCGTAGACCTGCCACAAAGTGGCTTCACCGGCCTTGGCTTGTTCTTCTGTGACTGCGCGAATGGGCACTCTGAGTTGTGGGTCGTAATGCAAACAATAAGTGCCGTCTTCCAAACGCCGCACCATGTTTTGAGACAAAGCCAGCCACTCGGAAGCTGTATGCGGCCCAAAAGATTTAGAGATTTCCCAGATGGCATTGGCCGCGTCTTGCACCGTTTGAAACTTGCCCACCTCGCCCACATAAGTCTTCATGTTCAAAATGGACTTCCACGATACGGGCGGGCCAATATCGTTCAAAACCAGATGGCGAACGGGCACTGATAATTCACTTGCTGCCATCAACATGCCAATCACACCGCCCATGCTGGTGCCCACCCAATCGAGGCGTTCTATAACTCGCTCTGAGTTCAAGCTTTTCAGCAGCACAGCCATGTCAGCTGCATATTGAGGAAATTGGTAACCCAAGGGGTCTTGCAGCCAATCGCTTTTGCCACGCCCCACCACATCTGGACAAATGACCCTGAGGCTTGGCAAACCAGCAGCTTTGGCAGATGCGGTCAGGGCTTGGGCAAGCAAATCAAAATCACGGCCTTGGCGGGTTAAACCATGCACGCAAAACATCACATGCGAAGCCGATTTTTCACCCCAAGACCAGTAGGCCATGCGGTGGGTGCCCTGAGGGTCGGGGCAAGCAACAAAATCAAGGATGGGCTCGAACATAAGTTGATTCAATTCTAAATTTAGAGTGAGGTCGTCAGTTCTCTGTGGCATTGACGCGCCATAATTCACTTTTCCACATCGTAATTCATTCGGAGAACCGCCATGCTGAAAGGCAAAACTGCACTCGTGACCGGCTCTACCAGCGGCATTGGCTTAGGTATTGCCAAGGCCTTGGCCCAGCAAGGCGCCAACATTGTTTTGAATGGCTTTGGCGACCATGCCGGACCCGAGGCTGAAATTGCGGCATTAGGCGCTAAAGTGGCCTATCACGGTGCCGACATGAGCAAGCCTCCCGAAATTGAAGCCATGGTGAAGTTTGCCCAAGAGAAATTTGGCAGCGTCGATATTTTG
This sequence comes from Limnohabitans sp., assembly GCA_009693505.1. Classification (GTDB taxonomy): domain Bacteria; phylum Pseudomonadota; class Gammaproteobacteria; order Burkholderiales; family Burkholderiaceae_C; genus Limnohabitans_A. The sequence goes on from SHXD01000011.1 coordinate 47,458, forward strand.
GTCAACAACGCTGGCATTCAGCATGTGGCCCGCGTTGAAAATTTTCCAATTGAGCGCTGGGATGCCATCATTGCCATCAATCTGTCCAGCGCTTTCCATGCTTCACGTGCTGTGCTGCCTGCCATGCAAAAGGCCAACTGGGGCCGCATCATCAATGTGGCATCGGTTCATGGTTTGGTGGGCTCTGCCGAAAAGTCAGCCTATGTGGCGGCCAAGCACGGCATTGTGGGCCTGACCAAAGTGACTGCATTGGAAAACGCCAAGTCGGGCATTACGTGCAACGCCATTTGCCCAGGCTGGGTGCTTACACCTTTGGTGCAAAAACAAGTGGACGCCAAAGCAGAAACTTTGGGCTTGACCAACCAAGCGGCCACTGAATTGTTGTTGGGTGAAAAAGAGCCTTCCATGCAATTCACCACGCCTGAAGAGTTGGGTGAATTGGCTGCGTTCTTCTGCTCTGCCGCAGGCAACAACATTCGCGGCGTGGCTTGGAATATGGACGGCGGCTGGGCCGCTCAGTAAAAAATCAGGGCTTGTGAATGAGCACCACAGCCCTGGCTTCCATGCTAAGGCCCTCACCCACTGGGCCCATTTTTTCAGCCGTTTTGGCTTTCACATTCACAAAAGATTCTGGCACGCCCAAAGCTTTGGCAATTGAGGACCGAATGTCTGACCGATGCGGCGAAAGCTTGGGCGCTTGCGCAATGATGGTGCAATCGACATTGCCCAAGTGCCAGCCTAAATGTTTGACATGCTCATAAGCTTTTTTCAAAAGCATGACTGAGTCAGCACCTAAGTAAGTGGCATCGGTGTCTGGAAAGTGCTGGCCAATGTCGCCCAAGCCAGCAGCACCGAGCAATGCATCGGTGATGGCATGCAAGAGCACATCTGCGTCGGAGTGACCTAACAATCCTTTGTCGTGGGGAATATGCACGCCGCCCAACATCAAAGGACGGCCTTCTACCAAGGCATGTGTATCCCAACCTTCGCCTACTCGAATGTTCATGTTCTGCTCCTAAGCAAATCTTCAGCCAGTGCAAAATCTGACGGATAGGTAACTTTGAAATTGTGTGGGCTACCCACCACCAACTTAGGCGCAAACCCAGCCATCTCCATGGCACTGGCTTCATCGGTAATGCCATCGAAATTTTCAGAAACTTTGGAAGACAGTGCCGCATGCAAAGCCCCAGCTCTGAACATTTGCGGTGTTTGCGCCAACCATTTATTTTGCCTTGGCAATGTTTCACTGATGCGACCATTGACCGCAACCTTCAATGTATCTGGCAAAGGCAGGGCCAACAAGCCCCCTACCTCGTCGTCCAAGCACGCATCAATTAAGCGGTTAATTTCTAAGTCAGTAATGAGACAACGCGCTGCATCGTGCACCAAAATCCAGTCTCTCGATTGAACGCCTTCAGGGTTTTTTTCACCCTCAGCCAGCAATTGGGTTAAGCAGTTGAACACCGACTCGGCACGGGTGGCACCCCCGCATTTGATGGGGTGAATGGTTTCAACGGGCCACACATGCGAATCGGTGGGCGACACCACCACCACAATTTTTTCAAGCCTGCTCACAGATTGCAGGGCATTCAAGGTGTGCATCACCATGCTTTGGCCGGCAATCAACTCGTACTGTTTGGGCATGACCGTACCAGCACGCGAACCCGAACCCGCGCAAGGCACCAACGCAAAACACCTGGCCGCAGGTGCTGTGTTTTCAGCGTCTTGAAGGCTGACTGATTCGAAAAGGTCAGAAAGGTCAGTGGGGTTCACAGTGAATTGCTTTGGAGTGCCAATACGCCAACTATACTATTGGAGTTCATGCAATTACCCGCGCTTAGCTTAGGAAAACGCTTTACCCTGCCCCGTCCCATGGGATCGGCAGACGCTGTGCTATTGGCCCAACTGGCCGAACGCGAAAAAACACAAGGCCGCCTAACGGCCGTGGTCACCTCTGACGCCGCCGACACCCAGCGCCTGATGGACGAGGTGGCTTTCTTTGCACCGGGCCTGCGATGTGCCATTTTTCCCGATTGGGAAACACTGCCTTACGACACTTTTTCGCCCCACCAAGACCTGATCAGCGAACGCTTGGCAACTCTGTGGCGCATTAGCCAGCGAGACAAAGCAGAAGGCGCCGACTTGGTGTTCATTCCAGCCACCACCGCTTTGTACCGTTTGGCCCCACCCTCATTTTTAGCAGGCTACACCTTTCAATTCAAGACCAATCAAAAACTGGACGAAGCCAAACTCAAAGCCCAACTGACTCTGGCCGGCTACAGCCATGTGAGCCAAGTGGTCAGCCCTGGCGAATATGCGGTGCGCGGCGGCCTGATTGATCTGTTTCCCATGGGCTCGCAAGTACCCTTTCGCGTTGATTTGTTTGACAACGAAATTGACTCCATTCGCACCTTCGACCCCGACACCCAGCGCAGTTTGTATCCCGTGCCCGAAGTGCGTTTGTTGCCAGGTCGCGAATTTCCCATGGACGAAGCGGCGCGAGCCAAATTTCGCAGTCGGTGGCGAGAACTGCTAGATGGCGACCCCACCAAAAGCCGCATTTACAAAGACATCGGCAACGGTGTGGCAACGGCCGGCATTGAATATTATTTGCCGCTGTTCTTTGAGGAAACCGCCACAGTATTTGACTATTTGGGCGCCGGCAGTGACAAGCCAGCCACGCTGGTGTTGCATGGCGATTTAGAGCCCGCGTTTCAACGTTTTTGGCAAGACACCAAAGACCGCTATCGCTTGGTGCAAGGCGACCCTGAGCGACCTGCTCTGCCGCCTGAAGCATTGTTCTTATCTGCCGAGCAGTTTTATACCGGCACGAATCAGCATGCGCAATTGGCGCTCAGGCAAGTTGCAACAGACAGCTCAGAAACCCATGCAGACAACACGCTGGCTCAAGGACTGCCCGACCTCACGGTGGTGCGTGGTGCAGAAGAGCCATTGGCCAAACTGCAAGCGCACATTCGCAGCACGCCAAATCGTGTTTTGATATTGGCCGAGAGTGCGGGCCGCCGAGAAAGCCTGTTAGACTTTTTGCGTGCCGGTGGTGTCAACCCGCCTGCATTTCATAACTTGCACGAGTTTCAAACCAGCGATGAAAAAATTGGCATTGCCACAGCTGCTTTAAATTCTGGCTTCCATTGGTTTGAAACCGGCATTGATTTGGTCACAGAGACTGAATTATTTGCTGCAGGTGTGACCACACGCAGACGCAAGAAACAAGAGCAAGTGAGCGATGTTGAAGCGCTCATCAAAGATTTATCAGAGCTCAACGTAGGCGACCCCGTGGTGCACAACGCGCACGGCATTGGCCGCTACCGTGGGTTGGTGAACATGGATTTGGGCGAGAAAAATCCAGATGGCACCCCGGCGCTGCAAGAGTTTTTACATTTGGAATATGCCGACAAGGCCACGCTGTATGTGCCCGTGAGTCAGTTGCAACTGATTGGCCGCTACACCGGCGTGAGTGCCGATGAAGCGCCGCTGCACCGCTTGGGCAGTGGCCAATGGGAAAAAGCCAAACGCAAAGCCGCAGAACAAGTGCGTGATTCAGCGGCAGAGTTGCTGAACATTTATGCCAGGCGCGCTGCCCGCAAAGGCCATGCCTTTAGATACAGTCCGCAAGACTACGAAGTGTTTGCCAACGACTTTGGTTTCAGCGAAACAGCCGACCAAAACGCAGCCATCCATGCCGTCATTCAAGACATGATCAGCCCACGCCCTATGGACCGCTTGGTGTGTGGCGATGTGGGTTTTGGCAAAACCGAAGTGGCATTGCGTGCTGCATTTGTTGCGGTCACAGGTGGCAAACAAGTGGCCATCTTGGCACCCACTACGCTGTTGGCTGAGCAACACTTTCAAACTTTGAAAGACCGGTTTTCAAAGTGGCCCGTGAAGGTGGCTGAAGTATCGCGTTTTCGTTCTACCAAAGAAGTGAATGAAGCCCTCAAAGGTTTGGCCGATGGCACTGTGGACATTGTGGTGGGCACACACAAATTGCTCAGTGAATCAACCAAATTTAAAAACTTGGGCTTGTTGGTGATTGACGAAGAACACCGCTTTGGTGTGCGCCACAAAGAAGCCATGAAAGCCATGCGCGCCGAAGTGGATGTACTCACCTTGACCGCCACTCCCATTCCTCGCACATTGGGCATGGCACTGGAAGGCATTCGCGATTTAAGCGTGATAGCTACCGCACCGCAGCGCCGCTTGGCCATTAAAACCTTTGTGCGCAACGAAGGCATCGGCGTGATTCGCGAAGCGGTGCTGCGCGAACTCAAGCGCGGCGGCCAGGTTTACTTCTTGCACAACGAAGTGGACACCATTGAAAACCGCCGCCAAAAGCTGGAAGAACTATTGCCTGAGGCGCGCATTGCAGTGGCTCACGGTCAAATGCCCGAGCGCGATTTGGAAAAAGTGATGCGTGATTTTGTAGCTCAGCGTTACAACATTTTGCTGTGCTCCACTATCATTGAAACTGGCATTGATGTGGCCACTGCCAACACCATTGTGATTTCTCGCGCCGACAAATTTGGCTTAGCGCAACTGCACCAATTGCGCGGCCGTGTGGGTCGAAGCCATCACCAAGCCTATGCTTATTTGATGGTGCCAGAAATTGACGCCCTCACCAAAAATGCCGCACAGCGCTTGGATGCCATTCAGCAAATGGAAGAATTGGGCAGTGGCTTTTATTTGGCCATGCACGATTTGGAAATTCGCGGCGCCGGTGAAGTACTGGGCGAAAACCAAAGCGGCAACATGCTGGAAGTGGGCTTCCAGCTGTACAACGAAATGTTGAACGAAGCTGTGCGCTGTTTGAAATTGGGCAAAGAACCTGATTTGCTAAGCCCACTTTCAGCTGCAACCGATATCAATTTGCACGCCCCTGCCCTGCTGCCCAGCGACTACTGCGGCGATGTGCATTTGCGTTTATCTTTCTACAAGAAATTGGCAACCGCCAAAACATCCGATCAGATTGACGGCTTGCTGGAAGAAATTGTAGACCGCTTTGGCAAACTGCCACCGCAGGCGCAAACCCTCATGGATGTGCATCGCTTAAGGGTTTTAAGCTTTCCTTATGGTGTGGTGAAGGTAGATGCTGCGCCCGGCATGATTCAAATTAGCTTCAAGCCCAACCCACCCATTGAGCCCATGCGCATCATTGAGCTGATTCAAAAGAACAAACACATTCAATTGGCTGGCAACGATAAACTGCGCATAGAGCGTGAATTGCCCGACCCCAAAGCTCGGGCGCAAATGGTGCGCGACATCTTGCGCTCTTTGGGTCAGCCTAAAATTGAGACAGTGGAAGGATAAACAAGCATGAGCAACGAGCCCAGCGCCCCTACTTTCCAAGGCATGACCGTGAAGGGCTTTACGCCACCTTTGAAATTAAGCGATTTCAAACTCATTGCCTTTGACATGGACTCCACTCTCATCAACATTGAGTGTGTCGACGAAATTGCCGATGCAGCAGGACGCAAAGCCGAAGTGGCCGCCATTACAGAAGCAGCCATGCGCGGTGAAATTACCGATTACAAAGACAGCTTGCGCAAACGCGTGGCACTTTTAAAGGGTGTCACTGTGGCGCACATGGAAGAGGTTTTGAGCCATCGCCTGCAACTCAACCCAGGCGCAGAAACTTTGGTGAAGGCCTGTCAAGCTGCCGGTATGAAAGTGCTATTGGTCTCTGGCGGTTTTACTTTTTTCACAGACCATGTGCGCGACAGGCTCAGTATCAATTGGACCCGCTCCAATGTGTTGGAGGTCGTGAATGGTGAACTGACAGGCCGCATGGTGGACCAAAACTGGGGCGACATTTGCGATGGTGAAGAAAAGCGCAAGATGCTTTTGCAAACTTGCGAGCAAATGGGTATAGCACCCTCGCAAGCCATCGCCATGGGCGATGGCGCCAACGATTTGCCCATGATGGGCGTGGCAGGTTTGTCTGTGGCCTATCACGCGAAGCCCAAGGTACGCGAGCAGGCCATGGTGGCCATTGAAGAAGGTGGGCTTGACCGCTTGCTGGAATTACTCAACTGAGCCTGGCTTGAAGCTCTGAAAGCTCAGGCCGTCCTTTGCACCTGCGGTACACCCGCTTCGACTGTAAACTTGGCTAAGGTTTCTATTTTGGTTTGCGTTTGTCGCACATCGTCAACCACCCTTAGCTCAGTTTGAATTTGCTTGGCCGTGAACTCCACCACGCCATAACCTTTGCGCTCGCTGTCTGCGAATATAAAGTGTGGGTTTTCAGCCAAACGAGCAGCCAACCTTGAATTGCCAGCAGAGCGCGCCGTAATGCCAGCGCCACAAAACTCCACCCCAATTTTGGCGCTGTCGTCTTTGTAGGCATCGGCCATGACATGGCCCACCCAGTTTTCATGCGTATCACCGCCTAACAAAACTGGATTTTTTAACACATGCCCCTGCATTGAAGCAGCCATGCGCTGACGGGCTGATGAATAGCCATCCCAGCCATCATTCCAAAGGAAGCGTCCTTCGCCTAGTTTGTAATCACGTCTGCCAAAGATGGTTTGCTGCGCCACCACATTCCAAGGACGAAGGTCTTTGCGTGCGTTCGAAAAGGCTTGATCCAGCCATTGCTCTTGGGCAGTACCCAACAATGAGCGTTGGGGGTCCAACCAAGCTTCACACTGATCGGGGTCAACCCAGCCAGAGCCAAAACCAAATCCTTTGTTGCAGACTTGACGGTCACGGTATTGGCGATCGTCTAACAAGTAAATGTTGGCCAATTTGCCGTAAGCCACTTGCCCATAGATTCGCATTTCAGCACCTTTTGCCAAGCCGTCGATAGCGCGCGTCAAGGCGCTGGCTCGCAGTGGCATGTGTTCGTAAAAGGCTTGGTAGGCTCTGGCACGTTGCGCTGGAAAATCAAATCCGATGTTGCCACTCTGACCACGCTCTAAAGCTGCGTAGTCATTGGACACTTCATGATCGTCCCACGTGATCAGCCAAGGGCATTGCGCATGCATGGCCTGCAAGCTTTTTTCACTTTTGTGCAGTGCGTATCGGTCGCGGTAATCAGACAGGCTACTCACCCAGCCGCCCGAAGGCAAGCGCACTGCATTGGCAGCACCGGCATATTCATAAATGTAATCGCCCAAGAACAGCACCATGTCTAAGTTTTCTTGGCCCATGTGATCGTAGGCGCTGAAGTAGCCATGCTCCCAGCGCTGGCAAGAGGCATAGGCTACGCGAAGTTTTTGCACCATGGCCTCAGGGTGTGGCAGGGTTCTGGTTCTGCCCACCGTGCTTTGAGCATCGCCCATTTGAAAGCGATAGTAGTACCACCGATCGCTTTGCAATTGATCAAGCTCTAAGTGCACCGAATGTGCCAACGCGGACAAAGCTACGACTTGTCCCGCGCGGCGATTGACTTTGAAGGCCTCATCGTCAGCCACTTCCCATTGGACCGACACATCGCTTGTAGCAAATTGCGAGTGACCGCTGGCTGCATCTGGCATGAGTCGGGTCCACAACACCACCGAATGGTGATTGGGCGATCCACTGGCCACGCCCAATGTAAAAGGGTTGTGCCTTAAAGGTGTTTGCGCCATCGACAGACTGAACGAGACAGGTGCTGAAGCCAACGCCGCCCATTTCAAAATATCTCGGCGGGTATTGGAAGCTGGCGTCAGTTGCGATTCATGGTGTGGTGGTGTCATGGTGCTGCCAACCATTCTTTGAGCAATGCTGTAAACATTTCAGGTTTGGCACTCATCACCCAATGGCCTGTGTCAAATTCTTCTACGCGCGAACCAGGATGGGCTGCAATTTTTTCAAGCCATTCTGGAGAATGAAACATAAACGGCTTGCGACGACCATAGACATACAGCATGGGGCGGGCCGTAGGCAATAGCTTGAGCACATTGGCTGCTTTGTCAAAGCCGCCTAAAGCGCCCATCCACTTCATGGCATAGGGAAAGTTCATGCAGCTGTGCATATCTGCAAGCGGACTGGGGCATCTTAAAGCTTGCGCCATGTAACGCGTCATGCGGTTGGCCAAGGCCCTGCCAGGCGGTGCAAACCAGCGCGCTATTTGCCAAGCCACTGCCAACCAAATTTGATAACTGAACACACCCCATTTGGCCTTGGCAGTCCAAGACGAAAGAAGCGCGTGAGAGTTGTGATCGCCCACATCAACGGCCACCATGCGCATCACGCGCTCTGGATGTTGTGCTGCATATTCATAACCAAAAACACAACCCCAATCGTGCAAAACCAAGGTGACTGGTTTTTGCAGGCTGACAGCATTGACCACTTCATGGATGAAGCTCACCATTTCAATCAAAGATTTGGGTTGCATGGGCGCTTGAGCATTAAATGCGGGCAATGTAAATCGCACGCATTGGTGAGTTTCACTCAGGGCTTCAACGGTGTCGTTCCAAAGGGCCAAGGTATCGGGCCAGCCATGCAACATGACCAAGATTTCGGAGCCGTTGCCTTCAATTTGAATGTCAACGCCTTGAATGTTCATCGAGTTCAAGCCGATGCAGACAGAGATGCATCCATGGCTTGTTTCAAACGATCAACGCCTTCTAAAATTTTGTCTTCACCTACGGTGGCAAAGCTAAAGCGCAATGTGCTGTGATCGGGATTTTGGCAAAAGAAAGGTTCACCCGGTACAAAGGCCACGCCTTTGTCGATGGCCATTTTGGCAAACGCATTGCCGTCTTTCACTTTGCCGCCTGCACCCGTGAGGCTGGCCCACACAAACAAGCCGCCTTGGGGTTGTACAAATGAAATGGCATCGCCTAAATTTTGACGAAGCGCATTGCACATGGTTTGCGCGCGCAATGCATAAACCTGGCGCACTTTGTCTAAGGTGGCCGGCATGCGCCCTGCCTTGAGGTATTGCGCGGCTGTGGCTTGCGCAAAGGTGCTGGTGTGCGCATCACTGAATTGCTTGCACATGACAGCACGGCTTAAAAGTTCGGACGGTGCAATCATCCAACCCACACGCAAACCTGGGCTCAAGACTTTTGACAAAGAGCCGCAGTGCACCAACCAATCGCGACTGCCAGGCACTTGCGCACTCAAGGCCAGCAAACTGGGGGGTGGTGCGTCATTGAAATACAAATCACCATAGGGATCGTCTTCCACCATCAGGGTTTTATATTTGACGGCAAGCTCAAGTAGCTTTTTTCGGCGCTCTAAGTTAAGCAGCGCACCTGTGGGGTTGCCAAAGGTTGGAATGACGTACACAAACTTAGGACGATGCTCAGTAATCAATTTTTCTAAGCTGTCGGTGTCAACCCCATTGCCATCGACTGGCGCAGAAATGAGCTCTGCACCATAGAGTCTGAAACACTGGATGGTGGCTAAAAAAGTGGGGCCTTCCACAATGACTTTGTCACCGGGGCTGATCATGGTTTTGCCAATGAGGTCCAGAGCTTGCTGGCTGCCTGTGGTCACAATCAGTTGCTCTGAACTTAATTCTGTGACGCCCTTCTGCCCCATAAAGTGTGCCAACTGCTCGCGCAATGGGCCGTAGCCTTCTGTGGCGCCATACTGAAGTGCGGCACCGGGTTCTTGGGACAAGGCCAAAGAAGAGGCCTCGCGAATGCCTTCAACGTCAAACATGGCGCTGTCGGGGAAGCCACCGGCAAAACTAATAATGCCGGGCTTGCCCAGAAGTTTGAACAACTCCCGAATGGCTGAAGTTTCGACATTGTTCAAACGATCGGCAAATTGCAAGGACATGGTGTATCTTCTCTCAAATACGGTTGATCAATTCTCACATTTTCTCTCATGAACGCACACAACATCGAACTCTTTTTTCATACCCTGAAAGAAGCCAACCCCTTGCCCACCACCGAGTTGGCCTACACCTCGGTGTTTGAGCTTGTGACGGCGGTGCTGCTGTCGGCCCAGGCCACCGATGTGAGTGTGAACAAAGCCACCCGCAAACTCTTTCCAGTGGCAAATACCCCAGCGGCCATCTTGGCTTTAGGGCAAGAAGGACTTGAAAAATACCTCAAGACCATTGGGCTGTACCGAAACAAGGCCAGCAATTTGCTGAAAACATGTGAAATTTTGATAGGCCAATACCAAGGTGTGGTGCCCCGCTCAAGGGAATCACTTGAGTCATTGCCGGGGGTCGGTCGAAAAACGGCCAATGTGGTCTTGAATGTGGCCTTTGGCGAACCCACCATGGCAGTCGACACGCACATCTTCCGATTAGGCAACCGCACGGGCCTTGGACCCGGCAAAAATCCGCTTGAAGTAGAGTTGAAACTTTTAAAGAGAATTCCAGAAAAGTACTTGGTCGACGCACACCACTGGCTCATATTGCATGGTCGCTATGTGTGCCAAGCCCGCAAACCTTTGTGCCATCAATGCGCTGTTTCGGCTTATTGCGATTTCAAGCCTAAAACTCAGGAACTTAAGGCACTGGCTGAATGAGACTTTGTAATGTGGCAATACCCATGTGTTGCTCCAAGTAATCGGCCAAGCCTTCGAAAACTGTTTCCATAGTGACGGTTTGCATGCCAAACATAGCTTGTAGTACCGCCGGATCTTCAAACAAACCGTGCAGATAAGTTCCCAACACATTACCGGCCTTGTTTTGCCATGTCAAACCCCGCATCACTTCTTGCGCTAAATCTCCAGGGAAAGTCATTGCTGAATGGACTTTCGTATGGCCATGATGAATCTCGTAGCCGCTCACTTTGACCCCAGACAAAGCTGACCAAGTACCGTGCAAATTTAAAAATTCGGCTCGCGTGCGTTGGACCGTTTTTTGTGCTGCAAATTGTGTCGCGATGGGCAACAAGCCGAGGCCCAGTGCATTGCCATCAATCCCATATTCGTCGATCAAGGCTTCACCTAACATTTTCAAGCCACCGCAAATTCCTAACACTGCACCACCCTTTCGCGCATGCTGCAAAATAGTCGAATCCAGCCCCTGTTGCCGAAGCCACTCCAGATCGCTGCTAGTGTGTTTTGAACCCGGAAGAATCACACAATCGCTCGTCTGCAAACCCGCTAAGTCTGCAGGACTGCGAGCCCACAGTAATCGAACGCCAAGAACATTTTTGAGCGCTTGAAACTCATCTAAATTGCTTATACGTGGATAGGCTATAACTGCCATGGTATGCGTCACAACCCCAGTTGATCGACTTCGGTCGTCAAATACACCATCCTCTTCGGGTAAGCCGTGCTGCCACCACATTGGTAAAACCGCCAGTGTTGGTATCCCTGTCAACTCTTGTAGCATCTCGGGTGCAGGCGACAACAAAGCGACATCACCGCGAAATTTGTTCAATACAAAACCCTTGATGCGCGCTTGATCTTTAGGGGGTAACAAGGCCTAAGTGCCATACAGGTGTGCAAAGGCACCGCCCCTATCGATATCAGTAACCAATAAACACGTCGCATCGGCATGTCGCGCCACGCGCAAGTTGACGATGTCGTTAGCCATCAAGTTAATCTCTGCAGGTGAGCCAGCGCCCTCAATCACCAGAACATCGTTTTCAGCACGCAGCGCATCCAGTGATGCTGCAATTTGTGGCCACACTTTTTCGCTGCGATCGCGCCAGGGTGTGTTCGTCAACTCATCGTTCACCTCGCCCAGCAACACCACTTGGCTGCGTGTGTCAGCCTCCGGTTTAAGTAGCAGGGGGTTCATGCGCACATCGGGTTCGGCTTTCGCTGCCAGCGCTTGAAAGTATTGGGCAGAGCCGACTTCACCGAGACCATTGTGTGAAGCGACAACTCTTGCGTTGTTGCTCATGTTCTGCGCTTTGAACGGAGCCACCTTTAAACCTTGACGTGCATACCAACGGCACAGCGCCGTAGTAAGCCAACTCTTGCCAGCGCCACTGGTAGTACCCAATACCATTACACACTTGGCCGGCATGGCGAGTCCTTTAATCTTCAATGCCGCGTTGAGCGGGAATGCCTGCATTGAAGGCGTGTTTGATTTTGGTCATTTCAGTCACAGTGTCGGCAAGCTCAATCAACTCCGGCGGACAACGTCTTCCGGTAATGCAGACATGTACGTCTTTGGGTCGTGCTTGTAATGTGGTCAACACATCTGCCAAAGACAACCAACCATAAATCAATGGGTAAGTAATTTCATCCAGAATCACCAAGAAAAATTCGCCACTCAAGATAGCCGCCTCGGCTTTTTGCCAGCCGTTTTTTGCCAGCTGAGCCGAGTGTTCAAGGTCTTTGCTCTTCCAGCTAAAGCCGTCGCCAAAACCCTCTATTGAAATGCCGATTTTTTCAAATATACGGTGCTCGCCAAAACGAGCGGTGGGCACTTTCATGAACTGGTAAATCTTCACGGCTTTACCACGTCCGTGAGCACGCAATGCCAAGCCAAACGCTGCGGTGCTTTTGCCTTTGCCGTCTCCCGTGTTGACAATGATCAAGCCACGCCGTTCAACCTGAGGGGTTGAACGCGTGTAATTTACAGGAGGCTGTTCGATGATCATTGTTTCGCGTTCACTTTTTACAGCGTTAAAGCTTAGGCACAGCAACCCACTGACCATTCAGCGAATGGACTGCAATGCGCTTATCAAATACGGTTTCTACGGCACGGTGCGTATCTTCGTCGATACATGCACCTTGATGTACCACACGGCCTGCTTGCATAACCGCCATATCGTCGGCATGCAAAGCCATTCCTACTTCGTGCAACACACTGATCACTGTGGTGTTTTGCGATGTGAGGCAGCGCACTTGCTCCAACCAATCCACTTGGTGTGGTGGGTCAAGGTTTGCGAGTGGCTCATCCATCAACATCACTTTGGCTTGCACAGCCATCGCGCGTCCTAACAACACACGCTGACGCTCACCGCCCGAAAGTTGACTTAAAGAACGCTCGCGCCAGTCCCAAGCTTGCGTGGCTTTCAAAGCACTTTCGACAACCGAATAATCATTTGCACTGGGCGCCGCCAGCCAATCTTGATGCGGCATACGCCCAAGCATGACCACATCCCACACTCGCAGATCATCTGATGCTGATTCATTTTGGCCAAGCCAAGACAGCTGTTGCGCGCGTCGTTTGCGATCGATTGACATCAACTCATGGTCAAACAAAAAAATGCTGCCTGTCACTGGTAGTAAGCCAGCCAAAGCTTTGAGCAACGTGGACTTACCTGCCCCATTAGGGCCAACAATACTTGTCCAACGCCCAGCCACAAAAGACATATCGATGCCATGCAACACCTCTTGCCCAGCAAGTGACACATGCAGATCTCGCACACTTAAAGCCATTTTGGGTAAATTCATTGCAACGCCCTGGTTGTTTGACTGCGGTACATCAGCCACAGCAAATAGCCACCACCCAAAACCGCTGTAAGCACGCCCACCGGCATTTCTTGGGGCGACAACAACATGCGTGCCATCAAATCAGCCACCAGCAGCAAAACACCGCCCATCAAGGATGAGAGCAACACAATCCAGTTGTTTTTGGTCTTTACCAACGAGCGAACTAAGTGCGGTGCAGCCAAACCAACAAAGGCTACCAACCCTGTTTGCGCCACCGCTGTGCCCGTGGCCAAAGCCAACACACAGATCAGCGCTACGCGGACAGAGGCAAGCGGTACGCCCAAACTCAATGCCGTCGCTTCTCCCAAACTCAAAGCATCCAATACGCGGCTCAGAACAAAGGCAAACACCACACACACCAGCAACACGCCAAGCAACAAAGCGCACGACGTCCAACCAATAAAGCTGGTCGAGCCCAACAAAAATCCTTGCATGCCTTGCAAAACGTCCGGACGAAAAAGAGTGATTAGGGATACCAACGCCCCCAAGACCACGCCCACAATAACCCCCGCCAATAACAAGCGCAAGGTGTGATGCACGCCACGCGCCAACACCAGCGTGAGCAGCACAGCCAGCAAAGCACCCACAAATGCAGCGCCTGTCAAACCCATACGCACTAACAACTCGGTAGCAAAAGGATTGCCGCCAAACAGTGCCAAGGCCACAGCCACACCTAACGAGGCACCCGATGCGCTGCCCAACAAATACGGATCAGCCAATGGGTTACGAAACAAGCCTTGCGCCAGCGCACCCGCGAGCCCGAGCAAAGCACCTGCTGCGCAAGCACCCAAGCTGCGAGGCAAACGAATGTTCCAGACAATTTGCCAAGCGGTGTCGTCTCGCAGCGCGGTGAACCAGCTTTCAAAACCAGTGCTGCCTGAAGCGCTGCCTAGCGCAATTCCAAACAAACAAAATGCCAACAAACTCAAAGCAATCACCAGTGGCGACCTACGAGCAGCGTCATGGGTCATGGCTGAACTTTCGCTTTGTCGATCAGTTCAGCTTTGCTTCCTTCAGATTTGTCAATCAAACACTTGGCAATTATGCGAGCAGCTTCTGCCATGCGCGGACCTGGACGCCCTAAAAGTTCAGACTCCTCTGGCTTAAAATAGCACACTTGTTGCATGCGTATGGCTCGGATATTTTCCCAACCAGGTCGAGTTGCCATGTCCGCAAAGCTGCTTTCGCCCACCATGATGATGTTGGGCTGCGCACGCACCACAAACTCGGGGTTGATTTTGGGAAATGGACCCAGCGATGCAGGCAAGATGTTACGCACACCTAAGCGATGTAATGTTTCGCCAATAAACGACGACTCGCTTGCACCATAAGGTGCGCGATTGACTTCAAAGTACACGCTCTGCCCTTTGACCTGCGCAGGAATAGATTGGGCAGCCGTATCGATTGCAGCATCGATGTTGCGCCAAATGCGATCACTTTCCTGTGTTGGAACATGTAGGGCCTGTGCAACTGTGCGAATGACGCGCCGCACATCGGCATGAGAGCGTGGTTCTAGCGATAAAACCGTCAAACCTAAAGCAGTAAAGCGCTCAGCACCGCGAGCAGAGGCCGCCATCAACACCAAGTCTGGCTTTGCAGCCACAACACTTTCAATACTCGGGTCAATTCCACCGCCCATACGTGGCAACTTGGCAATGCTCTCAGGCCAGTTGGAATAACGATCCACGCCAACCAGCTTTTGACATTGACCTAAAGCACACACAGTTTCGGTGAGAGAAGGTAATAAGCTAACGATGCGTTGTGGCGGTTTACCAATGATCACTTCCAATTGACGATCGTCGCGCAACACAACAGCTTGCACGATACTGGTGGCAAACAAAAAGATTGATAGCGCAACGGTACTTTTAAGCATAGCTGGCCTCCCATTGCTTAACTATTTGGTGTAACTGAGCAACACCATCAGTTAACGCGGCAGGACCAGGCTGCAATATATTGGCCGACTTGATTTCAAAAATTTGGTTATTGCGAACAGCTGGCACTTCTTGCCAGCCTTTTCGTGTCGCCACTTTTTCAGAACGAAACTTCTTGCCACAAAGCGAGCCAATGATGATGTCGGGCGCACGGTCCACAATGGTTTGACCATCGGCAATGATTCGGTCTTTGCCCATGGGCATTTGCGCCAACTCGGGAAAACAATCGTCGCCCCCAGCGATACCAATTAGCTCTGACACCCAACGAATGCAGCTGATGTGTGGCTCATCCCATTCTTCAAAATAGACAATGGGTCGTCTCTTGAATTTGGCTGCTGTTTGTTGAATGGCATCCAACTGCGCACGCATCTGTTTCAAATGCAGCATTCCCTGCTCAACTTGGTCGACCATTGCAGCAACTTGGTAGAGCATTGAAAAAATCTCGTCCACACTACGCTGGTTAAACACAGTGACCTGAACACCCGCACGGATGAGCAAGGCTGCAATGTCGGCCTGCAAGTCTGAAAAGCCGAACACACAATCAGGCTTGAGCGTAAGAATTTTGTCAATCTTAGCGCTCAAGAACGCACTGACTTTTGGTTTTTCATCGCGTGCACGACGGGGACGCACGGTGTAACCAGAGATACCCACAATGCGGTGATCCTGTCCGAGCAGGTACAACCATTCAGTAGTTTCTTCGGTAAGGCAGACAATCCGCTGAGGGCCAAAAATCATCATTTTAATAATTCGTATTGACTTGACACCGGTTGCTTTGTCATATTGCGATTAGGCAGAACCAGTGTGTGCCCTTCGCCAAACTCCAACATAGCATCAACACCCGCGCGTTGTAGGCGCTCTACCAAAGCTTTGTCATAAGTTGTACCAATTGGCAAAACAGCATTGGGCAATTGAACCTCAGTCGACAAGTGAATAGAAACATCGTACTGACTTGTGGACTTCCACAATAGTTCCAATAACTCTTGATATGGCCGGCCGAACAAAGGCGTGAAAACACGCCGACCCAAAGATTTAGAAAATGTCATGATTTATCAACAAATGTGTTCTCACCGCCTTCCCCGACAGTGCACGAACGATAGACCCCTCTTTCGAGGGACCGCCTTGTTGGCCGGTATCCGGGCTAAGCAGAGCAACCTTCATCACCTTCCCAAGCACCTGTTTAAGAGCACTCAGTGGCAATCAATGAAAGCGGGGCAAAAATGCCCGTCTGCTGACCGTTGCGGGGGCAGCGCAGGTCAAGTTCACCCCGTAGGGGCTTCCTCTCCTGCTTCCCGTTGAACTGAGGTTTGTGAACCAAACCCCGAGCACCAACAAATGCCATTGTAAGATGGGAACTTGAACCAAACCTACAATCAGTGACATTACAATTCATCTGACATGACGAATCCCACCACCGTCGACCAGATTGCAGACCGGGTTGAGCACCTTTTGCTCCGCCACGAAGAGCTGCATAAGACCAATGCACTGCTGCATCAGCAAGTATTGGCCCTGTCTCACGAGCGCGACCTGCTCAAGTCCAAATTGGCGGCCGCCCGCTCCCGTGTAGATGCCCTGATTGAGCGTTTGCCCCAAAATTCCCCCTCAGACGCCGACTCATGAGCAACAAACAACTTGAAGTTCAAATCATGGGGCAAAGCTACCTTTTGGGTTGCCCCGAAGGTGGTGAAGCCCGTTTATTGGCGGCAGTAGACAAAGTTGACCAGGCCATGTGCAAGGTGCGCGACGCCGGCAAAATCAAAGCCCG
>SHXD01000057.1 GCA_009693505.1 Limnohabitans sp.
AGCACTTCTCTGCCAGATTCGGCAGACTCTATGGCGGCCTGGCAAATTCGCAAGTTCTCTAGGCCCCAATAGCCGCTGTGCCAGTGTGAGCCCTTTCCACGCCAAGTTTGTTCGAGCTCTGCCAAGACCAAGTCTCTTGGGCTTTGATGCGATGGCAAGTGAATTTCAGTGTGTCCAGTTGCATTGCAAACCATCAAGCCGTGAGGCGTTTGGCGAATATCGCCCTGACTGCCACTGACCACAGTCAGTCCAAAATGGGGCTGATAGGGCGCTTCAGCAGGAATGGCGCCCAGGGCCCGTTTTTGCTTTGCTGCCAGTTCTTGCTCAGCTGATTGGAGTGCTTGATTGGCGGTGTACCACTTCCGAGAATCTGGAAGTTGCTCATATCCCCACTCTGAAATATGCTGTGTTAAGTCCATGCTCGACATGCCACCATACCCATTGTAAATGGCCGTTGCGGCTGCACCATTTTCAAAATCCAAATAAATGGCATGGGCGCCCATGGTGTTTCGTTTGGAATCAGTGTTAAAAAGCTTGGCCTTCACTGTCTTGACAGGTGAATGACACAAGGCACGCAAAATATCAATTTGGTGTGCACCTTGGCGGAACAGCACGCCTCCGCCCAATTTCGAATCTAACTCTTCCGGTCTGCGTGGCCGATACACCCAGTCAGTGAAACACCAGTTATTGACCATGGACACAGTGCCTATTTCGCCACGCTCAATGATTTGTTTCATGGCCTGTATAGGCGCATCAAAACTGTGTGAATGACCCACAGTCAAGTGCCGATGGCATTTGCGTGAGGCTTGCACCATGGCGATGCCTTCTGAAACATTGCAAGCCATGGGTTTTTCAACCAAGACATGCCAGCCGTTTTCTAAAGAGGCGATGGCTTGTTGTGAATGCAGTGGGGTAGGCGTGGCCAGGTAGACACCATCGAGTTGAGAGACTGTTTTGAGCTCCGATAATTCCTCAAAAACAGGAACGCCCAAATGTCGGGCAGCTTTTTGAACTTCGGGATGCGGCTCGACCACAGCCACCAACTGGAAGGATGAATTGGCCTGAATGGCTGGAATGAATGCCTGCGCAGCTGCGCCAAATCCAACGACGGCAATTTGAAGAGGCTTGTCTATGGCCACGGCCTAGGTTGTCCGCATTTATTTGGTCTTTTTAACGACGTTTTCTTCAAACATCTTGAACCACTTGGCTTGTTGGTCTAAAGCCATGGCGGGGTCGATGAAATTGAGAGGTACCTTTGGAAAGGGCAACTCGTATTTTTTGCTGGCTGGCACAAACTTCAAATCATGAAGTTGCTTTTGACCTTCGCTGAGCATGTAGTCATAGAACAAAAGTGCAGCATACGGATTGGGAGATTTTTTCAGCATGGCGATGGTGCTGGGTTGTGCCATCAAGGGTTGCAAAGCCAATCCTTCAACAGGTGCACCCTTTTGTTTCAATTGCTCGGGGTTCCAGCTGTAGACAGTGAGTGCCAAGGGAACTTCACCTGAAGACACCATCATGGTTAACAGCGAATGACCTTTTCGGTTTGAAATGCCATTGGTGCCGGCAATGCTCGAGAACAATTTTTGTCCTTCGTCTTCACCCATTTTGGCCATCAAGGCACCAAACCATGCGTGGTTGTTGCCCTCAATCCCTAGTTGACCTTTCCATTTGGGATCAAGTAAATCCTTGTAGGTTTTGGGCAGGTCTTCTTTCTTAATTTTTTCGGTGTTGTAAGCGGCCGTCCAAATGTCAATGGTGATACCTACCCATTGTTTGTGAGACGGTATAGCCTGAGCTAGTAAATCAGCTTGATAGGGCGAATACACTTCTTGCAACAGTTTTTCTCTGAACGCAGCTTCATTTTCTGGCGCATTGTTTTGGACAATGTCGACATCAAACTTATTACCCCGATTTTCACTGGTGACGCGCTGGAGAACAGCCTCAGAACCAGCGCGCCAAGATTTGATTTTGATGCCGTATTTCTTACCAAAATCATTCATGATGTTGGTGAGAGCAGGGTACACGTGATAGACCACCAAACTGCCTTCTTTTTTGGCGCCTTCAATGAGTCTGGCGGTTCGGTCTGCGCCTTGGTAGTTTGCCAGCTCTTGAATGGAAAGGGGCTTGCTTGCGTCCATTGTTTGAGCTTGTGAAAGGCCACAAGTGATTGCCAAAAAAACGGTGCTCAAAAGGGTATTGAAGGTGCGCATCGGATGGTTCCTATTCGGAGTTGCAAAGTCAATTAGCAGGAAAAAACGAGGTCGGTTATCAGGATGCCATATTTCGAATGGCACGTCTTCTCAGATATTCAAAATTAATCACATATTGCTCAGGCCTTGTAATGTCATGGTGCAACTTGTGAACTTGCTCGGACGTGAACTTTTCACCGATACCACCAGCCGCCATGGTGGCCAGCTGTATTTGACAAGCATTGTCTAGCATGATGGCCAAGATGGTGGCCTCTTCCACATTCTGACCCACAATGGCGGCGCCATGGTTTCGCATCAGAACGGCTTTGCAGGAACCCAATGCTTTGGCCACACCTCGGCCGAGATCTTGTGTGCGAATGAGGTCAATGGCGTCATTGAAATATGGCAGGCCATCTGCAAAGGCAACCGCAGGTTGGCTAATGGGTTCTAAAGCCTGATTGGTTGCAGACAGAGCAACGGCATAGGTGGGGTGCGTGTGAATGACACTGTTCACTTCTGGCCTGGCTTTGTAAATTTCGGAGTGAATGTAGACCTCACTGTGCTTGCGTCCACCACCGCCTACTTTTTCGCCTTCGAGGTTGCACAGCACAATGTTTTCAAGTGTGATTTCATCAAACCCATAACTGTGGGGCTTCATGATGAAGTGAGTGGGGTCGTCAGGTAAACGAATGGAGACATGGCCACGGGTTAAGTCGCCTTGACCTGCATTTTCCAAGATATGGCCTGCATCGATCAGTCTTTGTTTGAGCTCATTGATTTGCATGGTGCTTACTTGGCTGTGTGGAGGTGAGGTTCAAACAACTTCGACAAGTCGTTGGCGATGGGAGAATACTTGGCGTGCGTCCGCATCATGAAACTGGTGAAGCCATCGCTGTTGTGGTGTTTCTTTTTTTCATTGGGCAGGTCAATGCGTTCATTGCGAGTGCTGTCGCGCACGATGCCGATCGGATCGATACCTGCTCGAACCTTTTGCATTTCCCGTTTCAACATGCGACGGTACATCACTATGCCTTTGTCTGTGGCTCCCAAATTTTCCAATGATCGATCTGCAATGGCGCCTTGGGAAATCCAGGCCATCATGTCTTGCCCATCGACGTTGTCGACGATGAACTCACCCTTGTCATCGATAAAGGGAACCTCGTAGGTATGTACTTTTTCAAGAAGGTGCTTGGGCACTTCCACACCATGGGGCGGCACATAAGCGTTGAACCAAAGGTGCATGGTGTGCGTATCGTCTACAGGCACACGCATTTGGAATGAGTAATAGCGAGACTTTTCATCGCCATTGCCAACGGCCAGCATGTTTGGAAACACAATAGGGTGTCCCACTTTCCAGTCGTCGCCGTCTTCTGAATGGCCCTCTAACAGCCTGTGCTTGGTCATGCCATATTCAAACTCTTTGAAATCAATTTTCAAGTGGCGTGTGCTGATGGCGACTTTGACACCTTCTTGCTCTTTTAAGAATTCATACTGGTGACCATGCAGCCACTCGGTGTGCACAGGGTCAAGTGAGTTTTCCATGATCTGCAGCCAATTGATTGGCAGAATGGTTCGACCCATGATGCGAATGGTGCCTTGCGCCACAAAACCATCCCAACGCGGCAAAAGCGGCTGCGGCTGCGGCCCCATGTAGGCAAACAGCATGCCGCCCATTTCTTGGATTGGGTAGGCATCGGTGCTGACCTTGTCTCTGAATGCGCACTTGTCTTGCTCATTGGGTTGGTGAATGCACTTGCCTTGCGCGTTGTATTCCCAGCCGTGATACGGGCAGCGAATGCCATTTTCGGTGGGGATGCCATGCGCAAAAGAGGCGCGGCGGTGTGGACATTGCTCAGCAATTAAACCTAGACGTCCTTGGCGGTCTTTGAAAATGACCAAATCTTCGCCGAGCAATCTGACTCGCTTGGTCCATTTGCTCTCAAGATCGATGGCCGCGCCAATCGGTTGCCAATAGCGTCGCATGAGTTCGCCCATGGGCGTTCCTCGGCCAACTTCGGTCAGCAATTTATTCTGTTTGACGCTTTCCATCTGAAACCTTTAGAAATTGCGTTGGACTCTTATTTTTTGAGACTGGTTTTCTTGCCCTTGGCAGCGACTTTGGACTTGCTCTTTGCAGGCAGTGCTTTGCGGCCCTCGTCTGCCATCACATGCTTAATTTCTGTGTTCATGGCGACATCTTTGCGACGCATTTTCGCAATTTCTTCACCCGTCACAAAGTAATCGCCTTTGACCGCGCGCTGGGCCATTTGCTCATTGCGCTCGCTCCAGTCACCCAGAGAATAACCATACCATGGTGATTCAGGTTTTAACTGGGGCAAGCCCAACTCTTCCCAAATGGCCTTGGCGTTCTCCATGAATTCTTTTTTCGGCAGTGCAATCGGCGGAAAATTATCTTTCAAGGTTGCATCAATCAGCAAGGAGGAGTCCATGCCCTTGTTTCGAGGACTGCGAGGCCCGTGGCCAGGGTCGCGGTTTTGCAACACTTGCAAATCGAGCGCAAAGTTGGCGCGATAACTCATGGCCCAAAGCAGGGCGTCGGCATTGTCGGGGTCAATGTCATCGTTTACTGCGATGACCATTTTGCCGCCAGAACGCAACAAGGAGGCGGCGCCATACAAGGCTCGCCAAACCTCGGTTTGCGGCATCTTTCGATCGACCACAATGGAGATCACCTTGCGCAAGTTGGTAAGCGGTTCGTGCATGACCACTTTTTTCACACCCTTGATGCCCATGGCCTTGCTCAAATGATTTAAGAACACGGGTTCTAAAGCAACCCGTTTAATGAGGCTCGACTCTGAAGGGGTGACTTGAGAAATGATGGAGGTCAAAATGGCGTCTTTGCGGAGCGTAATGGCCGTGACTTCCATGTAGGCATTGAACTCTTGCAAATTCACATGACCATGAGACTCACCGAAGGGCGCCTCGGGCTCTAACCATTCTGTGTTGATAAAACCTTCAATCACAATCTCAGCGTCTGCTGGAACCATGAGGTCAACAGTTTTGCATTTCACAACATGGATGGGTGCGCCAGCAAGCCCACCCGCCACATGCAATTCATCGGTGTCTTCTGATAATTTTTGGGCCGAGGTGAAGGCCACGCAAGGTGGGCATCCTAAAATCACAGCGGCAGGCAAACGTTCGCCACGCGCCTTGGCTTTTTCCCAGTGGGTGTAGATGCCTGGCTGATTCTCAAGCGAAGGGTTCATGCCCAAGCGAGTAGGTGACTTGACTTGCCCCCGGTAGATGCCCATGTTTTGAATGCCAGTCTCTGGGTCTTTGGTAATGTACTGCGACAAAGTGGTGTAGGGTGCATTGTCCCAACCTGGTGTCGAGATGGGAATAGGCAAACCGTCAACGCCCTTTCCAGGCTTTAACAGGTCTTTGCCTTGAATGACAATTTCTTGGCAAGGTGCATCTTTAACGACTTTGGGTTTGATGGGGTTGGCAATGGCATGGCTCCAAGTTTTACCAATGTCTGCAATTTCACAGCCCATGCCAACGCTGTAAATTTTACGGGTTGCTGCCAGTGCGCCGACAACAACTGGGATATCGTATTTTTTGCCTTTGCCATTCACCACATTGGTAAACAGAAAAGCTTTGCGGTCAGGCTCGGCAATACCACCTCGAAATTGCCAACGCACCAAGGGGTGAAGTTCAGTGTCTTTGTTGATGGGCCGATCAACGGTAATTAGAAGCCCTTGCTTGTCAAGCTCAGCCAAGTGTTCGTGAAGATCACGATAGCCTCGCTTTTCTGACGGTGTTGATTTTGTAGCGGGAGTCGTTTTTTTCATGGTGAATCCAAGTAATTATTTGGAGCTTGAGTTCTTGATAACGACTTCATCAAATGATTTGGTCCATTTTCCAAAGGTGTCCATGGTGGCCACAGGGTCGATCACTTCAATCTTCATGTTGGGATATGGGTTGCTGACTTTGGTGCTGGCAGGAAAGTAATGCAATGATGTCAATAATCTCTGCGTTTCATTTGACAGCATGTAGTCGTAAAAGAGCAAAGCGGCATTAGGGTGCTGCGCTTTTTGCGCAATGGAGATGTTGAACCCCTGAGCAACCACGGGATCAAGGGAAAACCAATCCACAGGTTTGCCAGCTTTTTTGTCCTTTTCTGGCAAATCTATGTAGACTGTCAGTGCCAAAGGTACTTCACCAGCAATCACAAGGTTGTGCAGCAAGGAAGCGCCAAGGCGGGCAGACATGCCATTTTTAGCCACCAATTCGCGGAAGAATTTGAGACCTTTTTCTTCGCCCATGACGCTGATCACTTTGCTGTACCACTCTTCTGCCTTGGATTCAATGCCTAACTTCCCTTTCCATTTAGGGTCTAGCAAGTCGTTAAAAGACTTTGGAAGCTCTTCTTTCTTAATGAGTTGTGTGTTGTAGGAGTGAACCGTCACGTTCATGAACACGGTGGCCCAGTTTTTATGCGAAGGTGATGCAATAGGTATCAGGTCCTTAGTTAAAGGCGATGTGACAGCTTGCAGAAGCTTTTCTCGGTACACAGCTTCCATTTCGCTGGCTGGCATCATGATGACATCGACCTCAGGCCGTTTGCCTGCCGCTTCGCGGATGACTCGCTGCGTGACGTTGTTGCTACCAGATCGCCACGATTTGACTTTGATGCCGTATTTGGCTTCGAAAGGGGCAATGATCAAAGGCAAATCTTGAGGCCGAAATGCTGTGTAAAGTGTGAGCGTGCCTTCCTTGGTGGCCGCTTCCAAAATCTTTTCTGCCCGGTCTGGCTTGTCGTATTGCATGAGGCCCAAATTGGAAGGCATGGATGTGCCTGCAATTGCTGAGGCAGCTGTATTTTGTGCCGGTGCGGTTTGCGCTGAAACTGAAACAGACAAAGCGACCAAACCGAGGAATGTCAATTTTCGAAGAGCAGCAAAATCACTTGCTGGCAATCTGCGGCAATCTATGTCTAAAGTCATGGCATGTCTCCTAATAATTTTTTGACAGAGTCAATGCATCCAACGAGATCCTGCCATCATGATGGCAGCTCCTAAAACAGTAGCTGGAAAAAGCCACCAAGCGGGCACCATTTTTTCTGGGCTTTGTGGCGAACTTTCAAGTTGGGTGTTGGCCGAGTTAACACCCGAAATTGGGGCCGCCTTGGGGGCCTCTGCCATTGAGGTCATCTGTTCAGTGGGCTTGGGCCCCACAGCAATTTGAAATGCCTTGAAAAAGTCGTCAGCCATTTTTTTGGCAACGCTGTCAATCAGCCGAGAGCCTACTTGCGCCAATTTGCCGCCAATTTGTGCCTTTGCTTCGTAACTTAAATCTGTGCCATCTGCGGCTTCTTTCAAAGTGACAGATGCGGTTCCCTTGCCAAATCCGATGGCACCACCTTGGCCCTCAAAATGCATGACACAGAATTTGGGTACTTTGGCTTCTGTGATTTTGAGCGAGCCTTGAAAACGCGCCTTTAAGGGGCCGATGGCAGTTTTGATGACGACTCTAAACTCTTCAGGAGACAGTTGCTCGACAGCTTCGCAACCAGGCAAACATTCTTTCAAAATGAGCGGGTCATTTAGGGCATCCCAAACTTTTTGACGTGGCGCTGAAATAAGTTGCTGGCCCAATATTTCCATCTTGCTACTTTCTGTTGAACTGTGAATTGTTGGATGCGACGTTCAATGCGCTTTTTTCTTCATAGCAGCAGAGGTGTTGACCATGGAGTGCAAGCTTCTCGCGTAGTCAATGGCACCTTGTTCGTCCATGCGGGGAGCCACTCGCAAATATTCTTTCAGACCCAAAATAGCAGGGCGTGGCCGGCTGAGTAAGGTCTCGCAAAAACGTTTCACTTCTGAATTGAGCTGAGCTTGCGCAACCACATTGCTGACAATGCCATAAGACTGCGCTTGCGTGGCACTGATAAAGTCTGCCGAGTAGGCCATGTACAAAATGGCATTGCGGTTCATGCGATCGTAAATTGCAGACATGACCATGGTGGGCATGACGTTGTGCGCAATTTCAGGAATGTTGAAGGTGGCTGTGTCGCTGGCAAATGACACATCACACAGTGCTGCAATGGCTGTGCCAAAGCCCATGCATTTGCCTTCAATCACGCCAATGACCGGTACCGTGCAACTGCGCAAAGCTTTGTAACTGTTAAAAATGGAGTCGTATTCAGGACGGCGTGAATAGGCCTCAGGTGAGGGCGGAAAATCTGCATCACGCACACGGCCCGTGCAAAAGTCGGGTCCAACGCTGTTCAGAACCACACAGTCGGAAGTTTCGTGTGCATTCAAAACGGCTTCAGACAAGGCTGCAGCCATGCTGTCGGAAACGCCATTGCCTTCAGCACGGTTGAAGGTGACGCGCAAAATACGCCCATCTTGTTGAATTTTGATTTGATCGCTCATGCTTAAATTCCTGAGATGTGATGGTAAAAGTGCCGCATCAGTGCTGCGTTGAATAAGTGGGCTTGATCAATGTTGGGCAAATGTCCAGCCTTAGGAATGATTTCCAGATGCGATCCGTGAATTTTTTGTTGCATGGCTTGCATGGCTTGCGGAAGGGGGCCGTCGTTGGCGCCCACAATCAAAGTGGTGGGGACTTTGATCTGAGAGACTTGATCCAAATAATTCAGGCCTTGTATGGCCTTTGCGCAACTTAAAAATCCGTTGACTAGTGTATGACCGATGGTGTCTTGAAATGCTTTTGCAGTTTCTGAATTCGAAGATAGGAAGGGGGCACCAAACCATCGTTCTGTTGTTGGAATAGCCAGGATTTGACAACCATCTTGTGTGGCACTTGCCATGCGATCATTCCAAACATCACCCATCGGGGCGGGCATATCGGCCCGGCAATCACACAACACCAAGCTGAGCAATCGATCTGAATGTTGAATACCAAATCCAGCGCCACTCATGCCGCCTAGAGACAGGCCTATATAGTGTGCTTTTTCTATGTGAAGGCCATCAAGCACGGCCAAACTGTCGGCAACCAAATCGTCCATGGTGCAGCTCTGGGTCTGGCATTCAGATTGGCCATGGCCCCGAGTGTCTGCACAAATGACACGCCATCCAGTGGCCGCCAACAAGCTGGCCTGTTCACGCCACATCATGCTAGATGAAAGGATGGAATGCGTCATCAAAACAGCAGGGCCGTCAGTGGGCCCTGAGACATGAACCGCAATTTTGCCAGCAGGTCCGGATAGCATGTGGGTGTGTGTAGTCATGTGAGTTGGCCTTTGAGATAAGCGTTTTATACAGTTGATTTGGCGTCGTTTAAAGCAGACCAGATGGCCTGGGGTGTCATAGGCAGATGGTCAATTTGGGCGCCCTGAGTGGACAGGGCGTCGTTGACCGCGCTGGCTATGGCGGCTGGGCTGCCTAAATAGCCTGCTTCGCCAGAACCCTTTTGACCAAACTCCGTCAGAGGCGAGGGCGTGCAATGGTCAACGATGGTGATGGATGGAACCTCTGCTGACGATGGCAGCAAATAATCCATGAAGGTGCCCGCAAGAAGTTGTCCTTCTGGTGAGAAGGCAAATTTTTCCATCAAGGCGGCGCCCAGTCCGTGAGCAATGCCGCCGTAGGTCATGCCATGAACCACATCGGGGCTGATCATGACGCCACAGTCATGGCCGCAAACGTATTTGCGCACGGTCACTTTGCAGGTTCCTGGATCAATGCTGACCAACACCACATGCGATTCAAAGGAGTGGCATGGGTACATTTGAACTCTGCCATCTTCAGTGGGCAACATGCCGCCTGTTGGAACTTCCCAGACAAACTTTTCTTGAAGCCCTGGCTCCATGCCCTGTGGCAGTTTGTGAAATTTGCGGTGTGCAATTTCAACCAAAGCATCCCACGATAGTTTTTTTTCTGGCTCGTTCTTCACTTGAACATGGCCACCTTCATAGTCCAATTGTTCAAGTGAAACACCTAAGTTGTGTGCAGCAATCTTCAGCAGTTTGTTTTTGATTTTCTTGGCTGCACCTGCTGCTGCACCGCCTAACATGATGGCCATTCGGCTGCCCACAGGGCTATTAGATGGTAGTGCGTTCAATGAATCGGCATGCAAGACGCGAATGCTGTCAGGTTCGCGGTGAAGTACTTCGCCTACAACGGTAGAGACCATGGTTTCATGGGCTTGGCCCGATGTGGAGGTACCCATTAAAGCGGTGATAGAACCCGACAAATCAACTCGAACCAAGCATGAATCCATCCATGTGGTTGTTTCGTTTTTAGGGTTGAACAGGGGCTCGAAAGATGCGTTGCCACCAGACGGCTCAAGGCAGGTTGAAATGCCGATGCCAGACAGTTGGCCTGCTGCACGCAAGGCGTCGCGTTCCTTGAGCAGTTTTTCGTAAGAGGCGGCGTTGAGGGCTTTCGTCATGACCGTGTCGTAGTCGCCTGAATCGTAGGAGGTGCCGCTTGGAATTAAATAGGGGAACTCATCTTTGCCGATCATGTTAAGTCGGCGAATTGCAATGCGATCGAGTTTGAGGAAGCGTGCGACTTTGTCAATGCCTGTTTCAATGGCATAGTTTGTGGGGGCTTGACCAAAACCACGAACCGCCTCTTGAGGTGTTTTGTTGGTCATGACGGCCATGGCGTCGTAAGACACACTGTTGATTTTGTAGGGACCGACAATGGCACCCACTGGTTTGCCTAATTGCAAAGGTGAACGGCCAGAATAAGCGCCAATGTCGTCCACGGCCTTCATGCGCATGGATTTAATTTCGCCATTGTTTTGAAAGCCTAAGCTGACATCAAAGATGCGGTCAGGGCCTTGCATGTCTCCCCCTCGCATGTTTTCCAATCGATCTTCGACCAATCTGACGGGGCGGCCTAACTTTTTGGCCAAGTAGCCCACCAACACCGAGTGCTTCAAACCCCGCTTAACGCCATAACTGCCGCCGACATCGACATCGAAATGTACGCGCACAGCATTGCCCGAAAGGCGCAAAGCTTTGGCCATTTGATCTGGAAATTTGGGCATTTGAATTGAAGCCCACACATCTAAAATGCCTGTTGAGTCGTTCCATTGGCAGGCCACTGCAAAGGTCTCAATTGGAACGGTGGCATTGCGCGCCCAACTGACACGGTAGCTCAGTTGATGATCGCATTGCGAAAAATCATGGTCCACCGGGCCCCACACAAAATGCCGATGAAAAATCACATTGCTGCCATGCGCGGGGTGGACCAATGTGGCATTGGAAAGCAAGGCTTCTTGCGGATCGACTACGGCTGGAAGCTGTTCGTAGTCGACCATCACCAACTCTGCCGCATCTTCTGCCAAGGCGCGACTGTCAGCCACAACGGCAGCCACCCACTCTCCGGCATAGCGTGTGACATCAAATGCCATGGGGTAACGAGTAACTTGGGGCGCATCGACGCCAGGTAGCATGGCCTCGGTATTTTGGCGAAGTTCTTCACCGGTTAAGACGGCATGCACACCCTGCATGGCCAGGGCTTGGCTGACATCGATGGATTTGATTTTGGCACTGGCATAAGGCGATGCAACCAAGGCAATGTGAAGCATGCCTTGAAGCTGAATGTCAGCTGCAAAATGACCTTGGCCCAGCACAAACCTTTTGTGTTCTACAGCGCGGCGATGTTTGCCAATAAAGCGAAATGGGCTTTTGCTCATGATCACTTGCCTTCAGCTTGGGTTGCATACATCACGGCATCCACAATCTGTTGGTAGCCTGTGCAACGGCAGATGTTGCTGCTAATGGCATCTCTGACTTGGTCTTCCGTTGGATGTGGGTTGTCTGCAACCAGTGCATGACAAGCCATGAGCATGCCGGGCGTGCAGTAACCGCATTGGAGAGCGTGCTTTTCACAAAATGCATCTTGTATTTTTGTCATGACGCCGCGTTCGGGGGCCAAGCCCTCCACAGTGGTGACACGCATTTCATCGGCTTGAACGGCAAACATGCAGCAAGAGCGAACGGGTTCATCGTTCAACAAAACAGTGCATGCACCACACACACCATGCTCGCAGCCAACGTGCGTGCCAGTGAGGCCGAGTTCATCGCGTATGAAATCAACCAGACTGGTGCGCGGCTCTACCAGTCGGTGCTGATGAGTGCCGTTGACTTGAATTTGAATCGATTTGAGAAGGGTGTTTGGAGCGGTCATGTGATGTTGGATGCTTGCGTGTTGGCGCATGCCTGGGCATAAGCAGATTGAAGTGCTCTGCTGAGCAGCACTTCAGCCAAATGTTTGCGGTAGGCCGCGGTGGCATGCATGTCACTGCCGGGCTGGCTAGATTGAGCCGCCTCATGAGCAACATGCAACGCACTTTCGGTGCCAAGAACTTGACCTTCTAAAGACTTGGCCAATTCAGGAAAGACTAGGGGGGTTCCATCAACGCCGCCGATACCAAAACTGATGCGACGAACGCGACCATCTTCATGAGTTTGAATTTGACAGGCGGCAGAGGCCATTGCAAAGTCACCTTTTCGAATAGCTGTTTCCTCGAAGGCAGTTCCAACATGACCTCCTTGCCAAATAGGCCAATCGATCTGAGTCAAAGCCTCCGAATCTGAAACAGCAGTGAACATCGGACCTAGAAAAAATTCATCAGCTTTCAAATGCCGCCTTCCGTCAGATTTTGATTCAAGCGTGAAACCCGCTTCGAGAACCAATGCTGCCAAGGCCAACTCTGCTGAAGGGTCGGCATGGACCAGGCTGCCACCGACAGAGCCACGGTTACGTGTTTGTTCGTGACCTACCCATTGCATGCTTTTGCCCACCAAAGGAAGGTGTGAGTGAAGTTGGGGATGAAACTCAAGGTCGCGTTGCCGAACGCCGGCGCCCACTTTCACATGTGTTGCTTGAATTTCAATGTCTTTGAGTTCATCTAATCTGTTGATGTCAATCAACAAGGCCGGCCTAGCCAATCGCATGGCCATCATGGGTACCAAGCTTTGACCGCCAGCAATCAATTTTGCATCGCCGCCGCTCTCGCTCAGCTTGTCTAAAGCGTGGGCAAGATTTTCGGCTCGGACGTAATCAAATGGGGCTGCTTTCATGTCTTGTCAGTTTCTACCCATTTTGTGGGCTGTACAGGCCAGTTTATTTCAAAGATGTCGAGTAAAACTCACATCTAAGCAAGAAATCCAAAGCTTGGGTAAGATAGGGGTATGAGAAAACTTCCACCCTTGAATGCGGTCAGAGCCTTTGAAGCCGCCGCACGGCACGTCAGCTTTACCAAGGCCGCCAAAGAACTTTTTGTCACGCATGGCGCCGTCAGCAAACAGGTGGCAACACTAGAAACCTGGTTGGGAACAAGTTTGTTCAACCGTGCCCAATCCCAATTGAGCCTCACGGATGCCGGCAGAACTTTTCTGGCTGCTGTCACGCCCGCCTTGGACCGCATCGCGGTCACCTCCATGCAATTATTGGAGCAGACCGAACCTACTGCATTGCGCATCAGTGCGCCGCCCACCTTCACCATGCGTTGGCTTATTCCCCGAATTTCTGCCTTTCAAAGGCGCAGAGGTGGCGTGGAGGTGAAATTAACAACTTCCACGGCGCCTGTTAATTTTGAAGACCGTGTCTATGACGTCGCTATCCGTGGATCTCATCACCCCATTCCTGGCATGCTTTCTGTTCCCTTCATGACAGAAACCATAGTGCCGGTTTGTCACCCTGATTTAATGGAAAATGGCCAATTGGACAGCCCCAAGGCGCTGGCCGAACAAACGCTCATCAGTTATGACACCGAACCCATGGCATGGTCAGAGTGGTTGCCAATGGCAGGGCAAGCCGACTTGCGGGTCTCACACAGCTTGCAATTTGAGCAAATGTATTTTGCCTTGCAGGCAGCAGCAGAAGGCTTGGGAGTCGTCCTTGTGCCTTTGTTTTTGGTGGCCGATGACATCATTGCAGGACGCATGTGCGCGCCCTTTGGCTTGCTGGCAGCAAGACAACGACGCTACTATGCCCACGCACCTCTCAGTGCGCAAGAAAGCCCCGTCATTGAAGGCTTCTGTGAATGGTTGCTGAAAGAGGGGCAAGACACTGAGCAATCGATCGATCAACTTTCGGCGGGCATGGGCTGGACGGCCGCTGCGCCATCTTAAGTGTGAGTATTTCTCGGGTTATGTTAGATGCATGTGAACTTTTAAGCGGGCATCATCAGCGCATCCAATTAAATTTGCAGTCATGAGTCAATCAAAAACCGGCTATCCAGATCTTCATGATCATTTAGAAACCTTGAAACAGCGTGGCTTGTTGCAAGTGATCGATCGACCTATCGACAAAGATTCCGAATTGCATCCTTTGGTTCGGTGGCAATTCGTGGGCGGCATGGATGAGACAGAACGAAAAGCATTTTTATTTACCAATATTGTCAACGCGCAAGGCCGCAAATACGACATCCCCGTTGTTGTGGGTGCGCTGGCCGCCAATCGTGAAATTTACAGCGTTGGCATGGGCTCCTCGGTTGAGGAAATTCAAGCCCGTTGGGATCGGGCTATTGCCAACCCCATTGCGCCTCAAAGGGTTGACAACGCTGAATGCCAAGAGGTGGTTCATGAAGGCGCAGAACTTCTGGGCGAAGGCAAGGGTCTTGACATGTTGCCCATTCCCATTTCGACGCCAGGATTTGACAGCGCCCCAACCCTGACAGCCACCAACGTCATCACGGTCGATCCTGTCACTGGCGTGCAAAACATGGGCACCTACCGTTGTGCTTTAAAAGCACCCGATCGAATGGTCGTTCGCATGGCCACGCGGGTGGGCGGTGCAGGTGGTTATTTGCATTACCAAGCTTGGAAGAAGGCCGGTCACAAAACCATGCCATGTGCCGTTGTTTTAGGGTGCCCACCTTATGTGGCTTTCATGGGCCCGCAAAAATTGCCGATTGGCATGGATGAATTTGATGTGGCAGGTGGTTTGGCAGGTGTGCCCATTCAAGTCACCCAAGCCCGAACGGTGAACTTGCGTGTTCCTGCGCAAGCTGAAATTGTGATTGAGGGTCAAATTGATTTAGACATGCTTGAGCCCGAGGCGCCCTTTGGTGAATCGCATGGTCATGTGGCTTTGGAAGAGTTCAATTTGCCCATGAAGATCACGGCCATCACGCATCGCTTCAAGCCCGTTATTCCTTCTTACATCAGTCAAGTGGCCCCTAGCGAATCCAGTGTCATCAAACGTGTGGCTTATGAGCCTTTGTTTTTGGCGCATTTGAGAACCTCATTGGGCATTCGCGGTGTCAAGAAGGTTTCATTGCATGAACCTTTAACAGGCTTGTTGCGTGTCACCATTGTCACTTTTGAAAAGACAACCCCCAAAACAGAAATTTGGCGTGCTCTTTATGGGGCAGCCTTTTTCAAAGGCGATTGCGGCAAGATTGTGATCGCAGTCAATGAAGACATTGACCCTGACAATGCAGATGCTTTGTTATGGGCCATGGCATACCGCATGAACCCCACGGCAGATGTCAGAACCTTAGACCATCGCGGTCAAGGTCACGGACCCAAGCGAGAAAATGATGGTGAGGAAGATTCCACCCTTCTGATGGACGCCACCATGAAAGGTGACATGCCTCCCTTGGCCTTGCCAACAAAAGACTACATGGAGCGTTCGAAGGCCATATGGGAGGAGCTTGGGCTCCCTAAGTTGAGGCCCCAGGCGCCCTGGTTTGGGTACTCATTGGGAGACTGGCTGCCCCAATGGGACGCCGCTGCAGAGCGTGCTGCAACAGGCCGTTATTTGGAAAATGGCAAGATCAGTCTGATGCAGCAACGCAACGACGTCAAAGCCGAATCAAAATTCAGACCAGATGAAGCGAGTTGATCAGACTTCAAAGACAAAACAGGCAATCCTATGAGCACCTCTAGTTTTTCTAATAACCCACGGCGATTGATTGTGGGCATCAGTGGTGCTTCTGGCATTGTTTATGGTGTCCGCATTCTTCAAGTCTTGCAGCAGTCAGACATCGAAACCCATTTGGTCATGAGCGATTCAGCGCGAATGACCTTGTCTACGGAGTTGGACATGAGTTTGAAAGAAGTGGAAGCGCTTGCCACCGAGGTTCACAGTTCTAAAAATATTGGCGCTACCATTTCCTCCGGTTCCTTCAAGACCATGGGCATGGTAGTTGCGCCTTGCTCCATTAAGTCGTTGTCTGAAATTGCCTACGGTATGACGAATGGATTGCTTTCCAGAGCTGCCGACGTGGTGCTCAAAGAACGCAGAAGATTGGTTCTTATGATTCGCGAAACGCCGCTTCACAGCGGGCACCTTCGCACCATGCTGCAAGCTTCAGAAATTGGCGCCATCCTGATGCCGCCGGTGCCGGCGCTGTATGCGCGTCCTCAATCCATTGATGACATGGTAAGCCACACGGTTGGACGTTGCCTTGATTTGTTTGACATCGAAACAGATTTGGTGAAACGCTGGGCGGGTATGGGGCAAGACAAGTAAAGTCTTCAAATTTATCCACAGCCAAGAATTGATCATGCAAACTCTGTTTGTTTATTACAAGTTACCCATTGCTGAACACGCACTGTGGCGACCGCGTGTCGAAGCCTTTCAAGTTGAACTTAAGCAAAAGTGGTCGGGCCTCAGTGCAGTGTTAATGCAACGACCAGAAGCCACGCCAGATGACATCGAAACCTGGATGGAAATTTACAGCCACAGTCAAGGCGTTACGCAAGAGATGATGGACAGCATTGCTGCTGAAGCCTTAGCTCATGGCTTACCGCCTAAGAGAATGTCTGAGTTTTTTATTCCACTTCGCTAAACATTCATCAGCCTTTCAATTTTAGGCGTTAAAAAAATTGCAGAATTCACAAATTTGATGTAATGATTTT
>SHXD01000058.1 GCA_009693505.1 Limnohabitans sp.
AAAGACTCTGAGCTAATAGGCAAATGAAGGGTAACTTCATGCAAACGGGGAAATAGAAGGGGGAACAATCTGACTATATTCAGTATGTATGACTATTTATGGGATTCATAGAGCATCCTTCAATAGAAGCCAGCCCACCAGATGCAAGTTTAAAGGCCGCTAAGATTAACTTCTTGGCGGCCTTTTAAACGTGAACTCCTGGAAACCCTCGTAAAGCCCTGGTAAGAGTTTGTTACTTGGTCCAATTCTCAACTTCCAAGCCCTTCACTCGCCCTAAGTCTTTCACATTGTTCGTGACGACGATGGCATCTATCGCCCGCGCATGTGCCGCAATCATGAGATCTGCCGCACCCAGCTGGGCGCCGCGTTTCTTCAGATCAGCACGAATCACGGCGTAATGTTTTGCCGCGTCTTGAGGCCAGTCCAGCACAGCCAAATGCAATGCCAAACTATCAAGTGTTATCTGGTTCTGTTTGCGCTTGGCAGTAGAAGAGACCTGAACGCCATAGGTCAGCTCAGCAAACGTCACTGCCGACATAACCTGTTGCTGCAGAGGCACCGACTGAACCATTGCCTCCAGCCTCTGGGACTCGCCGCGCATGAGAAAGATGCAGGTATCTGTGTCCAACATGAACAATTGATCCGTCAAAACGTTCGGGCCTGAATGGGCATGCGCTCCGTGTCTGCCATGAAGTCGTCAGAGGCTTTCACGCCGCAAGCGAAGAAGCCCGACCAATCAGTTGGGCGTGGGGTTAAGACCACGCTCTCTCCTTCTCGGCGGATAAAGACCTCGCGAACAGAGTCGGGAAATCGATATTCGAGCGGCATTGTGACCGTCTGCGAACGGTTATTCCATCCGACGCGTGCTGTCGGCTTGAGGGTTGGTGGTTGATGTGTTGCCATGTGGCGCATTGTATGGCGTTGATTGCCATATGGCAAGCCATGTATCAAATTGTATTTTCTAATACCCATAAAATCAACTTCAATGCGCGTCTTGTCAATTTAACGCCAGCCAAGAAACGACTAAGTCATCAATGACCAGCAGCTGGCGGTTTTCTTTTTGAGGGACATAGATTGAAATTCTTGAGGGCATTTTTGACTCTGCGAAATGCTAAAAATCAAATCCAAGTTGCTGTGATGCGCCTGCATTTTTTTTCAAAGAAGCTGAACGCTTTCGAAATGTTTGACGAGAAGCGTGCTTGTCCACCACAGCTTGTTTGCCTGCTTTCACCTCTTTGGTTTGGCGTCTAGCATGAAGCAGTTGTTTAGACGTACGTGTGGCCAACGCCAAGTCAACCAGTGGCGGAGGAATTTCTATAGAAGTTGTTGAGTGGGCTTGCAATTGCGCTGGCTTAAGCCATGGCTCAAACAACCATGTGTCTGGCACATCTCGCATGTACGGTAACCAACGCCGAACAAACACGCCATGAGTGTCGTGGTCTTGAGCTTGCTTGATGGGGTTGTACACACGGGTGGTGTTAATGCCGGTGGTGCCAGATTGCATCTGCAATTGACTCCAATGAATGCCTGGCTCGTAATCTAAAAACTGTGTGGCTAACCATTCGCCCACAGGCCGCCAATGAAGCCACAATGGATAAGCCGCCACCGAGACCAACATGGCTCTCATCCGAAAATTGAGCCAGCCTGTTTCTCGGAGCATGATGACGCAAGCGTCCACCATAGGCCAACCTGTGCGCGCATCTTTCAGTGCCTCAAAGTATTCGGGGTTGAACGTTTGTTCGCGCAAGTCGTCATAACCGCGGTGCATGTTGCGCCACTCAATGGCCGGTTCACTTTCAAGCTTTTGAATGAAATGGCAGTGCCAATACAAGCGACTCAAGAAGCCACTCAAACCGGCACGATGACGGCTAGCCTGTGGCGGCAAGCCGGCCATGTGAGTGCGAGTCTTTTGTACCACTTCGCGCATGCTGATGCACCCAAAAGCCAGATAGACCGAAAGGCGTGAGCACGCATCGGGGGCAGACAAAGGGGAAGATATACCGCCACGATAACCAATGCTGCGAGCGCTTAAAAAACTGTTCAGCGTGGCCAATGCAAGTGTCCGACCGCCGCGTTGCCTGAGGGGTGGATTGTGCTGCAACTGAGATGGCGCAGACATCACAAAAGATGCTGCAGATGGCGACTGCCAAAACGTCAAAGAATTCAAATTCTGCAGGGGTGACGCCATGTGCTGCTCCCATGCAGCTTGCCAGAGATTGCGATTTTTCAGCCTGCGCACCACACCAAATTGTGCAAACTCTTGCCAACGGACGCCGTGCGCTTGACACCATGCACCCACCTTGAGATCGCGTGCGTAGGTGAATGAATTGCCTGTTTCCTCATGGGCATACAGCCCAGAGAACGGCGCATCGTGCCAAATTTTTGTCAGCACCTCGGGCAGCTCACCTGTGTGAATTTCAACACGGCCACCCAGCGTTCTTAAATGCGCATCTAGATCTTGCAAGGACTCGCGTATAAACTCAAAGTGCTGAAGAGCCGCATCGGGTTGCAACCATAGCTTGGGTTCCACAACGTAAATACACCGCACCGGACCATGCATGGCAGCGTGGGCCAGCGCCTCATGGTCTTGCCAACGCAAGTCGCGTTTGAACCAGACCAGGCTGTAGCTCATTTAGGTAGCTTGCAATTGCGCCAGCTTCACGAAATCAAGTGCCCGGCTGTGAGTACATTCAAGCACCACAGGTGGTGCCACGCCCGCCTCGTAAGCTTGCCGCCATCTCAAGGCACACAAGCACCATCGATCGCCTGCCACCAGACCTGCGAAACGATATTCTGGCCTTGGGGTGACCAAGTCATTGCCTTGTTGAATTGAGAAATCTAAAAATGCCTGAGTCACTTTTGCACAAATGACATGACTGCCTTGATCTTCCTCATTCGTATTGCAGCAGCCATCACGGTAGTAACCGGTGAGGGGGTCATAGGAGCAAGGAACCAAAGTCGTTCCAAGGACGTTAAAAGCTACTTGAGTCATGACAGATCCTTTCCCCTGGCCGAATGCAGCTTCTTGAAGCTGTCAATCAAGCGATGGTGCCTGTCCAAACCTTCTAGCTTCATGCTGGTGGGCGTTAAACCAAAGAAGCGCACACTGCCATTCACCGAGTCCAGCACGGCGTCCATGCGCGCGTTGCCAAACATGCGGCGGAAGTTGTGTTCGTAATTTTCTATCTTGAGTTCTGGGTCTAAGGCAAGCTCTAGCACCACATTCAAAGCTTGGTAAAACAGTTTGCGATCAACGGTGTTGTCGTTGTATTGCAAAAAGGCACCTACCAAATCTTGTGCGGCTTGCAATTGCTTTAACGCCAGATGAATCAGCAGTTTCAACTCCAGCACTGTCAGTTGGCCCCATTCGGTGTTCTCATCAAACTCAATGCCTATGAGCGTTGCAATGTCGGCGTACTCGTCCAATTCGTTGTTTTCCAAACGATCTAGCAGTGCAGTCAAGCTGGCGTCGTCCAAGCGATGCAGATTCAGAATATCTTCACGGAATAACAAGGCTTTGTTGGTGTTGTCCCAAATCAAATCTTCTACCGGATAAATTTCAGAATAGCCCGGCACCAAAATTCGGCAAGCAATGGCGCCTAATTGATCGTGCACTGTGGTGTACACCTCTTTTCCCATACTTTCCAAAATACCAAACAAGGCAGTGGCTTCGTCAGCATTGGCTGTGCTTCCTTCGCCCGCAAAATCCCATTCCACAAATTCATGATCTGCTTTGTCACTGAAAAAGCGCCAAGACACAATGCCACTGGAGTCGATGAAGTGCTCTACAAAGTTGTAGGGCTCGGTCACGGCGTTGCTTTCAAAGGTGGGAGGCGGCAAATCATTCAGGCCTTCAAAGCTTCGGCCTTGCAGGAGCTCTGTCAGACTGCGCTCTAGTGCCACTTCCAAGTTGGGGTGCGCGCCAAACGATGCAAACACGCCGCCTGTGCGGGGGTTCATTAAGGTGACGCACATGACAGGGTAAGAGCCGCCCAAAGAAGCGTCTTTCACCAAGACTGGAAAGCCCTGGGCTTCGAGGCCTTGAATGCCAGCCATGATGCTGGGGTATTTGGCCAATACATGGGCAGGCACATCGGGCAAACAGATTTCGCCTTCCAGAATTTCTCGCTTTACAGCGCGTTCAAAAATTTCTGACAAGCATTGCACTTGCGCTTCGGCCAGCGTGTTGCCTGCGCTCATGCCGTTGCTGACAAACAAGTTCTCGACCAAGTTGGAGGGGAAGTAGACCACTTCATGGTCTGAATGTCGCACAAAAGGCAATGAACAAATACCGCGCGCCACATTGCCCGAGTTGGTATCAATCAAGTGCGAGCCTTTCAACTCACCCTCGGGGTTGTAAATTTGGAGACAGTAAGGGTCCAAAATTTCTTTGGGCAGCGCATCCTTCTTACCTGGTTTGAACCATTGCTCGTTAGGGTAATGCACAAACTCAGAGTCGGCCAGGTCTTCACCCCAATAGGCACCCGCGTAGAAATGGTTGTTGTTCAAGCGCTCTATATATTCACCCAGCGCTGAGGCCAACGCGCTTTCTTTGGTAGCACCTTTGCCATTGGTAAAGCACATAGGCGAATGCGCATCGCGAATGTGCAAGGACCATACATTGGGAATGATGTTGCGCCAAGAGGCAATTTCAATCTTGATGCCCAAATCAGCCAAGATGCCCGACATGTTGGCAATGGTTTGCTCTAAGGGTAAATCTTTGCCAATGATAAAGGTATTGGTTTCAGTCGATGGTTTTAGGCTAAGCAAGGACTGCGCATCGGCATCTAGGTTGGCCACTTCCTCAATGACGAATTCGGGGCCAGCTTGCACCACTTTTTTAACAGTGCAGCGCTCAATCGAATTTAAAATACCACGTCGATCGACTTCTGAAATTTCAGGTGGCAATTCAACTTGGATTTTGAAAATCTGCTGGTAACGGTTCTCCGGATCCACAATGTTGTTTTGAGAGAGACGAATATTTTCTGTCGAGATATTGCGCGTTAGACAATACAACTTCACGAAGTAAGCCGCACACAAAGCCGACGAGGCTAAAAAGTAATCGAAGGGGCCTGGGGCTGAACCATCGCCTTTGTAACGGATGGGCTGGTCGGCTACAACCGTGAAGTCATCGAACTTGGCTTCAACACGCAGCTTGTCGAGAAAGTTGACCTTAATTTCCATGGGCAATATTTCAGAATAAATTCAAAGAGTGAGTATTGAACTGTTTCAGCCAAAGTTGTCGAAATGGTTTTATGAAAGATTTTGCAACCCAGCGGCGGCAATACCCGCAATGACAATTTGTTCATCTTCGTCTCCTGTACCACCCGATGCACCCACTGCTCCAATGACTTCGCCTTTCGCATTGGCAATCAGAACTGCGCCAGTTTGAGGAATAAAAGGATGTTGTGCATTGGTGGCAATGCTGCCATAAAAAGCAGGCATGTCCTTGGCCCTCACTGCCAAGGCGCGGCTACTCACACCCATACCAATGGCCGCACCTGCTTTGCCATGTGCAATGTCTAAGCGCACAGCAGTGGCGCCATCTTCACGCGCAAAGGCAATGGCTTGAGCCGCGGCGTCAACCACGACCACCCCCATGGGTTTGTAGCCTTTGTCGCGGGCAGCGGCAAGCGCTCCTGAAATGACGGCCTGTGCTTGAGTCAAACTTAAGGAATTCATCAAATACTCCATTGAAATATGGGGGAAAGTCTATCGGCAAAACAAGTCATTACCTACTTTTAGACCCTTTGGCTCTAAAAAAATTGTGAACACAATTTCGGATGGTGGCATTAGCCATAACCCGATAGACTTGGCCTACCATGTCATCTCTAAACCTAACCGTGACCACAGCTATGACTGAAAAACCAACCCCTGTGAGTTTTTGGCAAGCGATTGGTTTTTGGCTCAAGTTGGGCTTTATCAGCTTTGGTGGCCCTGCAGGCCAAATTGCCATCATGCATGAAGAGTTGGTGGTACGCAGGCGTTGGCTCTCTGAAAAACGCTTCCTTCATGCGCTCAATTACTGCATGGTCTTGCCTGGGCCTGAAGCACAACAGTTGGCTACCTACATTGGCTGGTTGATGCACAAAACAAGGGGCGGCATCGCGGCTGGTGCTTTGTTTGTAGTGCCTTCGCTATTCCTCTTGATTGCCCTTTCGTGGGTCTACATCGCCTACGGTCAAGTCACATGGGTGGCTGGATTGTTCTATGGCATCAAGCCTGCCGTGACGGCCATCGTGATTCAGGCAGCTCATCGCATAGGCTCGCGCGCTTTGAAAAATAATTTTCTGATGGCCATTGCAACGGCAAGTTTCGTGGCCATTTTTGCGTTGAACGTGCCTTTTCCTTTCATTGTCTTCGCGGCAGCAATCATTGGTTTTGTAGGTGGCCGCATGTGGCCTGATGCCTTCAGTGCAGGTGGTGGACATGTCGCTTCACAAGCCAACTTCGGAACTGCACTGATAAACGATGACACGCCCACGCCTTCGCATGCCATTTTCTCTTTGAAGCGCTTGCTACTGGTAATGCTGGCAGGCGTCGTTTTATGGGCCTTGCCCATGGGCTACTTGGTGATGCAAAACGGATGGGATCACACATTCACACAGATGAGTTGGTTCTTTACCAAAGCTGCGCTGCTCACCTTTGGCGGTGCTTATGCTGTTCTGCCTTACGTATACCAAGGCGCGGTTGAACAGTTTGGCTGGATCACAGCCACTCAAATGATGGATGGCTTGGCCTTGGGTGAAACCACGCCTGGGCCGCTCATCATGGTGGTGGCCTTTGTTGGATTTGTTGGTGGCTATGTGAAGGCTGTGTTAGGCCCTGACAGTTTGTTTTTAGCAGGCGCCTTGGCGGCCACGCTGGTCACATGGTTTACGTTCTTGCCGTCGTTCATCTTTATATTGGCAGGTGGACCCTTGGTGGAGAGCACGCACAATGATTTGAAATTCACCGCGCCGCTGACGGCCATCACTGCGGCGGTGGTGGGCGTGATTGTGAATTTGGCTTTGTTCTTTGGCTTTCACACGCTGTGGCCGCAAGGCTTTAGTGGGTCCTTGGATATTCCTTCTGCAATCATTGCAGTTGCTGCAGCTGTTGCGCTGCTCAAATTCAAGCGCAATGTGATGCATGTGATTGGGGTTTGTGGGGTGATTGGTATTTGCTTGCAATATGGGCTGAAATAAGTCGAAGGCCATTTACACAATGCATTAAATCCTGTAGATTCTGACTAATCTAGTCAGAATTTTTCTGGAGAATAAATATGCAAATGTGGCAAATGCAAGAAGCAAAAGCTCGCTTGTCGGAGGTCATTAAATGTGCGCAGACCTTAGGCCCTCAAAACATCACCGTGCATGGCCAACCAGTGGCCGTCGTGGTCTCCCAAGCCATGTTTGAAAAATTGACAGGCAATCAACAATCACTTGTCAGCTTTATGCAGTCGTCGCCGTTATATGCCATGGAAGATGTACCTCTCGAGCGTGATAAAAGTCTCACTCGCAAGGTGTCGCTTTGAGTTACCTTCTTGACACCAACGTTTTGTCTGAAATTCGACGTAAGACACCCGATGCCAATGTTGTGGAATGGGTTAACAGCAGGCCACCCACATCACTTTATTTGAGTGTGCTAACTTTGGGCGAGTTGCGCAAGGGGATAGGCAGTTTGGCCGATACAAAACGCAGAATGAAGTTGGTGGACTGGCTTCAAACTGAACTTCCTTTGTTTTTTGCTGGACGCATCCTGGCCATCGACGAAGGCGTTGCTGATCATTGGGGCAGGTTGCTGGCGGCGTCAGGTCGAACCATGCCAGCCATAGACAGTCTTCTCGGCGCAACAGCATCACATCATGGTTTAACCATGGTGACGCGCAACAC
Source organism: Limnohabitans sp. (assembly GCA_009693505.1). Classification (GTDB taxonomy): domain Bacteria; phylum Pseudomonadota; class Gammaproteobacteria; order Burkholderiales; family Burkholderiaceae_C; genus Limnohabitans_A. Next base: position 7,875 of record SHXD01000058.1, read on the forward strand.
CAAAAATTTTAAAAACTTAGGACTGGACGTCCTCAACCCTTGGAACGATTGAAATAATGATCAAAGAATTTGACATCGTGGTGCACGGCGCCACTGGCTTTACGGGCCGCCTCATTGCAGAGTATTTACTCACACGCTCAGACACGGGGCTCAAATGGGCCATGGGTGGCCGAAGCATGGACAAACTGCAAGCAGTGCGCAATGAAATTGGCGCGCCAGCTTCTACGCCCTTGATGGTCATCGAAAGCAGCGACGAGGCTTCTTTGAAATCGCTCATGTCCAAAACCCGCTTGGTCATTTCAGCGGTAGGCCCCTATCAGTTGTACGGCTACGAATTGGTCAAAGCTTGCGCCGAATCAGGCGTTGACTACGTCGATTTGTGCGGCGAGCCCGCATGGATGCGCCACATGATTGACCAGCACCAAGCCACCGCAGAAAAAAGCGGTGCGCGTTTGGTCTTCTCTTGCGGTTTTGATTCCAGCCCTTTCGACTTAGGCGTGTTCATGGCACAAGACGAAATGACCAAGCGTTTTGGTCAACCTGCACAGCGTGTGCGCGGCCGCGTTCGCAAAATGAAGGGCACATTCTCGGGCGGCACAGCTGCCAGCTTCAAAGCCACCATGGCCGCTGCCGCCACGCAGCCTGGGGTCATTGACCTGTTAAAAAATCCGTTCTCACTCACACCAGGTTTTGAAGGCCCCCGCCAACCCGCTGGCCACAAGCCCATGTTGGACGAGGTCATGGGCGTCTGGGTTGCACCTTTCATCATGGCCACCATCAACACGCGCAATGTGCACCGCTCAAACTTTTTAATGAACCATGTGTGGGGTTTAGATTTTGCATACGACGAGATGATCGTGACCGGACCTGGCGAAAAAGGCGAAGCCATTGCCAACGCCATTGCCCAAGACAAAAGCATGAGCGAAGACAAACTCAAACCCGGTGAAGGCCCGTCTAAGGCCGAACGAGAAGCGGGCAGCTACGACGTGCTGTTCATCGCCACCAACGAACAAGGGCAATCGGTGCAAGTGGGCGTGAAGGGTGACCGCGATCCAGGTTATGGCAGTACTTCCAAAATGATTGCCGAAGCGGCCATCTGTATGTTGAAAGAAGCCACCGCCACGAAGGGCGGTTTCTGGACACCGGCTTCGGCCATGGGACATTCACTCATTGCACGGCTGCAGTCTCATGCGGGGCTAACTTTCAGCGTGGAATAAATTAAAAAATCCTGAGGGTTTAAACCTTAAGGGTTCAGCTCCATCGCTGCGGGCAAATAGCCCTTCAAGGTGTGCACGCCATTGGCAAACAAAATGGCATTCACGGTGGCTTGCGCTGCAGCTTCTGCGGCCATCACGGTTAGCAGCAGCATGTCGGGCTCAGCCGTTTCAGCGCAAGTGGCCATGGCAAACAAAGTATCGCCATCCAAGGTGGTATGAGCTGGGCGAATGCTTCTTGCAAAGCCATCGTGCGCGCTCATGGCCAAGCGCTTGGCTTGCGCTTTGTTCAGGGTTGCATTGGTGGCCACCACGCCAATGGTGGTGTTGGTGCCCGCCGTGGGTTTGCCAGCCTTTTGTCCTGCTAGCAACGCCTGTTGAGTGTTGAGCAATTTTGTGCCATCGGCCGAACGCGCGCCGGCCAGCACTTTGCCGGTGGTTGGATCAGTCACATCACCCACGGCATTGCAAGCCACCATGGCACCCACTTGCCAAGGGCCCACTTGAACCAGGGCATGGCCAATGCCGCCCTTCATGGCGCGGTTCATTCCAAATAATTTACCCACCACGGCCCCTGCACCCGCACCCACGTTGCCCGAAAGTGGGTAACCGACTGCGCGCATTAAACTGGCCGAGAGCGGTTTTTGATAGATGGCATCTTCGCAGGCGGCATAACCAGCTGCCTCGTCGGGCCGCGCTTTGGGGTTGTCGCCCTGGCGCACAAGCGGAAAGTCAAACAGTACGGCGGCTGGCACAATGGGCACACAGCCATGGCCTGTTTGAAAACCCAAGTTGCGCTCATCCAACCACCGCATCACGCCACTGGCGGCATCTAGCCCAAACGCACTGCCACCCGACAGCAACACAGCATGCACCTTGTCGACCAAATTGGCGGGGTCTAGCAAATCAGTCTCTCGGGTGCCAGGCGCGGCACCCCTAACATCAACGCCTCCGACGGCCCCTTGGGGTGCCAAGATCACCGAGCAACCCGTCAGCCTTTGGCTTAAAGTGAAATGCCCTATGTGCAAGCCTGCAATGTCGGCAATGCTGCCCTGATGCGGGTTGGACTTTTCACTTAAACGGGTGTTTACAATGTTCTGAGATGTCATTTGAAAACCTTTTCTCCATGCCACGCCCCACTGCTGCTCAAATGGCTCAGTGGGCTAAGCGACTGAAGTTACAAGGATAACGCGTGTCTTCCTTTGTGTTCCAACGCCTGCTTAGTTTTTTCATGACCTTGGCCGTGACGTCGGTGGTCGTGTTTGGGGTGCTTGAATGGTTACCCGGCAATGCTGCACAGGTTATTTTGGGTGAAACCGCGACGCCAGAATCCTTGGCGGCCATGGAAGAAAAGCTGGGCTTAAACCAGCCCGCCCTTAGCCGATATTTGCAATGGACGGGTGGCCTGCTACAAGGCAACTCAGGCATGAGTATTTCCTACGACACCCCCACAGCAGAACTCATGCTGGAGCGAATGCATGTGACCCTGCCCTTGGCCGTCATGGCCATGAGCATGACGGTTCTAATGGCTCTGTGCCTTGGCTTGTATGCGGCATCCAAGCAAAACAGCTCAGGTGATTTAGGGGTGATGACACTCAGCCAATTGGGTTTGGCTTTGCCCAATTTTTGGCTGGCGATCCTTTTGATATTGTTATTTGCAGTCCATTTGCAATGGGTGAGTGCAGGCGGATTTCCGGGTTGGTCTACGGAAGATGGAGGTGGGCTTTGGCCGGGTGTGGCAGCTCTTGTATTGCCAGCCATGGCTTTGGCGGCTGTGCAAACGGCCATCCTCACGCGAGTCACCCGGTCTGCGGTCATTGAATCGATGTCGGAAGACTATGTGCGCACTGCGCGGGCAAAGGGCTTGTCTAAGTCGCAAGTGCTTTGGGGCCATGTGCTGCGCAACGCCATGATTCCCGTGGTCACGGTCATGGGTTTGCAGTTTGGCAATCTCATTACCAGCGCCATCGTGATTGAAAATGTATTTGTTTTACCAGGTATTGGGCGCCTCATTTTTCAAGCCATTGCCAACCGCGATTTGATTGTGGTGCGCGATGTGGTCATGCTCTTATCGGCCATGGTCATTTTGATTAACTTCTTGATTGACGTCCTTTATGCGTGGATCGATCCACGCATCAAGACAGTTGCCGCAGGGTCATGAGTAGCATGAACCACGCTTTCAAACGCGCCCTCAAACATCCTAGTTTTGTGGCGGGATCTGCCATGGTTTTCTTGCTTGTGGTCAGTGCAGTCCTTTCAATGTTTTGGTCACCGTATCCTGTGGGCGACATTGACATTCCGAATAAATTGGCGGCTTCTAGCGCACAGCATTGGTTTGGGACCGACAGCCTTGGAAGAGACATTGCCTCCTTGTTACTGGTAGGCAGTCAAAACTCATTGCTGGTCGGGTTCATTGCCGTGGGCATTGGTTTGGGGGCTGGCGTGCCACTGGGCTTGTTGGCCTCTGCCAAGCGCGGATGGATTGAAGAGGTGGTCATGCGTGCTGCAGATTTCACCTTCGCGTTTCCGGCCTTGTTGTCAGCCATTTTGCTCACTTCGATTTACGGGCCAGGTTTGGTGGTCAGCATCACGGCCATTGGTATTTTCAACATTCCAGTATTTGCTCGCATCACGCGCGGTGCGGCCAACTCAGTGTGGACGCGGGACTACACCCTGGCCGCCAGGGCTGCAGGTAAAAGCAAATGGGCTATCACTTGGGAGCACGTGCTGCCCAATATTGCCAGCGTGCTCATTGTTCAAGCCACGGTCCAATTTGCCATTGCCATTTTGGCGGAGGCTGCCTTGTCGTATTTAGGTTTGGGCACACAACCCCCTCAACCCAGTTGGGGACGCATGCTGAACGAGGCGCAATCGCAAATGTTTCAAGCCCCCATGTTGGCTGTCTATCCAGGTGTGGCCATTGCGCTGGCTGTTCTGGGCTTGAATCTCATGGGCGATGGTCTTCGCGACCTGCTCGATCCTCGCTTGTCCCGAACAAGATAAGCCCTTTGCATGACGAACTCAATTTCTGCATCTCATTCACAACAGACACCCTTGTTGTCAGTTCGTGATTTGCGTGTAGCACTTCAAACTGCGCACGGCCATGTGGATGCTTTGCGCGGTGTGGGCTTTGTCATGCAACGCGGAGAGACATTGGGCCTGATTGGAGAAAGCGGTTGCGGCAAATCTCTCACGGCATTGGCAGTCATGGGACTGCTGCCCGATCACGCGCAAGTGACAGGCTCAATTGAATTGAATGGCACGGAACTCACTTCACTGAGCGACGCTGCTTTGTGCAAAGTACGCGGTGCTCGCATGGCCATGATTTTTCAGGAGCCCATGACAGCGCTCAACCCATTGCATCCTATTTGGAAGCAAATTGCCGAACCATTGCAGTTGCATAAGGGCATGAATTTGACAGCAGCCAAAGCACGCTCACTTGAATTGCTAGAGCGCGTGCAATTACCGAGAGCAAAAGAGCGGCTTGACGCCTATCCACATCAACTCTCTGGTGGTCAGAGGCAACGCGTCATGATTTCCATTGCTCTCGCATGTCAACCCGACCTTTTAATTGCCGACGAACCCACCACTGCGCTCGATGTCACAGTGCAAAAAGAAGTGCTGTCTCTGATTCGCCAACTGGTCACCGAAGACGGTATGGGACTGCTGCTCATCAGCCACGACTTGGGCCTGATGCGCGATCAGGTCGACCGCGTGATGGTGATGTACGGCGGCACCGTGGTAGAAAGCGCCAGCACGATAGATTTATTTAGAACACGCGCGCACCCCTACACACAGGGCCTGTTTGCCGCCCGACCTCAGTTAGGTTTGAAACGTGGCACCCGTTTGCAAACCATCCCTGGCAACGTACCTGAAATTTTTAACTGGCCACAGGGTTGTGCGTTTGCAGACCGTTGCCCGCATGCTGAGACCAGTTGCCGAGTGGCGGTGCCACCGCCTGAACAAATTCCGTCGAGTCTCAATACCGATGCCGCCCCCTTGCCTGCCTATGAACATTGGGTTAGTTGCCTGAAGTGGCAACAACTGGATGTATCGCCATGAGTACTGACCTCCAAGTTTTGCTGGACGTGCAACATGTGAGTCAGCAGTACGCCTTGCCCAAATCTTCCTTGTTTGCCAAGGCGGGAAATATCCAAGCTTTGATCGATGTGAGTTTTAAATTGGCTACTGGCAAAAGTTTGGGCATTGTGGGCGAGTCTGGCTCTGGCAAATCCACCTTGGCCAGATTGGTCATGGCGCTTGAGAAGCCCACGCAAGGTCAGGTGCTGTTCAAGGGGCAAGACCTGAATGCCTTGCCCGCCAACAAACTTCGAGAGGCTCGCAGCGATTTTCAGATGGTGTTTCAAGACCCCTATGGCTCACTCGATCCGAGACAAACTATTTTGCGCATTGTGAGCGAGCCTCTGCACAGCACATTGCACAGCGGCTCAGGGCAATCACTTAGCGCGCTTGATTTAAAAGACCGCGCCACTTCGGCCTTAAGTGAAGTCGGATTGCGCGCATCTGATTTGAACAAGTACCCGCACGAATTCTCGGGCGGCCAGCGCCAGCGCATTGCCATTGCACGAGCGCTTATTACCCGTCCTTCGCTGATTGTGGCCGATGAACCTGTGAGCGCCTTGGATGTGTCGGTACAAGCCCAAGTGCTCAACCTTTTGATGGACCTGCAAGACCGTTTTGGCTTGAGTTACTTGTTTGTCAGCCATGATCTTGCAGTTGTCAACCTGATGTGCGACGATGTCATGGTTTTGCAGCATGGACAGGTGGTAGAAGCAGGCACGGCGGAAGACATTTTCCAACATGCTCAGCATGCTTACACCCAAGCTTTGTTGGCGGCCATACCAGGCTATTCAAAATGAATTCCAGTGATGCAACCCACGTATTTCAATATGAAGTCTAATTTTTTGATGAAGGAGTTTTTCATGACACAAGCGCCTCGTTCAACACGTCGTCAGTTGGGCCAATTTGGCCTGGCCCTGATGGCTGCAACCAGCCTCATTCTGACAAACCCCGCCGCCCATGCACAGTCCAAAAAAGACAGCGTGGTGGTGGGAATGATTTTAGAGCCTACCAGCCTAGATCCCACCACAGCCCCAGCAGCGGCCATTGGTGAAGTGGTGCACTACAACATCTTAGAAGGTCTGACCAAAATCAATGTCGATGGTTCCATCACACCCTTGCTGGCCGAAAGCTGGACCATGGATGCCGATGGCAAAGCCTTCACTTTCAAATTGCGCAAAGGCGTGAAATTTCAAGATGGGGCATCCTTTGACTCTGCCGCTGTGAAGTTCAGCTTCGATCGCGCCAAAGCCGAGAAAAGCACCAACAAAGCCAAAGGCGCTGTGTTCAATAACATTGCCCACATCTCAACGCCGGACGCACACACCGTGGTCTTGGTTTTGACCAACCCGGATGGCAACTTCTTATTTCGCATGGGCGAAAACACCGCAGTCATTTTGCACCCCAACTCTGCTGACAGTACGGCCACCAAGCCTATTGGTACAGGCCCTTACAAATTAGAAAACTGGGCTAAAGGCACTGCTGTCACCCTGACTAAATGGGATGGTTACAGAGATGCAGCCAACGTCAAAATGAAGAAAGTCACTTTCCGATTTATCAATGACTCCTCTGCCCAAGTGGCCGCCCTTTTGGCAGGTGACATCGATGGCATGCCTCGCTTCCAATCACCTCAGAGCTTGAAGCAGTTTCAATCAGACAAGCGTTTTGCAGTTGAAATGGGCAGCACCGCCGGCAAAGGCATCATGACCATCAACAACAAAAAGAAGCCGTTTGATGATGTTCGAGTGCGCCGCGCCTTGTCACACGCCATCGACAAGAAAGCCTTCATTGACGGCGTGTTCGAAGGTTTGGCCAAACCGATTGGCAGCCACATGGCCCCCACAGATGCAGGCTATGTCGACCTTACAGGTCAATACGCTTTTGATCCTGAAAAAGCCAAGACGCTTCTAAAAGAAGCCGGCGTTCAAACGCCTTTGAATGTGACACTCACTTTGCCTCCCCCCCCTTACGCACGCAAAGGTGGCGAAATTTTGGCGGCACAGTTGGCCAAGGTGGGCATCGTAGCCAAAATAGAAAATGTGGAATGGGCTCAGTGGCTGGGCGGCACCTTCAAAGGCAACTTTGACTTGACTGTCATTAACCATGTAGAGCCCCTCGACTACATGGCCTATGCCAACCCACAGTACTACTGGGGCTACGACAGCAAACCCTTCCGCGATTTGGCAGCCAAGCACTCTGCCACCACTGGCGCCAAAGACCGTACCCAATTATTTGGCGACATGCAGCGCATGATTGCCAACGACTCGGTCAATGTGTTCTTGTTCAATGCCACCAACACAGCTGTCTACAAAAAAGGGCTCAAAGGTTTGTGGTCCAGCTCGCCCATTTTTGCCAATGACATGGCATCGGTTTCCTGGAATTAATTCATGAAGATTTTGGTGACAGGTGGTACCGGCTATATCGGCAGCCACACATGTGTGCAGTTGATCGAAAAAGGCTGGCAACCTGTCATCATTGACTCTTTGGTCAATTCCAAAATCAGTGTTTTAGAGCGTATTGAAAAAATCACGGGTACTCGCCCTGCTTTTGTAGAAGGCGACGTGCGCGATGCTGATTTGCTTCAAAAGGTTTTGAGAGAACACGCCATTGAGGCGGTCATTCATTTTGCCGGCTTGAAAGCGGTGGGTGAATCGATCAGCATGCCCTTGAAGTACTACGACAACAATGTGCATGGCAGTGTGGTGCTCATGGAGGCCATGAAGCAGTGCAATGTCAAAACATTGGTGTTCAGTTCTTCGGCTACGGTTTATGGCGATGCTACAAAGATGCCTTTGAAGGAAGATGCCCCCACCTCCGCTACCAACCCCTATGGCCAAAGCAAATTGATGGTGGAAAAAATCATTGCGGATCTTTGTACTTCTAATCCTAGCTGGTCAATCACGGCACTTAGATATTTCAATCCTGTAGGTGCACATGAGAGCGGTTTGATTGGCGAAGATCCGCAAGGGATTCCCAACAATTTAATGCCCTTTTTAGCTCAAGTGGCAGTCGGAAGACGGGAGGAATTACAGGTTTTCGGTAATGACTATCAAACACCTGATGGGACTGGTGTGAGGGACTACATTCACGTGATTGATTTGGCCCAAGGACACCTTTGCGCCTTAGCCCATGCTCATGGTAAGGCTGGGTATCACGTCTTCAACTTAGGTACTGGCAAAGGCAACAGCGTCCTTGAAATGCTAAATGCATTTGGAAAAGCTTGCGGCAAAAAACTAAAGTACAAAATCGCATCGCGAAGACCAGGCGATGTGGCAGCATCCTGGGCAGATCCTCAGAAAGCCCAATCGGTCTTAAATTGGAAAGCCGAAAAATCAATGGATGACATGTGCCAAGACACCTGGCACTGGCAATCACAAAATCCCAATGGCTATCCCTGACGCCACGGCTTATAAAGTCTTTGAAACGAATTTTGAATCAGCTTTTAAAGTTCTAAGCGGCTTTGAATGTGAAAGGCCCTAATGCCAAGCTGCTGCTGCGCCCTGCCAATTTGTCTGCCAACAAATCAGCAGATCCTGCTGCCAGAGTCAATCCCAAAGTACCATGCCCAATGTTGGCATAGACATTCTCGCAAGCAGTTTGATCAATGATGGGTCGACTTGAAGGCGTTGCCG
>SHXD01000059.1 GCA_009693505.1 Limnohabitans sp.
AGCGCCAAGCATGCCGAAATGGTGCGAGTTTTTAATGGAGGTCAGCCAGCCCTTCAAGAGGGCGAGTCTTTGCAAAACCCGCAATACAAGCGGCGTGTTGCGGATATGCAAATTCAAATTGAGCGCTTGGCGCGTGACCTGATGGCTTTGAAAAGAGAGTTGAGTCGTCACACATCTCAATTGGCCTCGGTGCCATCTAAGTGAAATTCAGATGGCGAAAATTTCAAATCAATCCAAATTGAGTTCCACCAGCTCTATTGGCTCAGAAGCGCGAAATATGGATGTGACAAGTGCTTCACACAATCATCGCTTTCAGGCCTTCGATTGGTTGGCCACCCCCATTGCCGTCTTAGAGAGCAATGGCACTGTCGTCTTTGTTAACTCAGAATTAGAGGACGTGATGGGTCAGTCCAGAAGAAGTTTAGAGGGAGAGTCCTTTTTGAATTTCTTTTCAGATCCCAAGCCCTTGTTGCATGCACTTTCTGGCGCCAAGGCCAATGAATTTGCGGCATTGCGTTACGACGCCGAATTATTGCGCATCAATCCAGAAGAGTCTCTTCCTGTTCATGTGATCGTGGCGCAGTCCGATCAATCCGACGAAGTGATCATTGAATTACTGCCGATTCAGCAGCAAACTCGGCAGGACAGAGAAGAGCGACTGATTGACCAGGCTCAAGCCAACAAAGAGCTCATTCGAAATTTAGCCCATGAGATCAAGAACCCTTTGGGTGGTATTCGCGGTGCCGCGCAGCTGCTCGAAATGGAAATGGAGTCCAAGGAGCTGACCGAATACACCCAGGTCATCATTCGAGAAGCCGATCGTTTGCAACTCTTGGTTGACCGGCTGTTGGCGCCACATCGCCGGCCCTACATGGTGGGAGATGTCAATATCCATGAAGTTTGTGAGCGAGTGCGCTCACTTGTTGTGGCTGAATTTCCAAGAGGTTTGCGGGTCATCAGAGACTACGACACTTCCATTCCCGAATTCAGAGGCGACAGGGAGCAGCTTATTCAGGCTGTTTTAAACATCGCTCACAACGCAGCCTTAGCCTTGTCCGATCGGGTGACCGAGGGCGATGCCCAACTTACTTTTAAGACGCGTATTACCCGCCAAGTGACATTTGGCAAGCAACGTTATCGACTGGCATTGGAATTGCATGTGATAGACAACGGGCCTGGTGTTCCAGACTCTATCAAAGACCGAATTTTCTTCCCACTGATTTCTGGAAGAGAAGGCGGCTCTGGCTTAGGTCTCACTCTGGCGCAGACCTTTGTTCAGCAGCACCACGGCATGATTGAGTGTGAAAGCGTGCCAGGTCGAACAGATTTCAAAATTTTGATTCCGTTGCCCTGATCTGATGGCAGACAGTGCATTCCTTTTAGAGAAAGTTAAGTCACATGAAGCCTATCTGGATCGTAGACGATGACCAATCCATCCGATTCGTCTTAGAGAAGGCTCTCCTTCGCGAAGGCTTGAGTACTCGCAGTTTTACCAATCCGCGTGAAGTCCTTGCAGCGCTGGCCACAGAAGACGGCAGTGAAGGCCCTCAGGTCTTGGTCAGTGACATTCGCATGCCAGGTGGATCGGGCTTGGATTTGTTAACGCAAGTCAAGCAGCAACTGCCTGCTTTGCCAGTCATCATCATGACGGCCTTTTCTGATTTGGACAGTGCCGTTTCTGCTTTTCAAAACGGCGCTTTTGAATACCTTCCCAAGCCTTTTGACTTGCCCAAAGCCATTGAGCTGATTAGACGCGCGCTTGAAGAAAGTCAGCGCGAAGAAGTTGCTGAGGAACTCATGGCGGCGACGCCAGAGATGCTTGGACAAGCGCCCGCCATGCAAGATGTTTTCAGGGCCATCGGTCGACTGTCGCAAAGCAATGTGACGGTCATGATCACAGGCGAGTCTGGTTCCGGCAAAGAACTGGTGGCCCGTGCATTGCACAAGCATTCCCCCAGAGCCAATGGACCTTTTGTTGCCATCAATACGGCGGCCATTCCGAAAGACCTGTTGGAGAGTGAGCTTTTCGGTCACGAGCGAGGTGCATTTACAGGCGCTCAAACATCAAGGCGCGGCAGGTTTGAACAAGCAGAAGGCGGCACCCTGTTTTTGGATGAAATTGGCGACATGCCTTTTGATCTTCAGACACGTTTGTTGCGCGTTTTGTCCGATGGGCACTTTTACAGAGTGGGCGGGCACACTTCGGTGAAGGCCAATGTGCGTGTCATTGCTGCCACACACCAAGATTTAGAGCAACGGGTTAAAGAAGGCGTGTTCCGAGAAGACTTGTATCACCGCCTGAATGTCATTCGACTGCGTTTGCCTGCTTTGCGTGAACGCAGAGAAGATGTTCAAGTTTTAACCAAGCACTTCTTATTGCAAAGTGCGCAGCAATTGGGTGTTGAGCCCAAGCGAATTTCAGAGCAAGCGCTTGAAATTTTGGGACACTTTAATTTTCCTGGCAACGTTCGCCAATTGGAAAACATTTGCCATTGGCTGACTGTGATGGCACCAGCCCAAATGATTGAGGCCAAGGACCTGCCGCCCGAAGTTTTGTCGCACAACAATTCCGTGAATGCAAGCACTCAAGGTGCAATTGCTGCGGGAGAATTTATTCCATTGAGCGAGAGTACACCCCTAGCAGCCGCTATCGGCATATCGCCCGCCTTGGTTAACTTAGGCGCACATGCAGGTTGGGAGAGCGCGTTAGAGGTGGAGGCTTTGCAGCTATTGGGTACAGACCGCCAAGACGTGTGGGACGTACTGACCAAACGTTTTGAATCCTTGCTCATTCAAGCAGCACTGGCGACCACCCGCGGGCGACGCATTGAGGCGGCTGTTAAGTTGGGTATTGGTCGCAATACCATTACTCGAAAAATTCAAGAGCTTCACATTGAAGGCTAATTCTTGAAAAAAAAGGCCTTCACACGAAGGCCTTTTTTGGATCAAGAGATGAAATATTTGGTTCTATTTTATTTTGAGTAAATGATGCCACCCAAGTTGCTGACCGCGATGTACATGTTTTGAGCTCTTAGCAAATTAGTGAGATTGGCGGTGGTTTGGCTGGCCTGAGACTTCCAAGTGATGCCATCCAAGCTGATCACAACAGTGCCGGCTGAACCTACAGCCAAGAACTGATTGGTGGTGGACAGTGCGTTGAAATTGGCCTGGGTATTGGCGCTCTGTGCTGTCCATGAGATAGCGTCAGGGCTGCTCAAAATGGTGCCATTGGCGCCAACAACAATGAATTGATAACTGGTGACATTGTTGGTGAAGTTTGTCCTTGAACCGGCCCCTTTGAGGTCAGCTGAGCTGCCTGACTTTTGGGCTGCCCATGTCAAGCCATCACCGCTGGTAAGAATGGTGCCACCAGCACCGACGGCCAGCCAATTGCCTGCGCTTGTGTATGAAATGCCATAAAGGTGGGATGACGTTGGCACACTTGTAGCCACCGTCCAAGTGATGGCATCCTTGCTGGTCACAATGGCGCCGTTGTCACCGACTGCAATGGCCAAGCTGCCATTGGCCGCGATGGCATTTAAGTTTTGAGTGGTGATTTTGGTGGATTGCGTCCAAATTTTGGAATCGGTGCTGTAAAGGATGGTGCCCCCAGCCCCAACTGCGATAAATTTGGCGAAACTGTATTCGGCCGCATGAAGGTTAACGGTGACAACAGGCGTGATGGCTGTCCAAGTGTTGAGGTCTGCAGCTCGAAACATCTTGCCGCCATTGCCAACGGCCAAGTACGTGTAAAGCACTGTATTACTGGCGATGTCTAAGTAGCTGCCATAAGTCAGTCCTGTTGGTGTACCTGTGTTCAATGTGCTAGATGAGGCCCACTCGGAGCCTGCTAAGCGAGGCGTGGCTGCAACTGTTGGCGTTGCGTCTCCACCTGGGCCGCTGTTGGTTCTGCCCGTCATGAAAAATGAATAGGGCGTGCCATTGGTCAGGCCAGTGACCACATAAGGGGATGTCACTTTGAGTCTGTATGTAGAGCCCGATGTGGCGAGCCAGTTGTTTAAGCTTAGGTTTGGGATATTTGGGGCTGCGAAAATCCAGTACTCAACCCCTGGAGTTTCTTTCCAACTCACAGTCACTTGACTGTCTCCGGCAACAACACTCAAACCGCCGATTGGAGGTGCAGGCGTTGAAGGCGTGGAGCTGCCGCCGCATGCTGCCAAAAGAAGGGCCGATGCTAGAACCAGCAAGTAAGCGCGAATGGAATGCAAAGACATGAAAATTTCCTGTACGGAACCGAATAAACCCAAATTCTAAGTGACCAGACTGGGAAATGTGCCAATGTCAGAGTTTAGGCCTTCGTGGATGCTCTTTTTAACTTTATTAAATGGATAAAATAGCATGCATTGTCGAAGTTTTTCCAGAAAGAGATCTCAATATGAATGTTGCAATTGCCTCTTTGTTGGTAGCGGGCTTGATGCCCATCGTTTGTGCCGGTATTGCCAAAGCCGGTAAGAGGAATTACGACAATCACAATCCGCGTGAGTGGTTGGCGCAGCAAACAGGCTACCGAGCCAGAGCCAATGCAGCGCAAGGCAATTGTTTTGAGGCATTTCCTTTTTATGCCATTGGCATTTTGGTGGCCATACATGCCCAAGTACCGCAGGAGCGCATTGACATTTATGCTGGCGTTTTCATTGCTGCTCGAGTGGCCTACATTGCTTGCTATGTGATTGACCAAGACAAGATTCGCTCACTGGCTTGGTTCATTGGTTTTCTGTGCACCCTTGGTTTGTATTCAGCCAGCCTGGGTGCTTAAATTCACCTCACAAGAGGGCGCATTCACTGTGAAGTGAGGCGCCTTTTTTGTTTTCACTTGCTCCAGGTATCTTTCAGGCCCGTACAGCGATTAAAGACCAGTTTGTTTTCAGTGTGGTCTATGCGATCAGCGACAAAGTAGCCGTGTCTTTCAAATTGAAATTTGGCATCGGGTGCACTTTTCGCCAATGAAGGCTCGACAAAAGCGGTCATCACCTTCAGGCTTTCTGAATTAAAGCTGGTCAAGAAGTCTTTGCCACCTGCATCTGGATGGGCTTCTGTGAACAAGCGGTCGTACAAGCGCACTTCAGCCGAAACTGCATCAGCCTGTGACACCCAAGTCATCACGCCTTTCACTTTCACACTGTCAGAGCCTGGTGTGCCGCTTTTGGTGTCTGGAATGAATTGCGCAAGCACTTCGGTCACCTTGCCATTGGCATCTTTGTTGGCGCCTGTGCATTCAATGACATAGCCATATTTCAGGCGAACTTTGTTGCCAGGGAACAAACGAAAGAAGCCTTTGGGTGGGTTGTCTTCGTAGTCAGTGCGTTCGATCCAAAGCGATTTTCCAAATTGGAAATGCCTTTGCCCTAAGTCTGGATGATGAGGATGGACAGGTGCATGACAAGCTTCTAGCTTGCCTGCGCCCATCAGTTCATCCCAATTGGTGATGGTGAGCTGCAGAGGGTCGAGTACGGCCATGGCGCGCGCAGCCTTAGGGTCTAAGTCATCGCGCAAACAACCCTCTAAGGTGCTGTAGTCAATCCATGAATCACTTTTGGTCACGCCAATTCGCTCCGCAAAAAGCTGCAAACTCTCGGGTGTGTAGCCGCGGCGACGAAGACCCACAATGGTGGGCATGCGGGGGTCGTCCCATCCGCTGACTTTGCTTTCGCTGACCAATTGGGCCAGCTTGCGTTTGCTGGTGATCACGTAGGTGAGGTTGAGCCTTGCAAATTCGTATTGCTTCGGATTGGGACTTGCAAGTAGCGCCGCCAATGGCGTGCCATTTGCTTGTGTGTGACTTTCGCTCAAGCGCGTTAAAAGCCAATCGTAAAACGGACGCTGATCTTCAAACTCAAGCGTGCAAATACTGTGGGTGATTTGCTCTAACGCATCTTCAATGGGATGTGCGAAGGTGTACATCGGGTAGATGCACCATGTATCGCCTGTGTTGTGGTGCGTCGCCCTTCGAATGCGGTAGATGGCAGGGTCGCGCAAGTTGATGTTGGGCGATGCCATGTCAATTTTGGCGCGAAGGACAGCTGCACCGTCGGCTAGCTTACCATCGCGCATTTCGCGAAAACGATTTAAATTTTCTTCGGGTGTGCGCGAGCGAAAAGGGCTGTTCTTGCCGGGCGTGTTGAAGTCGCCACGGTGGGCTCGCATGTCTTCGGCTGATTGCTCATCCACGTACGCTAAATTCGCTTGAATGAGGAATTCAGCAGCCCGGTACATGAAGTCGAAATAATCGCTAGCTTGGTACAAATGCGAAGTGCCATGAGCAGCCCAATTAAAGCCCAACCATGTCACGGCATCCAAAATCGAGTTGACGTATTCGGTGTCTTCTTTTTCCGGATTGGTGTCGTCAAAGCGCATGTGGCAGACCCCACCATAATCACGCGCCAAGCCAAAGTTCAGGCAAATGCTTTTGGCATGGCCGACGTGCAAATAGCCATTGGGCTCGGGCGGAAAACGTGTGCGAATTTTGGCGGGGTCGGGAGAGCCGGCGGCATGATGCGAAGCATCACCAGGAGATCCTGCCCATTTGCGCTGTGCATAAGTACCCTGTACCAGATCGGACTCAATGATCTGACGTAAAAAATTACTCACCTTGTGGGTGTCCTGTAGGGCGTTTGTCGACTTGACTTTGTCGTTGGCTGTGCTCATAGCGCGATTTTAGAGCCAGACGACACCATGTGAAGCTTCTCTGAGGTGATAATTGATGTGTAACTAAGGAGCACTGGTGGATTTAATGTTGCTGGCCAAAGCCGCTGCCATGGGCGTGGTGGAAGGCTTGACTGAATTTTTACCCATTTCATCAACGGGCCATCTGATTTTGGCCGGTGCCTTGCTTGGTTTTGACGATGACAAAGCCAAGGTTTTTGACATCGCCATTCAAACGGGTGCTATCTTTGCCGTCATCTTGGTCTATTGGGAAAAAATTCGATCTACGGCCAAAGCTTTCAGGTACCAAGTCGAAGCACAGCGCTTCGTTCTGAATGTGTTCATTGGATTTTTGCCAGCCGTGGTGCTGGGCTTGCTCTTTGGCAAGCTGATCAAAGAGCATTTGTTCACCCCTTGGGTCGTGGCCACCACATTCATTGTGGGGGGCTTCATTATTTTGTGGGCTGAAAGACGACCCCCCTCAAGTGTGCGAATTCGCACCGTCGAAGACATGAGGGGGCGGGATGCTTTGATGGTCGGACTGGTTCAGTGCTTGGCCATGATTCCAGGTACCAGTCGCAGTGGTGCCACCATCATTGGGGGCATGTTGCTGGGTTTGTCGCGCAAAGCAGCCACTGATTTTTCATTCTTTTTGGCTATTCCTACACTCATGGGTGCAGGCGTTTACAGCCTTTACAAAGAACGCGCGCTGTTGTCGGTGCAAGATATTCCCATGTTTGCCACAGGCTTGGTGGTTTCCTTCATCAGCGCTTGGATATGTGTGAGGTGGCTCTTAAAGTACATCGCCACTCACAGCTTTGAAATTTTTGCTTGGTACCGCATTGCTTTTGGCATTGTGGTTCTCGCGACAGCTTGGACAGGCTTGGTCGACTGGTCACCTTAAGGGCACCTAAAAGCTTTTTAATGCGCGCCCATGTTTCGCAAGGCAGCTTCTACTGCAGCGGCTGTTGCCATGGGCTTTTCCATGGGAAACAAGTGAGAACCATCAAGCCACATCACTCTGCCTTTGGAAACCTTGTCGGTTAACTCTGTGCCAACTAGGCGCATCTCTCGAGAGTGTGTGCCGCCAATGAAAGCCACATTGCATTTGAGCGGTTGTCGCTTTAGCATCGATGACAAGTTGTGGGGCAAGGTGTTGTAAATGGCCGTTTCAACGTCGCGGTCAAAGCTTAAAACACGCTCGCCATTTTCGATGCGAGTGCCAAATTCTGCATAGTCTTTCAGTGCATCGGGATGCCAGTGTGCAAAGGCGCGCTTGTGTTTGAAATGTTCTACGACAGTTTCAATGTTGGGCCAGTGTTGCCGGCGTGATTTGCTGATTCGGCCTGGAGTGAAGGAGCCAATCCAGTTGGTTGTTTTGGCCAAATTAAGCGCGCTTGCTTTCCAGCCGCCCACCACGGGTGAGTCAAGCAGGACCACACCCGCTGTGAGTTGAGGGTGCTTAGAGGCGCACATCAAACTGAGAAGACCGCCTAAAGAATGTCCAATGAGGTAAGGCTTGTGACCTGTTTGATCAGCGGCTTTCTTTGCAAAATCTGCCAATTCTTGGACCAAGTATGGCCAATTGCTGGTGACTGGAAACAGAGGGTCGTGGCCAAACTTTTCAATGGAAGAGACTTTGAAACCTCTTCGGCTTAAGTCGTTTGTGAAACTTCTGTAAGTGCTGGCTGGGAAACCATTGCCGTGCGAAAAAATGACGTTGTTCATCAGCTTAATTCTCCGAACGCTTTAAGACGCGCTGCAAACTGTACAGGGCTTCTAAGGCTTCCCGGGGACTGAGCGCATCGGGATCGATTTGATTCAGAGCTGCTTCTAAGGCGGAAGGCCCTGCATGCACTGATTCAGGGGGTGGGGCAAACAGATCTACTTGAATGCGGTTTTCATTGGCGCCGGCTTCCAATGCCGTCAAAGTTTGACGCGCATGGTTCAAAACAGATGTGGGCATGCCAGCCAACCTGGCCACTTGCACGCCGTAACTCTTGCTGGCTGGGCCGGCTTGAAGTTCATGCAAAAAGACAATGTCATTGCCCGATTCTGTGGCGCCCACGTGCATGTTCAAAGCGGCGTGGTGGGTGGCGGGGAACTCTGTGAGCTCAAAGTAATGCGTGGCAAACAGCGAGAAGGCTTGCGTTTTGTCGTGCAAATGCGTGGCAATGCCACTGGCCAAGGCCAGGCCATCAAAAGTTGAAGTGCCGCGGCCAATTTCGTCCATGAGTACCAAGGACAAAGGCGTGGCGCTGTGCAAAATTTGAGCAGCTTCGGTCATCTCGAGCATGAAGGTTGATTGGGCATTGGCCAAGTCATCGGCAGCACCGATGCGGGTGTGAATGGCGTCAATGGGGCCAAGTCTGCAACTCCTGGCGGGCACATGACTGCCAATGCTGGCTAAAAGCACAATCAATGCCACCTGGCGCATGTAGGTGGACTTGCCACCCATGTTGGGGCCAGTGATGATTTGCAAACGTTGCTTGCTATTCATCAAACAATCGTTGGCAATGAAGCTGCCACCCGAAGTTTCAGCCAAACGTGCTTCAACAACAGGGTGACGACCTTGCCGAATTTCAATGCAGGGCTCTTTGGCAAATTGAGGCGCGCACCAGTTCAATGTGGTGGCTCGCTCGGTCAGTGTGCAAAGGACATCCAAAGCTGCCATGGCTTGCGCCAATTTGGTGAGGGCTTGGATGTGGGTTTGCAGTTGGTCAAGCAAAATTTCGTACAGGTATTTTTCGCGAGCCAAAGCACGCTCTTGCGCAGACAAAGCTTTGTCTTCAAATGCTTTGAGCTCAGGGGTGATAAAACGCTCGGCATTTTTCAAAGTTTGACGGCGGCGGTAGTCGTCAGGCACTTTGTCGATTTGACCTTGCGTGACTTCAATGTAGAAGCCGTGCACCCTGTTGAACTGAACTTTCAAATTAGCAATGCCAGTTCGCGCTTTTTCACGCGTTTCCAGCTCAAGCAGGAATTCGTCGCAATTGGTTTGAATGGTGCGCAGTTCGTCTAGCTCTGAATCAAGGCCGTTGGCCATCACGCCGCCATCGCGAATTAAATTGGAGGGTTCTTCCAACAGGGCTTGTTGCAATATTTCTTTGAGGCCAACGGGCGGCTGCAAATCGAAATGAATGTCGTGCAATAACTTGGTGGGTGACAAGTGGCCCAAGGTGTCTTGCAAGTGATGCGACAAAGATGCAGAACGGATCAGCGCATTTTTGAGGGCTACCAATTCACGCGGCCGCACCTGCTTCAGCGCAATGCGCGCTGTAATGCGTTCCACATCGCTGGCACCTTTGAGTTGTTCGCGCAATCTGGCCCAAATGGCCACGCCGCTTTGGGCGGCTGCGCTGTTGTCGTTCAACTGATCCTGGGCGGCCAAACGTTCTACCGCAACTTGCCTGTCGCGCGGCGGATTGAGCAACCATTGTTTAAGTTGACGGCTGCCCATGCCTGTCATGCAAGTGTCTAGCAAAGAGAAGAGGGTAGGCGAGTCTTCGCCCCGCAAAGTTTGCGTGAGTTCTAAATTGCGGCGCGTGCTGGTGGGCAGGTCAATGAGCTCGTTGGCCTTTTGCACTTTGAGCTGCGACACATGAGGCAGTGTTCTGCCTTGCGTGTGTTCTGCATAAGTGAGCAAGGCACCTGCTGCGGCATGTGCATGGCTGAGCTTGTCAGCATCCCATGCGGTCAAGCTGGCCACATTGAGTTGCTTGATGAGTTTACCGTGGCCCAAGCCCGACTCGTATTGAAAATCGGGGCGCAAGGTCAGAGATAAAGGCAAGCCCCGCTGACCTAAACGCATAGACTGAAGTTGTTGCTCCCACTTGGGGCTGATGCTGGCACTGACCAGCAATTCACTGGGTGCAATTCTCTCAAGCCAATCGGCCAATTCATCGTGCGTGCATTCGGCCAAATGCAAGACGCCTTGTGTGACGCTGAGCCAAGCCAAGCCGCACGCATTGCGCGGCGCAATGTGCAGTGACAACAAAATGGCTTCGCTTTTGTCAGACAGCAACTCAGTGTCTGTGAGCGTGCCTGGCGTGACAACGCGTACCACTTTGCGCTCTACAGGCCCCTTGCTGGTGGCCACATCGCCCACTTGCTCGCAGATGGCCACCGACTCACCCAGCTTGATGAGTTTGGCCAAATAGTTTTCGACGGAATGAAACGGTACACCGGCCATGGCAATGGGCTTGCCTGCTGTTTGACCACGGTGCGTGAGGGTGATGTCCATGAGGCCCGCTGCACGCTCAGCGTCTTCAAAGAACATTTCGTAAAAATCACCCATCCGGTAAAAAACCAGGGTGTCAGGAAACTCCGCCTTGATGCGCAAATACTGCTGCATCATGGGCGTGTGAGCACTCAAGTCGAGCGCGTCAGTCATGGCTTAGATCGGACTATCGGTTGAGGTTTGACGCGCTTCCGTATCCTTGATGTCGGCCGCACGCATGGCCGCTTTTTCGCCAGCACTGGCGAATTTGCTGTACTTGCTGAGGATAGGAACCAGCTGGCCGTAAATTTTGGGCGTGCCAGCCAAGCATTCTTTTTGTTCCAAGAAGTCGGCGTCGCCCGTGAAGTTACCCACCAAGCCGCCCGCTTCAGTGACCAGCAAGGAGCCCGCAGCAACATCCCAAGACTGAAGACCTGTTTCGAAGAATGCATCTGTAAAACCTGCGGCCACATATGCCAAGTCCAATGCCGCAGCACCCGGCCTGCGCAGGCCCTCGGTGCGCTGCATCACCTCGCCCATCATGCGCAGGTATTGGTTGAAGTTGTCACCTGGGCGGAATGGGAAGCCTGTGGAAATAAGGCACTCATGCATTTGCGTACGCTTGCTGGTGCGCAAGCGTCTATCGTTCATGTAGGCGCCGCGGCCTTTGGTGGCTGTGAACAAATCGTTGCGTGAGGGGTCGTAGACCACGGCTTGTTCCACTTTGCCATTGACGGCCAGCGCAATGCTGACGCAGTAAACAGGAAAACCATGAATGAAGTTGGTGGTGCCATCGAGCGGATCGATGATCCAAACATGGTCAGCGTCGGGGTTGCCATGCGTTTTGCCAGACTCTTCAGCCAAGATGCCGTGATGAGGGTAGGCGGTTAGAAGGGTTTCGATGATGGTGTTTTCGCTGGCCAAATCGACTTCGGTCACAAAGTCATTCACTTGCTTTTGCGAAATTCGAACAGCCTCCACGTCCAGGGCCGCGCGGTTGATGATAGCGCCGGCGGCGCGTGCAGCCTTGACGGCTACGTTGAGCATGGGGTGGAGATTTGTCGACATGAATTTTTAAGAGCAAAAACTGAGATTCTCTGTGCGATGTCAGAGGCGAATGGCGCATTTTCCCATGAAATTTGACCCTCGGCGCAGACCATAGTTCGTTTTGCTCATTTTGAGCACTTGGAACTGGGACAATAGCCCCTATGCGAACCCGATTTATCTTGATTGAAACCAGCCACCCAGGCAATGTGGGTGCGGCCGCCCGTTCCTTGAAGGTCATGGGATTCGATGAAATGGTGTTGGTGGCACCGCGCTACGCCAATATTTTGCGCAAGGAAGAAACCATCCAAAGAGCCAGTGGCGCCAACGATGTGCTGGAACAAACCCGCATTGTGGACACCCTAGAGGAGGCTTGTGAGGGCATCTCTCATCTGTGTGCCACAGCCATGACGCCTCGAGATTTCGGCCCTCCAACGAGATCACCCAGAGAGCACTTTGAAGGGCTGTTGGGTCGGTCTCTTGCGCAAGCTCAAATGCATGCTGAAAAAGCTGATGAACCTAAGCCGAAGGAGGCCATTTCGTCGATCGGATTTTTGTTTGGCTCCGAACGTTTCGGCATGAAAAATGAGGACGTTTACAAGTGTCATGTGGCTTTGTCTATTCCGACCCATCCTGAGTTTGGCTCTTTGAATTTGGCTGCGGCCATTCAATTGGTGGCCTATGAATGGCGTTTGGCCTTGGGTGGTTTTCCTGTTGTATCTCATGTGCTTGAGTCGACTTTGGCCGATGCAGCTCAAGTGGCAGGAATGCTAAGTCATTTGGAAAAGGCCTTGGTTGAAATTGGCTTTCTCGATCCTATGGCCCCTAAAAAACTCATGCCCCGTTTGAATCAGCTGTTCAATCGAGCCGATCTCACACCAGAAGAAATCCATATTCTCAGAGGTGTTGCTAAAGCCATGATCGAAACAGCTCACTCAAAAAGGTAGACTCAACGCAAAACCATTAGCTTATGTTCTCTCGCATCCATTCCGACATTCAATGCATCCTTGACCGCGATCCTGCTGCGCGCACAGCCTGGGAAGTGCTCACGTGTTACCCAGGACTTCATGCAGTGGTCATGCACAGGTGGGCCCACGCTTGCTGGCACATGGGATTCAAGTGGTTGGGTCGATTTATTTCAAATTTTTCACGCTGGGTCACAGGCATTGAAATTCATCCAGGTGCCAAGTTGGGAGAGCGGGTATTTTTCGATCATGGGATGGGCATCGTGATTGGTGAAACAGCCGAGATTGGTGATGGCTGCACCATTTACCACGGCGTCACTTTAGGCGGCACATCTTTGTACAAAGGTGCAAAGCGCCATCCTACTTTGGGTAAAGATGTGGTCATTGGCGCAGGCGCTAAAGTGCTGGGCGGATTCAATGTGGGTGATGGCGCTAAAGTGGGTTCCAATGCGGTGGTTACCAAGCCGGTGCCAGAAGGCGCTACGGCTGTAGGCAATCCTGCACGCATCATTCAGGAAGATGCAGATGTGCAACGCGAAGCGACAGCTTCCAAGATGGGCTTCTCTGCTTATGGCGTGACACAAAACGACGATCCCTTGTCGCAAGCGATGCGCGGATTGATCGACAACGCAGCCAGTCAAGAAAATCAAATTACCATGCTGTGGCAAGCCCTTGAAAAAATGAATTCAGACGCGGGCAATTCAGAGACCATTCAAATGCCTGGTGTTGCAGCCAAGCGCGAAACCTTTGAGGCTGAAAAGCTCAATCAGTTGCTGGGCAAGTAATTTTCAGGATTTGGGTGGCCGGATGGCCGTTTTGGGTCTGAAGGCTTTGCACACTTCGTCGTGTGTTTCCAAATAAGGGCCTCCAATCAAATCAATGCAGTAGGGCACAGCCGCAAAAATGCCGTTCACCACGCTTTGCCCTTGGCTGTCTTTCAAACCTTCTAATGTTTCTGCAATCGATTTGGGTTGACCAGGAAGATTGATGATCAAACTCTGACCACGAATGACGGCCACTTGTCTTGAGAGGATGGCGGTGGGCACAAATTTCAAACTGATCTGACGCATTTGTTCGCCAAAGCCAGGCATCTCTTTGTCCGCGACAGCCAATGTTGCTTCTGGGGTGACATCTCGGATGGCTGGGCCTGTGCCGCCTGTAGTGAGCACCAAACTGCAGCCAGCCTCCACCAATTCAATCAGCGTGGCGCTAATGCGCTCTTTTTCGTCGGGAATAAGCCGTGGTTCGAATTGCAAAGGATTTTTTAAAGCATTGCTAAGCCACGTTTGAAGTGCTGGAAGTCCTTTGTCTTCGTAGACGCCCGTACTGGCACGGTCGCTGATGGAGACGATGCCAATTTTGACGTGATCGTGTTCTGTGCTGGATGTGTCTTGTGATGGCGTCATGTTCAATGCTCAGTGATCTTCATCGTTGGCTTGGCCGGCGGAGCTGCCTTGCGTGGCGCGGCTCATTTCTGCTCGCACCAACTGAAATATTTCGCGGTAAGCGCGACTTTGTCGTGGCGCTAAACCTTGAGAAACGCTGGCCGCGGAAATGGCGGGGGCATCTTTGCGAGCTTGCCTGATGAGGGCGCGCAGTTGTTGGCTGTCGGTATCTGGGAAGTTTTTCAGCCATTCACCACACGCATCGTCATCACTGATCATTCGGTCGCGCCATTGCTCGGCCAAGTGCAGTTGTAATGTTTCTTGTGCTGACCCTTGGTTTTGTTCTTGCAGGGCTGACTTGACGCTTTCAATGACGTCGTCGTCGAGTTTGCGCATGAGCTTTCCGATGAATTGCATCTGACGGCGCTTGCCTTCAAAGTTTGTAATTCGCTTCGCATCTGCCACAGCATCGACCAGTTTTTCGGGCAGGTCGGCTTTGGCCATCAGATCGGGGCGCAAATCCAATAGACTCTCACCCAGTTTCTGTAGCTCATCGCTTTCTTTTTTCAGGTCTGTGCGGCTGGGTTCATCGCCCCCTTTAAGCTCGCGTTTGAGTTCGAGGTCAAGCTCGCTGCCTTCGGCAACAAATTGACCTTGAACGAAATAACCTTTTTTGAATTTACGGGACATGTGAGCTCTTAAGCCTTTTCAGCGGGACGGCAAGTATCATAGCCTTCACTGTGAATTTTAAATAATCGACTGTTTTGACGAATTCGACGCAAATGATGAAAAAAACCAAGCCCCAGACTACCAAGGCCCCTTCCAAGTCCCACAACGCGCATGCGCATGACGGTTTCAGCTACAGCCGCAACTTTTTTGAGGGCTTGGTTGATTCTGCCTTGAAACATGCCAAAAAAATCGGTGCCACCGATGCAGGTGCCGAAGCTTCTGAGGGATGTGGGCTGAGCGTGAGTGTACGCAAGGGTGAGTTGGAAACCGTGGAGCGCAATCGTGACAAGTCCTTGGGCGTCACGGTGTATGTGGGTCACAGACGCGGTAACGCCAGCACGTCTGACTTTTCAGAGGTGGCCATTCAGCAAACAGTTCAGGCTGCCTTCGACATTGCGCGCTTTACCGCTGAAGACCCGACTGCGGGCTTGCCAGATCAAGATGACATTGCCAAAGTTCAACCTGAATTGGATTTGTTTCATCCTTGGTCAATCAACAGTGAAGGGGCGGCCCAATTGGCGTTGGCTTGTGAGGCAGCAGCGCTCAAAACAAGCCGACGCATTACCAACAGCGAAGGTGCTGGCGTGTCTGCACAGCAGAGTCATTTCTTCAGCGCGCACACGCACGGATTTCGGGGTGGTTACGCCAGTTCGCGTCACAGCATGTCAGTGGCGCCCATTGCATCACTGCCTGGCAAAAATGCAGAAATGCAACGCGATGCTTGGTACACCTCCATGCGTGCAGCTGATCAGATGGCCACGCCTGAAGCGGTGGGGCAGTATGCCGCCGAGCGCGCGTTAAGTCGTTTAGGCAGTCGCAAAATTCCCACTACAGAGTGCCCTGTTTTGTTTGAATCGCCTGTGGCGGCTGGTTTGTTGGGCGGCTTTGTGCAAGCCGTGAGTGGCGGTTCTTTGTACCGCAAGAGCAGCTTTTTGTTGGACTCTATGGGCAAGCAAGTTTTCCCCAAGCACATCGATGTTTCGGAAGATCCTCATGTGTTGCGTGGCAAAGGCAGCTCGCCATTTGACGATGAAGGTGTACGCGGTTTGAAGCGCAAAGTGGTCTCGGGTGGCCGTGTCGAAGGCTACTTCTTGAGCAGCTACTCAGCACGCAAATTGGGCATGAAGACCACGGGCAATGCCGGTGGCTCGCACAACTTGATCATGTCTTCGAAGTTGACACGTTCAAACGATGACCTCCAAGCCATGCTGCAAAAGTTGGGCACCGGTTTGTTTGTGATTGAGCTCATGGGGCAGGGCGTGAATTACGTCACCGGCGACTACTCGCGTGGTGCATCCGGCTTCTGGGTTGAGAACGGTGAAATTGCTTTCCCCGTACACGAAATTACCATCGCAGGCAATTTGAAAACAATGTTCAAGGGCATTGAAGCTGTGGGCGCTGATGCTTACAACTACGGCGCTAAAACCATTGGCTCGGTGTTGGTCAATCGGATGAAGATTGCTGGCAGTTGAAATTTAATTAGGGTCAGAGCAACATTAATTTCCAATAAGTGGGGGCAGAGGCTAAGGGGGGCTGACGATTTCTGGTACTCCATATGAGGAAGCCCCCCTTAGCCTCTGCCCCCACTTATTGAACAAATTAATGTTGCTCTGACCCTAATTAAATTTCAACTGCCAGCAATCTTCATCCGATTGACCAATACCGAGCCAATGGTTTTAGCGCCGTAGTTGTA
>SHXD01000060.1 GCA_009693505.1 Limnohabitans sp.
AGAGGTTTGCGATTTCAACCTTGCTTTGCGCAGTCGTTCCAAACTTTCGTCATACCGATTGGCTTCATAAGCTTCATTGCCAAAGTACTTCACAGTTTCGTAGTTCAGCAATGAATCAATGGCTTTGGTGTGTGCTGCCGAATCAAACTCGTTGGCTTGTTTTCTAAAATGCGTTCGCCACTCCGTAATGCGCACAGTGAAGAAAATATAGAAACTCAGTGCCGCCAGTGTGATCCAAGCAAACCAAGCATCAAACTTGACGGCCAAGATGGTCAGCACCAGCGTCACCTCAATCAAGGTAGGCACAATGCTGTAGAGCGAATAAGAAATCAGCGACTCAATACCGCGCACGCCGCGTTCAATGTCGCGCGTCATGCCACCCGTTTGGCGGGCCAAATGGAAACGCAAACTCAGGGCATGCAAATGCTGGAAGGTTTCCAGCGCAATGGTGCGCGCCGCGCCTTGGGTGGCTTTGGCAAAAACCAATTCGCGCAGTTCGGTGAATGCCGAGGTCATCAGCCGAAGCGCACCATAGCCTACCAACAAAGCCACCGGCACCACTAAGATTTGAAGCGGGTCATTGGGCTTGAAGCTCATGGCATCGATCAAGTCTTTCAGCAACAAGGGCACACTGACATTGGCCAATTTGGCCCCCACCATGAACAGCAATGCCGCGCACACTCGCCATTTATAAGTGAGCAAATAGGGCAGCAGTCTTTTCAGGGTTCTGCTGTCTGAATCTTGGGGGGTGTTGGCAGCTAGGGTGGCTGCAGGCGGAGAACTTTCACCTTGGTGGCGCATGGAAGGCAATCTGTGTCTGAATCAAGCACCCATTGTGCCCGAACGTGCTCGCTGAATTCACGGGCGCGAAGGCAAGCTAAGGTTTATCATGAAGTGAGGTAGGCTGCTGTGCCAGTGGAGAGCAACTTGCCATCGGCACCTCGAAATTCCATTCGCGCATTGCCAACTTTGGCGCCCACCCGAACAGCCTCCGCCAGAATGGTGAATTGATCCCCAATGCCTGGGCGCAAAAAATCAATGCGTAAATCGATTGTGCTGTGGCGCGCAAAGCGCTCCAAGCGTTTGGCAGGCAATTCATCCATGTGCTTGGCACCCAGTGCGGCCAATACCGCCAAGCTGCCCATGGCATCTAAAGCCGCACTGATAACGCCACCATGAATGCGGTGGTAGGCAAAATGCCCCACCAACTCGGGTTTCATGGAGAGATGCGCCACGACGCCAGAAGGCTTGATACTTTCAACCTTCAAACCCATCCACTGGTTAAAGAGAATTTTTTCTTCGTAAATATCGCGCAATCCCGAGATGAACTCTGGCTCCAAAATAACATTGGGTGGCAGATCAGAGCGAGATGAGGTCATGAAAAAAGTCTAAGTTGAAAAGTTCAGGTTAGATTTTAGAGAAGTCTGGTTTGCGCTTTTCCATGAACGCGCCAAAGGCTTCGCGGGCAGCGGGCTCTGCCAGCATGCGACGAAAGCTCTGGCCTTCTTCGCCCATTCGCTCTATCAAGGCCTTGGACTGGCCACCCTTCATAAGCCGCTTGGTTTCGATCAAGGCAGACAAGGGCTTGGCGGCCAACTTCTTGGCCTGTGCCTGCGCATAACCGTTCACTTCGGTGGGCGGCACCACGCGGTTGACCAAACCAATTTCCAAGGCAGCCTCAGCAAAGAAGGCTTCACCCATCAGCAAAGCTTCTGCCGCTCGGTGGTAGCCAAACATTTGCGGTGCCAAAAAGCTGGATGCAAATTCGGGGCACAAACCTAAATTGACAAAGGGCATGGAAAAAGCGGCGTTGTCACCCGCGTAAACCAAATCGCAGTGAAACAGCAAGGTGGTTCCAATGCCAACAGCAGGCCCTGCCACGGCAGCAATGACAGGTTTTTCAAACATGTTTAAGGCACGCATGAAATGAAAAACAGGTGAGTCAACGGTGGAAGGCGGCTTGTTCAAAAAATCGCCAATGTCATTGCCCGCACTGAAAATACTCTCATGACCTTGAATGACCAAAACCCGTATGGCGGAGTCGGCTTGTGCTTGGTCAACGGCTTGCGCCATGGCGGCATACATGTCACCTGTGATGGAATTCTTTTTGTCTAAGCGATTGAAGGTGAGGGTCATCACCCCTGTGTCAATGTGGGTCAAAATGTCTGACATGGCGTAGCTTTTTTAAAAAATAAAAGTGGGTGATGCGCGAATTAAGGAACACGCACCCAAGTCTGAGTTCGGCCAATGGGGCCAAATGAACCGCGCACTTCTAGCTTGGTACCGTTTTCAATGGGCGTTAAGCGCAAAGCATAAGTTTTGCCATTTTCTGGATCGAGAATTTCACCATCTTCCCAGACGTTTTTGCCACTGGCTTTTTTGGCCCCGCGAATGATTTCCAAGCCAACCACGGGCTGATTTTTGCGGTCATCGCTGCACTTGTCGCACTTCGCAGCAGGGTCTGCATCTTTGCGAAGCACCTTTTCAACACGCCCCTTCATCACACCTTGCTGCTCAACAATGATGACCACGCTTTTGAGTTCACCGGTTTTCTCATCCGATGTGTGCCATTGACCCACAGGCGAATTGGCCAGGGCCATACCAGTCAGCAAAGATGAAGCCATCAGCAAACTGGTTTTCAAAAAGTGAGCCGTGAAGTTGTTTGTCGTCATAGATCAATCCTAGTAAATGTAAATTCAATCAAGTTCGGTTCAAGCCAAGGCCAAATCGGTGTCCATTAAAACATCGGCACCCGAACGTGCTGTGTTCATCAAGCTCAAGGTTTCGGGCAACAAACGTGCAAAGTAAAAACGCGCAGTTTGCAACTTGGCTTTGTAGAAGGGGTCAGGGCGCTGAGCATCCTCCTCTGCGGCAGCAATTTTAGCCAAGGCCACTTGCGCCATGCGCGCCCAGAAGTAGGCAAATACCAAATGACCCGCCACGCGCAAATAATCAACCGATGCAGCACCCACTTCATCGGCATTGCCCATGGCTTTCATGCCAATTTCGGTGGTGAATTGCGTCATCTTCTGACCTAAATCTCCCAGCGGTTTGATGAACTCTGCCATGGCCTCATTGCCCATTTCTTGGGCCACCAACTTGCCAATCAGCTTGCCAAACTTTTGCAAACTGGCACCCTGATTGCCAAGCACTTTGCGGCCCAACAAATCAAGCGACTGAATGCCATTGGTGCCTTCGTAGATCATGTTGATGCGGGCATCGCGCACATACTGCTCCATGCCCCACTCTTTGATGTAACCGTGTCCGCCAAATACCTGTTGGCACATGGTGGTGGCCTGATAGCCGTTGTCTGTGAGGAAGGCTTTCACGATGGGTGTCAACAGCGCCAGAATTTCTGCAGAGTCGGCGCGAACCTTTTCGTCGGGGTGGTTCAACTCTTTGTCGATGAGCAAGGCGCCATAACAGGCCAAGGCCCGTCCGCCCTCAGCATAGGCCTTGGCAGTGAGCAGCATGCGCCTAACGTCGGGGTGAACCAAAATAGGATCGGCTGGCTTGGAGGGCGCTTTCACGCCCGACAGGCTGCGCATTTGAATGCGGTCTTTGGCATAGACCAAGGCGTTTTGGTAGGCCACTTCGGTCAAGCCCAAAGACTGATTGCCCACGCCCAGACGCGCGCCGTTCATCATGACAAACATGGCTGCCAAACCTTTGTTGGGTTGCCCCACCATGACGCCTGCTGCACCGTCTAGCACCATCTGGCAAGTGGCATTGCCATGAATGCCCATCTTGTGTTCTAAACCACCGCAATAAATGCCATTGCGCTCACCCACATTGCCATCTGCGCTGACGTTGAATTTGGGTACGACAAACAAGCTAATGCCTTTGCTACCTGCAGGCGCATCTGGCAATCGAGCCAAGACCAAGTGAACAATGTTGGCCGCTAAGTCATGCTCACCCGCACTGATGAAAATCTTTTGACCTGTGAGACGGAAGCTGCCATCGGCTTGCGGCTCAGCCTTGGTGCGCAGCATGCCCAAATCGGTGCCGCAATGGGGTTCGGTTAGGCACATAGTGCCTGTCCACTCGCCGCTGGTGAGTTTGGGCAAGTACATGTCCTTTTGTTCTTTGGAGCCATGTGCTGACAAACAAGCATGCGCACCATGCGACAGGCCGGGGTACATGGTCCAGGCTTGATTGGCCGAGTTCAGCATTTCAAAGAAGCACTGATTCACCACAAAGGGCAAGCCTTGACCGCCATATTCTTCTTGCGCGCTGAGTGCTGCCCAACCACCTTCCACATATTTTTCATAGGCTTGTTTGAAACCTGCAGGCGCCTTCACTTCATGCGTATCGCGATCCAATTTGCAGCCCTCTTCATCGCCAGACACATTCAAGGGGAACACCACTTCAGCCGCAAATTTACCGCCTTCTTCCAACACCGCATTGATGGTGTCAGCGTCGGTCTCAGCATGCTTGGGCATGGCTTTCAATTCATTTTCTAAATCGAGCAATTCATGCAATACGAATTGAAGATCACGCAGGGGGGGGACGTAGCTTGGCATGGTTGACTTTCAAAAAATTCAATGCAAATTAAAGAGTTGAGTTGGGCGGGAATATCAAGCTTGATTTCGCGCCACAATTTCGGAAAAGCCTTTGCGGGCGCGATCTGCTGCACCGGGGTTGCGAAGAAATCTGGCTTCGTAATGCAGTGCCAAGATAAGGCCATGGATTTCAAATGCCACTTGCAAGGGATCAGCCTTGGCGGTCAGGTGTTTTTCGACTTGCGCTTGTGCTACAGAGCGTTGCAAGGCGTTTTGCCAAGTGTTGACAGAAGATGCCAGTGCATCTCGCACAGAGCCAGGCCGGTCATCAAACTCCACGGCGCCACTGATGTAAATGCATCCCGAGTCAATTTCAGTGGTGGTGCGCTGCATCCAGTTGTCAAACAAAGACTGCAAGCGGGGCAAACCACGCGCACAATTGAGGGCCGGGTAAAAAACTTCGCTTTCAAACTGATCGTGGTATTCGCGGATGACTGAGATTTGCAATTCTTCTCGCGAACCAAAGTGGGCAAATACGCCCGACTTGCTCATGCCCGTGACTTCCGCCAGAGCGCCAATGGACAGGCCTTCCAATCCAATTTGCGATGCCAAGCCCAAGGCCGCATTGACGATGGTGGCCTTGGTCTGACGACCTTTCATCAAGGTGCGTCCACTGCCATCATCGCTGGCTTGAGGGGCTTGAGGGACTTGAGATAGGGAGGTGATGTGTCTAACGGTCATGGTGTGCATGTCTTCAAAATAGAACGCCCGTGCTATTTTGCATGAAAAAGAATGCTTCAGCACAAAGAAAAGGCGAATCAGGGTTATTCCCGATTCGCCTGGTGTGCCATCATTTCAAACGGCAAAGGTCTTAATGCAGTCTTTTAAGCTTTGCGTTTGAAGGCCACGACCTTTTGAATTTGTTCGCCGAGGCCTTGGATGCCAACATGCATCACGTCACCCTTTTTCAAGAACACGGGCGCAGGTTTACCGTCCTTCTTCACGCCCATGCCCACTCCTGGCGGGGTGCCGGTGGTAATCACGTCACCGGGCTCGAGGGTCATGAACTGGCTCACGTAGCTGACCAATTTGGTGACCCCAAAAATCATGGTTTTGGTAGAGCCATCTTGCATGCGCTGGCCATTCAAGTCCATGTACATCTTGAGATTTTGCGGGTTGGGCACTTCGTCTTTGGTGACCATCCATGGGCCGATAGGGCCGAAGGTGTCGCAGCCCTTGCCCTTGTCCCAAGTGCCGCCCATTTCGAGTTGGTAGGCGCGTTCGCTCACGTCATTGACGGTGCAATAGCCTGCCACATAGTCGAGGGCTTCTTTTTGTGACACATAGCTTGCGCGCTTGCCAACCACAATGCCCAATTCAACTTCCCAATCTGATTTCAAAGAACCTTTGGGCAACATGACGTCATCGTCTGGGCCTTGAATGCAAGAAGTGGCCTTGATGAAAACAATCGGCTCTTTGGGAATGGGCATGTTGGCTTCAGCCGCGTGATCGGCATAGTTCAAGCCAATGGCAATGAACTTTGGCACGTGCGACACCGGGCATCCCATGCGGGGCTTGCCTCTGACCAAGGGCAGCTTGTCAGTTTTAAGTTTGGCCAACTTGGCCAAGACTTTGTCGGACAGCTGTTCAGGGCCGATGTCTGACACCACGCCACTTAAGTCACGCAATTTGCCAGCGGCATCAATCAAGCCTGGTTTTTCTTTGCCGGGTTGGCCGTAACGCACGAGTTTCATGAGAACTTCCTTTGATGAATGGTTCAGTAAAAATTAAGCAAGAGATGCAATACGCAACATTGAAAAAATCTGATTGTGATCTAAATCGAATCAATAGGTAGAACGTCCGCCCGACAAATCAAAAACAGCGCCGGTTGAGAACGAACAATCTTCGGTCAACAGCCAAGTGACCATGGCCGCTACTTCTTCTGGCGTGCCAAAACGGCCCATGGGAATTTTAGACAACATAAATTGAATGTGCTCAGGCGTCATCTGATCAAAGATGGCCGTTTTCACGGCAGCCGGCGTGACGCAATTGACACGCACATGGCTGCTGGCCAATTCTTTGCCCAGCGATTTGGTGATGGCCATGACCGCCGCCTTGCTGGCACTGTAGGCGCTGGCATTGGGGTTGCCATCTTTGCCGGCCACGGAGGCAATGTTGACAATGCGGCCAGCCGGACGCTCTTTCAAATGCGGGGTCCATTCACGGCAGCAATAAAACACACCATTGACGTTCACATCCATGACTTGTTGCCATGCCTCAATGGGGTAGTTGGCCACTGGCGTGACAGGGCCCGTAATGCCAGCAGAATTGACCACCGCATCGACAGGGCCGATTTTCAAAGTGGCCTGTGTGGCGGCGACCACTGAGGCATGTTGCGAAACATCGACTTGCACACTGTGCACAGAGCCAGGGTGTTTCAGACTGGCAACGGCTTTGGCCATGCCCGCTTCATCGCGATCCCACAAGGTGACGCTGCCGCCCGAAGCCAGCACACGCTGGGCAATGGCATAGCCTAAGCCTGTTGCGCCGCCCGTGATGACCGCATGGCGGCCTTTCATGTCATATTGGTTCATGGATTTTGATCTATTCAGTGAAGTGAAAAAGTTGAACGGTCCGATTGTGATACGTTGGGTTTGTGTGGTTTGAAATGACGGTCACGACACGTCAAATGGTCATGCCACCATCGACCATGTAAGCGTTGCCTGTTGCAAAAATGGCTTCGTCTGAGGCCAAGAAAACAATGATGGGGGCAATTTCATGGGCTTGAGCCAAGCGCCCCATGGGCTGACGGGCAATGAAGTTTTTTCGGGCTTGGACGGGGTCGGCTTCTGCGTTGATGCGATCATGCAAAGAAGGTGTTTCCACAGTGCCAGGGCAAATGGCGTTGCAGCGAATACCCTTGGTGACATAGTCGGCGGCCACGCTTTTGGTCAGGCCAATGACGGCGGCTTTGGACGCGCCATAAATGAACCGGTTGGGCAAACCACGCACGCTAGAGCACACGCTGGCCATGTTGATGATGCTGCCGCCACCTTGCTCTAGCATTTTGGGCAACACGGCTTGAATCATCCAAAATTGCGCACGCGCATTGAGATTGAATGCGAATTCCCAGTCTTTGTCTGTAGCTTGCAAAATGGTGCCGCCATGAACCACCCCTGCGCAGTTGAACAGCGCGTCAATGCGCGGAATGAGGGCCACTTGCTTGTGAATGTCGTCTTTGTTCATCACATCAAGCACGGCGGTGTGAACATTGGCAACGCCTGCATAGCTTTTGAGCAATTCAGGGTTGACATCGGTGGCCCAGACTGTGGCGCCCTCTGCCGCCATGGCCATGACGGCAGCGTGACCAATACCTTGGCCGGCAGCCGTTACCAAAATATTTTTGTTTTTAAGTCGCATGTTTGATCTCCAAATAAATTTTTTGTCGTTTTTCAATGGCATCCCAATTCCAATCAATGCCCAAACCATGTACATCCGGCGGAATTGCAAAGCCGTCTTCAATTTTCATACGCGAGTGCGTGATGTCATCCAATTGAGGAATGTATTCCACCCAAGTGGCATTTGGCACTGCAGCACACAAACTGACGTGCAATTCCATCAGGAAGTGGGGGCACACGGGCACATCGAATGTTTCGGCCAAATGGGCTGTTTTGATCCATGGTGTGATGCCGCCAATGCGGGACACATCGGGCTGCACCACACTGCAGGCACCTTGCTCTAAATATTCGCGAAATTGCATGGGGTGGTACATCGATTCGCCCACCGCCACAGGAATTGGGGTGTGCTCGCGCAAGTGCCGATGGCCACTGATGTCTTCAGCGGGCAAGGGCTCTTCAAGCCATGCCAAATCAAGTCCGTCAAAGGCTTTAGCGCGGCGTACCACTTCTGCGCGGTGAAAGCCTTGGTTGGCATCGGTCATGATTTCAAAACTGGGCCCTACAGCATTGCGCACGGCAGACAAACGGGCCACATCTTCGCTGACGTGCGGCCTGCCAATTTTAATTTTGGCGCCTTTGAAGCCATCAGCTTTTGCTTTGAGGGTTTGCTCGACCAACACCTCGGGTGACAATTGCAACCAACCGCCCTCCGTGGTGTAAAGCGGCACTTTGCTTTGGGCGCCACCCAGCAATTGCCACAGAGGCAAAGCTTGGCTTTGTGCCCGCCAATCCCACAGCGCGGTGTCAACGCAGGCCAGCGCCAAGCTGGTCATGGCACCCACTGCCGTGGCATGTGTGTGAAAAAATAAATCTTTCCAAATGGCTTCAATGTGAACGGGATTTTTGCCCAACAGCCGCGGCACCAAATGGTCTTTCAGCAAGGCCACCACGGAACTGCCACCCGTGCCAATGGTGTAGGCGTAACCGGTGGCCTGGATGCCATCGCTGCAAACCAAAGTGAGCAAGATGGTTTCTTGGATGACAAACGATTGAATGGCGTCGGTGCGCTCTACCTTCGGCGGCAAGTTGACTTGACGCAATAAAACGCGATCGATGGTGACAGAAGTCATGTAGGCGCAAAAATTGATTGAGAAGAGTTCGGGTTTATGTGGATGAAAACAGTCTTGACCCTCACTCCGGTTCCATGTGAAGATTGTGCAACTGGTCTGACCAATTGTCCAATTCACGTATTCCCTGACTTATTCAACTCACCGCCATCATCTTCATAACTACTCAGCTTTCATGTCAGACAGGCCCATCGAACCACAAAGGCTTTACCGCCAAATTGCCAAACAGATCCAGACGCTCATTTCGTCTGGCGAGTTTGCAGTGGGTTCACGCTTGCCTGCAGAACGCGACTTGGCCACCCAACTGAGCGTCAGCCGTCCTTCGGTGCGGGAGGCCCTCATTGCGATGGAGGTCGAAGGCATCATTGAGGTGCGCACAGGTTCTGGTATTTACGTGAAATCACTTGGCAAACGTGGCAATTCAAAGACCAGTGCCAAAAACAAAACGCTTGAGTGGGGGCCGCTTGAGGTCCTGCGGGCGCGGTATTTGATTGAAGCCGAAATAGCGGCCTTGGCTGCAAAAAATGCCACGGCCAATGACCTGAAAGCAATGAAGTTGGCTCTCAAAGGCATGCAAAAAGAAGCCACGGCGGGGCGAGTGCCACTCGACACTGACATTGCATTTCACATGGCAATTGCCAATGCATGTGCCAACAGTGTCATGTTCGATACGCTAGACCGGTACCTCCAGGCAAGAACTGGCCACTTGTTTGAACGCTTAGGTGATTATTTTGAATCACCCGCATCGTGGGCCGCCGCTATTTCGGAGCACGAGGCCGTCCTTCAAGCCATTGACAAACACGACCCACAAGGCGCCCGCAAAGCCATGCAAAAGCATTTGCGACAAGCCCACAAAAGATTCAGCGCTAGCTGGCGAAGCGCACCTTCCCGTTCTTAGTTTTTCGCCAGCAACTCAAAATTTCACCTAACCTCAAGGAGACAACATGACCACCAAACGAAATGCACTGAAATCGCTCGCTACGGCCAGCGCCATTGCTCTGGGCCTTTTAGGCACCATCGGCAGCGGCGTTGCGCACGCGCAAACCAAATTGAAATGGGCGCACGTCTACGAAACTTCAGAGGCCTATCACACTGAATCTGTGTGGGCTGCCGATGAAATTAAAAAACGCACCAATGGCAAATTTGAAATTCAAGTTTTCCCAGCATCTACATTGGGCAAAGAAACAGACATCAACCAAGGTTTAACTTTGGGTACGGTCGACATGATCATCAGCGGCCCATCATTTGCGGCGCGCGCTTATCCCCGTTTCGGAATTGCCTACTACCCCTTCATCTTCCGCGATGGTGACCACCTCATTGCTTACTCTAAGAGCCCAGTGTTTGCAGAAATGGTGAGTGAATTCCGCGCCAAGACAGGCATTCAGGTGACGGCCTACACCTACTACGGTGCGCGCCACACCACGGCTCAAAAAGCCTTTACCAATTGCGCCGGCATGAAGGGCATCAAGATTCGTGTGCCAGACGTACCCGCCTACCGTGCCACACCCGAGGCTTGCGGCGCCAATCCAACACCCATTGCCTTTGCTGAAGTTTATTTGGCTCTGCAAAACGGCACTGTGGATGCCCAAGAAAACCCATTGACCACCATTGAGGCCAAGAAGTTTTACGAAGTTCAAAAGGCCATCATGCTCACGGGCCACATTGTGGACGGATTGACCACGCAAATTGCCCCTCACGTTTGGAACAAACTCTCTGATGCAGAAAAGAAAGTTTTCAGTGACGTCACCCAGGAAGCTGCCGTTCGCGCTACAGCCAAGATCAAAGCACGCGAAGCTGAGTTGGTTGACGAGTTCAAGAAGAAAGGTTTGCAAGTTGTTCAAGTCGATCGCAAGTCTTTCCAAGACGCTGTCTTGAAAAACAAACCTCTTGATGCAATGGGTTTTACCAAGGCTGATTTCGACAAAATTCAAGCTGCTAAGTAAGTTTTTCAAACAGTACACCTCTCGTTGAACGAAGGGTGCACGCACAGGGGTCGAGCCTCAGGGCTCGACCTTTGAGTTTTTTTGAGGATATTCCATGATCAACACCCCCGATCTAGACGCCATGCCCAAAGTGATGGGCGATGATGGACAGTTTCACGCTGTCGACGAAGAAGTCGATTTGTCTGGTACCCCTGTTGAGGCTTGGGTGGCCTTGGGATTCTTTTGGTTGCTGGGTGCAACCGTGTTTTATCAGTTTTTTACACGCTATGTGCTGAACAACTCAGCGTCTTGGACCGAGGAAATTGCACGGTACCTTTTGATTGCCGTTGTGTTTACAGGCGCCACCATCGGCGTGGCCAAAAACAACCACATTCAAGTGGACTTTTTCTACAAATTCATGCCCGCCTGGATTTCCAAATGGATGAACCACTTGGTCGACATCATGCGCATTGCATTTTTTGCTGCAGCTACTTTTCTAACGGGCCAAATGATGGAAAAGCTAGGCACCTACAAAATGACCATCGTCGATTTGCCCATGAACTTGGTCTACGGCGTGGTCATGGCTGGCTTTGCGGCCATGTGTTTGCGCGCCATCTGGGTCATGAAAATTCATTGGCAACGTGGCTATACGGTGTTACAGCGCCCCGAGTCAGAAATGACAGACCGTTAATCGCTTCATTTCGACGCCTGAAAGAAAAGACATGTTAAAAATTTTATTCTTGTTGCTCATGAGTGGCGGCATTCCGGTGGCCATTGCCATGGCCGGAGCCTCACTCATTTATTTATTCTGGACACAAAGCTCACCACCCTTCGTGGTCATTCACCGCATGGTGTCTGGCATTGACAGCTTCCCCTTGTTGGCTGTGCCCTTCTTTATTTTGGCCGGCAACCTCATGAACAATGCCGGCATTACCAACCGCATTTACAACTACGCCTTGGCCTTGGTGGGTTGGATGAAAGGTGGCTTGGGCCATGTGAATGTGGTGGGCTCGGTGGTGTTTGCTGGCATGAGCGGCACCGCCATTGCCGATGCAGCAGGTTTGGGCACCATTGAAATCAAGGCCATGAAAGACCACGGCTACAGCACCGAATTTGCGGTGGGGGTTACAGCTGCTTCTGCCACCCTCGGTCCCATCATTCCACCCAGTTTGCCCTTTGTGATTTACGGCATGATGGCCAATGTGTCGGTAGGCTCGCTCTTTTTGGCGGGCATCTTGCCAGGCATCTTGATGGCCTTCCTGATGATGGTCACGGTAGCTTACTTTGCGCACAAAAACAATTGGGGCGCTGATGTGAAGTTTGAATGGCCACGTGTTTTAAAAGCCTTGGCCGAAACAGCTGTTGTCATTGGCTGGCCAATTGGCATTTGGGGCTTGGTCAGCCTGTTTGAAACACCTCCTCAATTGACTGTTTTCGTGGCGCTCGGATTTTTATTCGTCGCCGACAAACTTTTCAAGTTTCAAGCCGTGTTGCCCATCATGACGCCTGTGCTGCTCATTGGCGGCATGACCACTGGTGTATTCACACCCACAGAAGGCGCCATTGCAGCCTGTGTCTGGGCCATCATTCTCGGATTTTTCTGGTACCGCACGCTTCACTTCAAAATGTTTGTGAAGATTTGCTTGGACACCGTCGAGACCACGGCCACCGTCATGTTCATTGTGGCAGCGGCCAGCATCTTTGGCTGGATGCTAACGGCCACAGGCGTCACAGCGGCCATCAGCGATTGGGTGTTGGGCTTCACGCAAGAGCCTTGGAAGTTTTTGCTGCTGGCCAATTTGCTTATGTTGTTTGTGGGTTGCTTTTTAGAGCCCACAGCCGCCATTACCATCCTCGTTCCCATTTTGGTACCCATCTGCCAAAAGCTGGGCATCGACTTGGTCCACTTTGGTTTGATCATGGTGCTCAATCTCATGATTGGTCTGTTGCATCCGCCCATGGGCATGGTGCTGTTTGTCTTGGCGCGTGTGGCCAAACTCAGCGTTGAAAGAACCACTGCCGCCATCCTTCCTTGGCTATTCCCTCTGCTAGGAAGCTTGGCCGTCATCACCTACGTGCCCAGCTTGGTGCTTTGGCTCCCTAAAAAGTTTTTTTGAGATCAAATCATGAGTGTTTTTATCCGACTTCATTCTGCCGATGACGTGGTCATTGCGCGTGCCCAACTCATGAGCGGTGCCAGTGTGGAGGGAGTGCCTGTCAAAGGCCTTATTCCACCCGGCCACAAAGTGGCCACGCGCGCCATTCAAGCCGGACAGCCCGTGCGTCGCTACAACCAAATCATTGGTTTTGCCAGTGCTGCCATTCAAGCCGGCGAGCATGTGCACACGCACAACCTCAACATGGGGCCCGAGAAGGGCAACTTCGAGCGCGACTATGCCATTGGCCAAGACGTAAAGCCAGAAACGCCACGCAAACACGCCACATTCATGGGCATCAAGCGTTCTGATGGCAGAGTGGCCACACGCAATTACATTGGCGTGCTTTCCAGCGTCAACTGTTCAGCCACGGCCGCACGCGCCATTGCCGATCATTTTTCCAAGCGCAACAACCCTGCAGCGCTGGCCAACTTTCCCCATGTCGATGGCGTCGTGGCTTTAACGCACGGCACCGGTTGCGGCATGGACACAGAAGGTTTAGGCATGCAGTTGTTAGAGCGCACCTTGGCAGGCTATGCCACGCATGCGAACTTTTGGGGTGTGGTGGTGGTGGGCTTGGGCTGTGAGTCCAATCAACTCAAAACCTGGTTAGCGCACAGCAGTTTGCGTGAAGGCGACACGCTCAAGGTGTTCAATATTCAAGACACCGGCGGCACGCGCCTGACAGTTGAAAAAGGCATTGCCCTCATTCAAGAAATGTTGCCACGTGCCAACCAAGTGAAGCGCGAGCCTTGCAGCGCAGAACACATCATGGTGGGCTTGCAATGTGGCGGCTCTGATGGCTATTCGGGCATCAGCGCCAACCCCGCATTAGGCGCGGCGGTTGACTTGCTGGTTCAACACGGTGGCACGGCCATCCTGAGCGAAACTCCTGAAATTTATGGTGCCGAGCATTTGCTCACACGCCGCGCTGTCAAACCAGAAGTGGCGCAAAAACTCATTGACCGCATTCACTGGTGGGAGAACTACACCGACATCAACGGCGGTGAGATGAACAACAACCCCTCGCCAGGCAACAAAGCCGGCGGCCTGACCACCATCTTAGAAAAGTCTCTGGGCGCTGTGGCCAAAGGCGGTACCAGCAACTTGCAAGCGGTTTACGAATATGCCGAGCCGGTCAACACACATGGCTTCGTGTACATGGACACCCCAGGCTACGACCCGGTCAGTGCCACAGGCCAAGTGGCCGGCGGCGCCAATCTCATTTGCTTCACCACGGGCCGTGGCAGCGCCTATGGCTGCGCGCCCTCCCCCAGTTTGAAGTTTTCTACCAACACCGCTTTGTGGAAAAAACAAGAAGAAGACATGGACCTGAATTGCGGTGAGATTGTTGACAACGGCGTGAGCGTTGCCGACATGGGTCAGCGCATTTTTGACATGATTTTAAAAGCAGCCTCCGGCGAACCTACCAAAAGCGAACAACATGGCTACGGACAAAATGAATTTGTGCCTTGGCAAGTTGGCGCGGTCATGTAATTTGAAAGTCAACTTATGAGTCATTGCATTCCGGCAGATCAACTGCGACAACAAATCAGCCACATCATTCAAATGACGGGCAGTGAAATTGCCGAAGCAGAACAAGTGGCCGCCAACTTGGTCATGGCCAATTTAAGTGGTCACGACTCGCATGGTGTAGGCATGGTGCCGCGCTATGTCGACGCGGTGCTTGAAGGCGGCCTCAGCCCCAACACAGGCGTCAAAGTGGTGCTCGACACCGGCCCACTACTCAACTTAGACGGCCAACGTGGCTACGGGCAAATCACGGGCGTGCAAGCCATGCAAATGGGCATTGAACGCGCCAAACAGCATGGCGTGTGCACCGTCGCACTCAGCCGCTCGCATCACCTTGGCCGCATTGGTCACTTTGCAGAAATGGCTGTAGCGCAAGGTTTGGTGTCCATTCATTTTGTCAATGTGTTGTCGCGTCCGGTGGTAGCCCCTTTTGGGGGTGGCGATGGTCGCTTTGGCACCAACCCTTGCTGCATTGGCGTACCCATGGGCAATCGCCCACCCTTCGTGCTCGACTTTGCCACCAGCCGTGTGGCGCAAGGCAAGATGCGCGTGTCGCACAACAAAGGCGAGCAAGTCCCCGATGGTTATTTGATCGACGAAAACGGTCACCCCACCAACGATCCGGGTGTGGTGGTGGTGCCGCAATCCAATGGCATGTTTGGCGCACTCATGACATTTGGTGAACACAAAGGTTTTGGCATGGCCATGGCCTGCGAATTGTTGGGCGGCGCCCTCACAGGCGGCGACACATGGCACCGTGAAGCCGATCACAGACGTTCTGTCTTGAATGGCATGCTGGTCATGCTCATCGACCCCGTTCGCTTGGGCACACAAGCTTCCTTTGAAAAAGAAGCCTTGGCGTTTGAAGATTGGTTGCGGCAAAGTCCGAATGCGCCAGGCACTTCAGGTGTCATGACAGCTGGCGAACCCGAACGTGCCGCGCGCGCCGAGCGTGCACAAAATGGCATTTGGATCGACGACGCCACTTGGGCCGAACTTCAGGCTTCAGAAGACAAGCTGAAAAATCGCCATGCCTGAACTGAAGCTCTCGCGCGCCACACTGCCTCTGGTTTCTAAGTCTGTTCAAACACCGACCTGCGCGCCAACTTCTGCCCAACCGGGTGTGGTGCATTTGGGCTTAGGCGCGTTTCACCGCGCGCACCAAGCCATGGTGTTCGATCAATTGTTGCGCAAAGGCGATATGCGCTGGGGCATTCATGGCGTGGGCATGACCCAACCGGGATTGGTCAACAAACTGCGTGCGCAAGACGGCTTGTATGCCGTGCGCGTTGCAGGCGCCAATGGCATTGAATGGCACGTGCCTGGAGCGCTGTGGCAAACCAGCGTGGCCACCACCGAACGCCAACATGTCTTAAACGCCATTGCTGCTCCAAGCACTCGTTGGATCACACTCACCGTGACGGAGAAAGGCTACACGCCTGCTTTGGCCCAGTTGCTGATAGATGGCTTGCGTTTGCGCCACGCTGCAGGCCAAGCAGGCCTGACCATTGCGTCGTGTGACAACTTGCAAGGCAATGGCCACAAACTCAAAGCCATCCTTCATTCAACAGCCAGCTCACAAGATGCCGAGCTGATGACATGGATAGATGCCCGCTGTGCATTTCCTTGCAGCATGGTCGATCGCATCGTGCCTGCGGCCACCGATGAAGTGGTAGCTGCCGCCAAAGAGGCGCTGGGCATGCAAGACGAATGCGCCCTGAGCACCGAAACATTTTGGGAGTGGGTCATTGAAGACAACTTCGCTGACCCAAGCGACGCAGCACTGCTAAGCAGATGCGGCGTTCGCGTGACCTCACAAGTGCACAGTTATGAAGAAGCCAAATTGCGCATGCTCAATGGCAGTCATTCCGCCATGGCTCTGATGGGTGCCATCACTGGCCGCGCGCACATTGCCGATTGCATTGGCTCAGATCACATCAAAGAATTTGTTCATCGC
>SHXD01000061.1 GCA_009693505.1 Limnohabitans sp.
GCCGGTAACGTCGGTATTGGCGGCGCCTTGGTCATTGGCATTGTGGCTGGCTTTGCATGTTTGTGGGGCGTTAACGGCCTCAAGAAAATGCTTGGCGCAGACGACACATTGGACGTCTTTGGCGTGCATGGTGTGGGCGGTATTGTGGGTGCGTTGCTCACGGGTGTGTTCAATTCACCCGCCTTGGGTGGCCCTGGCTTTGTGGCCGACTGGACCACAGCCACCATGGTGA
Organism: Limnohabitans sp.; assembly: GCA_009693505.1. Lineage (GTDB taxonomy): Bacteria > Pseudomonadota > Gammaproteobacteria > Burkholderiales > Burkholderiaceae_C > Limnohabitans_A. The sequence goes on from SHXD01000061.1 coordinate 233, forward strand.
CAGCTGCTGATTACTCTATTGCCGCGCAAGTTTGGACACAAGCCAAAGCCGTACTGATCACCATTGTGTGGTCTGGCGTGGTGTCCTTGGTTGCCTTCAAGCTGGTTGATTTGACAGTGGGCCTGCGTGTTTCTGAAGAAGCAGAGCGCGAGGGCTTGGACATCACATCACACGGCGAAACTGCTTATCACGGGTAATCTGCAAAGATTTCCCAAAGACTTTCCGAGAAGTTAGTCTCCAAACTCACAGCCCGCTTCGGCGGGCTTTTTTTCGCCTATCAACAAAGGGGTTTGATAGAAAACGAATTCTTAACTCACAATCTCACCATCACATCACCCCATTTAAAAACGACCATGACGCTTCCAATGAGCTATCCGAAATGGCACCGCATGACTTCCCAGGCAGATGGGTTGGGAGAGTCGCCGTTTTGGCACCCAGCAGAAAAATGTTTGTATTGGGTCGATATTCCTGGCCAACGCTTGCGACGCATGGCCATGACGGCAGACTCGATGGGCGAGCAAAGGCCTGAGGACTGGCCACTTGAAGAGGAGCCAGGTTGCTTTGCGCCTGCAACCCAAGGGGGCTGGGTGATGGCCACCCGCAGCGGTGTTTATCGCGCGCGAACTTGGGGCGGCCCCAGGCAGTTATTGGCGGCGGCGCCCTATGACACAGCCCAATTGCGATTCAACGATGGCAAGTGTGATCCTGCTGGCAACTTTTGGAGTGGCTCCATGTTTGAGCCGCGCGATCAAGCGCTTGCAGTGTTGTATGCATTGCAGGCAGACGGCCGCTTAGAGATCAAGGCAGGTGACGCCACCGTGGCCAATGGACTGGCCTGGTCTCCCGATGGGCGCACCCTTTATTGGTCGGACACGGGGGCCCATTGCATCAGGGCATGGGACTATGACGCAGACACCCAAACAATGAGCCGGGAACGGTTATTTGCACAATTTCCGCTCAAGCCAAATAACTGGGCTTATGGCACCGCCAGCGCCCAAACGTATCTCGGTCGTCCCGATGGCGCCGCCGTGGACGTTGACGGTTTCTACTACTCGGCCATGTACGAAGGCCATCGCTTGGCCAAATTTGCACCGGATGGGCGGTGCGTGGCGTTCATAGAAACACCTGTTCAGTGCCCCACCATGCCCTGTTTTGGCGGTGAGGACATGTGCACTTTGTTCATCACCACTTCGGCCCATGGCCGCAGTGCAGAGGAACTGCAAGCCCTGCCTGACTCCGGCTGTGTGTTTGCAACACGCGTAGAGACGCCCGGCGTACCTGTGAGTTTTTTCAACAACTGAATTGACCTAATTCTTGTAGGCGAAAACGCAAGAATGCGTCTAAACAAGGGCGCAGCCGTTTAACATGGGCACATGCATGCAAGCCTTCAACCCAGCCAAAGCACAGATCTGTTCCCCGATCTGCCAACGCTTTTGGACACCATTCGATCAGCTGCCGCGCAAACTGCAGGGGAACGTAAGACTTTTCGCATTCATGGCTCGGGCAGCCACGATTTTTATGGTGAGTCATTGGAAGGTGAATTGCTAGAAACACGCGGACTCAAGGGCATCGTTCAATATGAGCCCAGTGAGTTGGTCGTGACGGTTGCAGCTGGCACGCCCTTGCACGAGTTAGAAACTGCTTTGTCAGAGCAGGGGCAATGCTTGGCTTTTGAGCCACCCCACTTTCAAGTGAATGCTGGCAGCAAGGCGCACAGCCACGCCACAGTGGGCGGCATGGTGGCTGCAGGCTTAAGCGGCCCTGCCAGGGCCAGTGCAGGAGCGGTTCGAGATTTTGTCTTGGGCCTAAGGTTTATCAATGGTCGCGGCGAACACCTCACCTTTGGCGGTCAGGTCATGAAAAACGTGGCCGGCTATGACGTCAGCCGATTGCTGGCCGGTAGTTGGGGCACGCTGGGTTTGATCACCGAAGTGTCTCTCAAGGTCTTGCCGATGGCCCCGGCTGAAGCTTATCTGATGTGCGCACTGCCGCAAACGCAAGCGCTGAATTTATTGCACCAATGGGGCGGCCAGCCCTTGCCATTGAATGCCAGTTGCTGGGTCAAAGACAACACCCAAGCTGGCGCGCCAGAGATGTTGTATGTTCGCTTGCGGGGTGCGCTGGCTGCGGTTCAAGCGGCCAAGCTGCGCATGTCGCAAGATGTGGCCAAGTTGCACAGCGAATTGATCGAACAACCGACTGAATCTGCCGCTCTCGATTGGGCCTTGTGCCGAGACCAAGCCTTGCCATTTTTCACAGAAAACAGCACCGCCAAAGACATGGCACTCTGGCGTTTGTCTGTGCCGCAAACAGCGCCTGTTTTGAATTTGCCAAACAGTGCAAGCGTGGCCTTCATTGAGTGGCATGGTGCACAGCGCTGGATCTGGGCGCCGCTCAGCGAGGCGCAAGCTATTCGGCAAGCCGCCGCCAAGGTGGGCGGTCAAGCCACTTTGTTTAGACGGCCTCAGCAAGCCAGTGCCGCAGTGAATGTGAACACGCCGATTTTTGCGCCGCTCGATACGGTGCAGCAACGCATTCAACACGCGTTGAAAAATGAATTCGACCCTGCTGGCATTTTCAGCCCGCGAAGACTGAACGCGTATTTCTGAGGCGCAACATGCAAACCCAACTCGCACCTGAGTTTCAAAACACCCTCATCGGCCAAGAGGCCGAAGCCATTCTGCGCCAATGTGTGCACTGTGGATTTTGCGCGGCCACCTGCCCCACCTATCAATTGATGGGCGATGAGCTAGATGGACCGCGAGGCCGCATCTACCTCATGAAGCAAGTCTTTGAAGGGGCAGAACCCACGCGCAAAACACAGTTGCATTTAGACCGATGCCTCACGTGTCGCAATTGCGAAAGCACATGTCCCAGCGGCGTTGAATATGGCCACTTGGTTGACTTGGGCCGCAAAGTGGTCGATGCCAAAGTGCAAAGACCGCTGAAAGAACGCGCACTGCGCTGGGCACTCAAAGAAGGACTTACCTCTGCACTCTTTGCGCCTGCCATGAAGTTGGGACAAAGCGTTCGGGTCCTATTGCCTGCTGCACTGAAAGCCAAAGTGCCTGCGCCACAAAATGCTGGCGCTTGGCCTCAAGAAACGCACACCCGCAAGGTCTTGATGTTGGCCGGTTGTGTGCAGCCGGCCATGATGCCCAATATCAATTCAGCCACAGCCCGTGTGCTTAACGCGTGCGGCATTCAGGTTGTCGTGCCGCCGTCCGCGGGCTGTTGTGGTGCCGTCAAGTTTCACTTGAACGATCAAGTCGGCGGCCTTGACCACATGCGTCACAACATCGATGTTTGGTGGCCTTGGGTTGAACAAGGCGTGGAAGCCATTGTGATGAATGTCTCGGGTTGTGGTGTGACTGTGAAAGAGTATGGCCATCTGCTGCAACATGATGCGCAATATGCGGCGAAGGCGCGGCGCATCTCTGAACTCACTCGCGACTTGAGTGAGTTGTTGCCCATGTGTTTACCTGAACTTCAAAAGCAATTGAAGCCCGAGCTGGTGGCCCAAACGGGTGTGTTGGCTTATCACCCGCCTTGTACTTTACAGCACGGCCAACAGCTCAAAGGGGGTGTGGAGTTTCAATTGGGTCAGCTCGGATTTAAGTTGCGCGTGGCCGAAGTTGAATCCCATTTGTGCTGTGGCTCTGCAGGCACCTATTCAGTGCTGCAAGCCGATACGGCGTATGCCTTGCGCGACCGCAAATTGGGGCATCTGAAAAACTTGCAAGCCACGGCCATTTTGAGTGCCAACATTGGCTGCATCACGCATTTGCAAAGTGGTGCCGATGTGCCGGTGCGGCATTGGGTTGAGGTGGTCGACGAAGTGCTCTCAAAAAGCCATTGAAGCTGTCAGAGCAGATGGACTTGAGTTAAGTAAGTCGAATCGGCAAGGCAACTTCGGCGTGTTAGGCGGCTAGCGCGGCTTCAATGTCTTGGGCTAATTCCTCGGGCTTGTTCATGGAGGCATAGCGCTTGAGCACACGGCCATCACGCCCCACCAAAAATTTGGTGAAGTTCCACTTAATGGCCTTGCTGCCCAGCAAGCCCGGTGCCTCAGCGCACAACCATTGGAATAGCGGATGCGCTTCGGGGCCATTGACATTGACCTTTTGCATCATGGTGAAACTCACGCCGTAATTGACTTGGCAAAAATCGGCGATGGCCTCGTTGCTCGCAGGATCTTGATTGCCAAACTGATTGCAGGGGAAGCCTAAAACAGCCAAGCCTTGGTCTTTATAAGTTTGGTGGATTTTTTCAAGACCGCCAAATTGAGGCGTGAAACCGCAGGCACTGGCGGTGTTCACAATGAGCACGACCTTGCCTTGCAATTGACTCAACGCCAAGTCTTGCCCGCTCATTTGAACAGCTTCAAAATCGCAAATTGTTTTCATGGCGTGTGCCTTCAATAGGGTGATTCAAAGTGGCCATCAACCATGCATCTGGTCATTTTTAGCCACATCGATCAATTGCTTCAATTCTTCAGTGTGGTCTCGCATATTGCGCTCGTGCCAGCGTTTGATGAGCCACATGAAGCCGGCCACCACCAAGCCAAAGGCGGTGATGGCACCAAAGGCTGACAAGCCCATGCCTGTTGAAAAACTGTACATGCCACCTAAAAACAAAATACAAGCTTGTTCGTTAAAGTTTTGAACCGCAATCGACCTGCCAGCGCCCATCAGGTTGTGACCGCGGTGCTGCAACAATGCATTCATGGGAACCACCAGAAAGCCACCCAGTGCACCCAACATGATCAAGAAGGGTGCAGCAACCCACACGTTGTCAATGAAGTTCATGGCGACGACGAGCAAGCCCATGCCAATGCCCAAAGGCATGACAAGGGTTGCTTGGTGCAACTTCATTCGCACGGAGGCCACAACGGCACCGACGGCGGTACCAACGGCAACAACACCGACCAAGCTAGAGGCTTGAGTGGTGGTATAGCCAAGAGCAACAGCGCTCCAGGCCAAGACGATGTAACGCAAGTTGCCTGACACGCCCCAAAACAAGGTGGTGGTTGCCAATGAAATTTGGCCCAAGCGGTCTTTCCAAAGGCGTGTATTGCAATCCCAAAAATCGGGTATCAGGGCCCATAAATTGGCGGGCAAAGCGCGCATGGCCACGCCCGTGTTGGGTATCCGTGTGTTGAACCAAGCCGCCAGGGCGTAAAAGACGATCAATAACAAAATGGCGGCCTCGGGTGGCGTGTCGATGCCCGTCTCTAAAAACGGAAAGTCAAAGCTCAACAAGTACTCAGCCACATGGGGCCCCACCAATTGCCCGCCAATCAATACGCCCAAGATGATGGACGCAATGGTCAAGCCCTCAATCCAGCCATTGGCTTTGACCAGTTGCGAGGCTGGCAGCAATTCGGTCAAGATGCCGTATTTGGCAGGAGAGTAAGCCGCCGCTCCTAAGCCTACGATGGCATAAGACAGCAAGGGGTGCGTGCCAAAGAGCATCATCAAACAGCCCACCACCTTGATGGCGTTGCTGACGAACATGACTTGACCTTTGGGTCTGGAGTCGGCAAACGCGCCCACAAAAGGCGCTAGCACAACGTAAAACAGGGCGAACATGGGCACCAAAGCGGCGCGTTGCCACTCGTCTCCGCCACTGGTGCGAATGAGTTCAACAGCCGCGACAAAAAGCGCATTGTCGGCCAGCGAACTGAAAAACTGGGCCCCCATGATGGTGTAAAAACCGCGCTTCATGAAATCATGCAGTGAATCGATAGGACATTGGGCCGTAGTCGAAAATATGAAAATTGAACAAAGCAACAACTGCATTGCAGGTGTTAGCGTAAGTTTCATTTATATCACGCTCTGAAGTGACACAATCTAGACTCCAACCTTTGCGATAGATCTTTGTTTTTGAACGATCCGACATGCCTAGACCCATTCAGGCCACCATTGACCTTCAAGCCTTGCGCCATAACTTGGCGCTCATTAAAGCAACAGCCCCCGATGCCTTGGTTTGGGGGGTGGCCAAAGCCGACGCTTATGGGCACGGCATTGAAAGAGTTTTCGATGCTTTGCGTGCCGCAGACGGTATCGCACTTCTCGATTTGTCAGAAGCCGAGCGTGTCCGGCAATTGGGCTGGCGCGGCCCCATTCTTTTGCTAGAGGGTGTTTTTGAAATACGCGATCTGGAGTTGTGCTCGCGACTTAATTTGTGGCACGTGGTGCATTGCGAAGCGCAAATCGACATGTTGGCCGTTCACAAAACACACCAAGGCCATCGCGTATTCCTCAAAATTAATACGGGTATGAACCGGTTGGGGTTTGCCCCACAAGCATTTCGAGCTGCTTGGACACGTTTGAATGCACTGCCTCAAGTCGATGAAATTTCGATCATGTCGCACTTCAGCGATGCCGATACCGAAAAAGGCATTGCAGCCGCCATGGCTGTCTTTCATGCATACACCCATGACTTATCGGGCGAACGCAGCCTGTCTAACAGCGCCGCCACCTTGCGCCATGCCAAAGATTTAAAGGTCAGGTCAGATTGGGTGCGGCCCGGCATTGCGCTTTATGGCAGTTCGCCTGATCATCCCGCCCATACGGCTGATCAGTGGGGCCTGAAACCAGTCATGAGTTTGAATGCCGTCATCATTGGCGTGCAACATTTGCAAGCAGGTGACACAGTGGGCTATGGCTCTTTGTTTGTGGCCGATCGCCCCATGCGAATTGGCGTGGTGGCTTGTGGCTATGCAGACGGTTACCCACGCCACGCGCCGACTGGCACGCCCGTTTGCGTCGATGGCGTTCGAACGCGGACACTGGGCCGCGTTAGCATGGACATGCTCACCGTCGACATCACCGATTTACCGCATGCCGACAGAGGCAGTGAAGTCACCTTGTGGGGCCAGCCCCAAAAAACCAGCAAGCCATCTGCCGGTGTTTCGATTGATGAAGTGGCCAGTGCTGCTGGCACTGTGGGCTATGAGTTGATGTGTGCTTTGGCAGCACGCGTGCCCGTCACGGTGTTGGACACGCTTTGAACCTCAAAAAACAAAACACCTTGGCCTTGATGGCCGCCATGATTTTAATTTTGATTTGGGGTGCCAACTTCAGTGTACAAAAGTATTTGCTGGACACGCTGTCGCCCAGTGGTTTTTTGTTGGGCCGTTACGTGATCATGCCGACATGCGCATTGATCATGATGCGCGTCACGCTCGGCCGCTTCTTTCCGCCGATGGCCCGAAAAGATATTTTTGAGTTGGCCAGCTTGGGCTTTGTCGGGCACAGCTTGCATGTGAGCATTGTTTGTTACGGCATTCATTTGTCGACGCCCTTTTCAAGCTCTGTGATTCTGGCGTGTGGCCCCATTTTTACCTTGCTCATTTTGAGATGGAAGGGGCATGAAAAACTTCAGCGCTACCAAGTCTTGGGCGTCACGATCGCCTTCACAGGGGTGTTGCTGTTTCTTTCTGAAAAAATCATGAAAGGTGATTTGCGGGCGACGGGCGGAGACATGGTCTTGTTAGTAGCCACTGTTTTATTCTCTTATTACACCGTGCAAGCCAAACCACTGCTTGAAAAACATGGCAGCATTTTGACCATGGGTTATGCCACCCTGTTGGGCGGCTTGCCCGTCATGTTGTTGTCAATTCCAGCAGGCCTTGAAGCACCTTGGGCCAGTCTGGGTGTTCAGGGGTGGGCGGCCATGGCCTGGTCTGTTTTGATTTCTGCCTTTGGTGGCTGGTTTGTTTGGGGCTGGATCAACCAAGTCCGAGGTGTGGCCAGAACAGCTCCTCTCATGTACCTCATGCCACCGGTTGCTGGCTTGTTTGCTTGGGCCATCACGGGTGAGCAATACACCGCAAGCAAATTGGTGGGTGCTGGCATTGCCTTGCTGGGCGTGGCTTTTGCGCAATTTGCCCCTCAGCGGAAAAATCCATCGTAGGCTGTTTTCAAAATCAGAGCGCTAACAACAGCCAAGAAGGCATAGCGTACAAAGCCCGCGCCGTGCTTCAGTGCCAGTCGCGTACCAATCAGGCTTCCGATGACATTGGCCAAGGCCATGGGCACGGCCAAGTGCCACCACACATGGCCCTGCCAAGTGAACAGTGCCAAGGCTGAAAAGTTGGTGGCGGTGTTCATCAGTTTGGCCGAGGCCGATGCGTTCAAGAAGTCGTAGCCCAACAAACGGACGTAGGCAAAGACAAAAAAGCTGCCTGTGCCCGGCCCAAAAAAACCATCGTAAAAACCAATCAACAAGCCGATTGAAGCTGCTACAAGCGCCTCATGTCGGCCTTGAAACCGAGGCTCATGCAACTGACCCATCTCTCTTTTAGCGACGGTGTAAATCAGCAAGCCTAAGAGCAAAAATGGCAAGCCTTTGCGCAAAAAGCTGGGGTCTACTTGAGTCACGGTCCATGCACCACACACCGAGCCTAGAAGGCCTGCTGCTGCTGCTGGAAACAAAGCAGCCCAACGCATGTCAACTTTTTTGCTGAACTGATAGGTTGAAAATGCTGTGCCCCAAATGGCCGCGCTTTTATTGGTGCCCACCAAGGTGGCGGGCGATGCTGTGGGAAAGGTGGCAAACAAGGCAGGGATCAAAATCAGACCACCACCACCCACGATGGAGTCGACCATGCCGGCAAACAGCGAGGCTAAGGAGACGATCAGTATTTCCATCAAAAAAAAGCGCCGCTTTCGCGACGCTTGTAAAAAGTCACATCTCGTTTAGGATGTTTATGTTCGATTGGTTTGGGTGTCTCCTCTGCCCTCAAAACGAACCCAAACAGCAGTTCATCGAGTGAGTGAAATGTACAAGGCTGCATCAGACATTGCCATCAGGGATTTCCCGCGGCAAACCCCTGCGCATCTTTGGCCATCCAGTGCGCGGCCTTTTCAGCAATCATGAGGGTGGGGCTGTTGGTATTGCCACTGGTAATGCTTGGCATGATGCCTGCATCAACCACCCTCAAGCCCCGAATGCCGCGAACTTGCAGTTGGCTGTTGACCACTGCCATGGGGTCGTCTTCGCGGCCCATGCGCGTGGTGCCAACAGGGTGAAAGATGGTGCTGGCAATGTCGCCGGCCAGCTTGGCCAACTCTTCATCCGATTGGTATTGAACCCCTGGCTTGAACTCTTCGGGTTCAAAGGCGGCCATGGCAGGTTGCGACATGATGCGCCGAGTGACACGCAGACTGTCGGCCGCCACTTTCCGGTCTTCCTCGGTGCTTAAATAATTGGGTGCAATGGCGGGTGGCACCTTGAAGTCGGGACTCTTCAAAGTCACGCTGCCACGACTGCTTGGATTTAAATTGCAAACGCTGGCGGTGATGGCGGGAAATTTGTGCAAAGGCTCGCCAAATGCGTCCAAGCTCAAAGGCTGCACATGGTATTGGATATTGGCCCATTCACGCGCTGGATCGCTTTTGGTGAACGCGCCCAATTGGCTGGGCGCCATGCTCATAGGGCCCGACCTAGACATGGCATATTCCAAACCAATTTTGGCCTTACCCCACCAACTGTTGGCCAAGGTGTTCAGTGTTTTGGCATGCTTCACTTTGTAAACAGAGCGAATTTGCAAATGGTCTTGCAAATTAGCGCCAACGCCGGGCAAGTCGTGCATCACTTCCACGCCGTTTTGTTTCAAACTGTTGGCAGCCCCAATGCCAGAGAGTTGCAAAATTTGAGCAGAGCCGATGCTGCCTGCACTCAGCGCCACTTCGCGCGTGGCAGTGGCAGTCACCAGTTGCTGACCATCCCACACTTTCACACCAGTGCATCGTTTGCCGCCATCGGCATCGGTTTCAATGACCAATCCGGCGACTTGTGCTTGTGTCCAAAGCTCAAAGTTGGGGCGAGCATAGCAAGTGGGTCTTAGAAATGCTTGCGCGGTATTCCAGCGCCAGCCGCTTTTTTGATTCACTTCAAAATAGCCCACACCTTCATTGTTGCCTTGATTGAAGTCACTCGAAGCAGGGATGCCTGCTTGTTGCGCGGCTTGTGCAAAGGCATCTAAAACGCCCCAACTTAAGCGCTGTTTTTCGATGCGCCACTCGCCACCAGCTTTGCGCGCTTTGAGGATTCTGAAGTATTCGGCCGAAGCGGCATTGTCGTGCGCTTGCGGATTTAACAAGGCCGCGGAAACCCCATTTGCACCATGCGTTTCAGTGGCGCCATGGTGGTGGTCTTCGTGGAATTTGAAGTAGGGCAGGCATTGATCCCAGCGCCACTGAGTGTCCCCTGTCAAGGTGGCCCATTGGTTGTAATCGCGTGACTGGCCGCGCATGTAAATCATGCCGTTGATGCTGCTGCAACCCCCCAGCACTTTGCCACGGGGGTATCGCAGGGTTCTGCCGTTCAAACCTTCGGCCGCTTCCGTTTCGTACAGCCAGTCGGTGCGTGGATTGCCAATGCAATACAAATAACCAACAGGGATGTGTATCCAGTGGTAATCGTCTCGCTTGCCGGCCTCAATCAGCAAAACCCGTTTGCTGGCATCGGCCGATAAGCGATTGGCCAAGAGACATCCTGCAGTGCCAGCGCCGACGATGATGTAATCAAAAGTGCTGTCGTTCATGGCGCTCTGAAGTGAAGAAAGTGTTACTTACTTGGAGGTTGGCATGGCGAACTCGGCGCCTTTGCCAATGCTCTCAGGCCAGCGCTGCATGATTGATTTTTGTTTGGTGTAAAAGCGCACGCCTTCTTCGCCATAGGCGTGCATGTCGCCAAACAAACTGCGCTTCCAACCGCCAAAACCATGCCATGCCATGGGCACAGGAATGGGCACATTGATGCCCACCATGCCCACTTGAATTCGACGCGAGAATTCGCGCGCCACATGGCCATCGCGCGTGAAGCAACTCACGCCATTGCCAAACTCATGGTCATTGATGATTTGAATGGCTGCGCCCAAATCTTTAACGCGAACGCATGCCAAGACGGGGCCAAAAATTTCTTCTTTGTAAATCTTCATGTCGGTGCTGACATGGTCAAACAAGGTGCCGCCTAACCAGAAACCGTGGTCGCAGCCTTCGCCTGCTTTTGCGCCATCAAACTGACGGCCATCGACCAACAATTGTGCGCCTTCGGCGACACCCGCATCGATGTAACCGGTGATGCGTTGTTTGGCAGCCGCCGTGACAACGGGGCCCATTTCTGCCGCCAAATTGGTGCCATTCAGCACTTTCAGTGCGCGTGTTTTCTCAAGCAACAAGGGCATGAGGCGCTCGGCCACATCGCCTACCAAAACGGCCACGCTGATGGCCATGCAGCGCTCGCCGGCCGAGCCGTATGCGGCGCCCATGAGGGCATCGACGGCTTGGTCAATGTCGGCGTCAGGCATGACGACCATGTGGTTCTTGGCGCCGCCCAAGGCTTGTACACGTTTGCCATGGCGTGCGCCGTTTTCATAAAGGCTGTTGGCAATGGGTGAAGAGCCAACAAAGCTGACTGCTTTGACATCAGGATGGGCTACCAACGCATCGACGGCTTCTTTGTCGCCTTGCACCACGTTGAAAACACCACTGGGCAGGCCGGCTTGGTGAAGAAGTTCTGCCATGAACAAGCTGGGGCTAGGGTCCAATGGGCTTGGCTTTAAGACAAAGGTGTTGCCACAGGCAATGGCCACCGGAAACATCCACATGGGCACCATGACTGGAAAGTTAAAGGGCGTGACGCCCGCCACAACACCCAAAGGCTGGCGCAAAGTCCAGTTGTCGATGCCGGTTGAAACTTGATCGGTGAAGTCGCCTTTGAGCAATTGCGGAATGCCGCAGGCAAACTCCACAATGTCGATGCCGCGCGTGACTTCACCTTGAGCATCTGTGAAGACCTTGCCGTGTTCGGCGGTGATCATGTGAGCCAGGGTGTCTTTGTGCTGGTTGAGCAACTCCAGAAACTTGAACATCACGCGTGCGCGCCTCAAGGGTGGCGTATCGGCCCAAGCTGGAAACGCAGCTTGGGCGGAGGCCACGGCTTGATCGACATCTTGGGTGTTGGCCAAACTCACACGGCCCGTGACGGCACCCGTGGCTGGATTGAAAACGTCTTGTGCACGGGAAGAGGAGCCCGAGACTTTGTGACCTGAAATGAAATGAGCAATGGCGGTGGCAGTCATGGAGAATCCTAATGGCCTGAAAGGTGTGTGAGTATGAATCTTAATCGTTGCTGGCAGACGCGGTAGCTGGATGACGGCGCCTGAACATGCCCCAGCCTTCCATGTGGAGAACGCAGTCACCGTGCTGGTTGTGCATTTCCCATTGGGTTCGCACCAGGCCCACATCGGGTTTGGAGCGCATGGCCCTTGATTCCAATATTTTGTGCGTTAAGCGCAGGGTGTCGTTGGGTTTGACCGGTTTTTTCCATTGCAAATTTTCCAAACCCGGCGATCCCAAGCTGGCAGCGTCTTGCAAAAAGTTGGTCACCATCAGACTCATTGCCATGGCGCAGGTGTGCCAGCCACTGGCGCAAAGCCCACCAAAAATAGAGGCCTTGGCGGCTTCATCGTCTAGGTGAAAGGGTTGAGGGTCAAACTGGGTGGCAAATGCAATGATCTCTTCGCGAGTGGGTGTGATGGTGCCCAAATCTCGTTCACTGCCGGGCTGCATGTCTTCCCAGTAATAGCGAATGGTGCGAGCGCCCTCTGTTGACATTAACGGCCTCCCGAGACATCGACCAAACTCATGGTGGTGTAGCTGGCGTCATCTGAGAGCAACCACACAATGGCCTGTGCAACTTCCATGGCGCTTCCGCCGCGTTTGGCAGGCACCAAATGTTCCAAGTCTTTCACGCGATTGGGCAGTCCGCCTGAGGCATGAATCTCGGTGTCAATCAGGCCTGGGCGGATGGCGTTGACGCGAATGTCTTCACCAGCAACTTCCTTGGCCAAACCCAGTGTGAAACTGTCAATGGCACCCTTGGCGGCTGCGTAATCCAAGTATTGACCAGGCGAGCCCAAGCGTGCGGCTGCACTCGAGAGATTCACAATGCTGCCGCCAAGACCGCCGTGTCGGGTGCTCATTTGCAAGATGGCTTCGCGCGCGCACAGCATGGATCCTAAAACGTTGATGTCAAACATTCTGCGCCAGCGCGCCATGCTCATTTCATCCAAGCGCGCAGAAACGTCTACAACGCCCGCATTGTTGACCAAGCCTTGGAGAGGCCCCAACTCGGCTCGCACTTTTTGGAACATCGCCAACACTTGGTCCTCGTGCGCCACATCGGCTTGCACGGAGATGGCCAGGCCGCCTGCCGCTTTAATTTGCTGAACGACACCTTCTGCAGCTTGGGCATTGGCGCTGTAATTGACAGCCACATCCCAGCCCTTTTGCGCCGCCAAAATACAGGTGGCAGCACCGATGCCGCGACTGCCTCCGGTGACCAATAAAACTTTGCGCATCGCTTGCCTCCTGCAGAATTGTGGTCAAACTGTTAAAACAGTTGACTGTTGGTTAATTTAACTGCGCAGATTACCTTATGCAGGAGCCTTTTGTGAGTCACTCAGTCGACTATTATTTTGCGCCCCAAAGCCCATGGGCTTACTTGGGGCATCAACGTTTTCAAAACATTCTCAAAAAATCAGGCGCCTCTGTTCGAGTCATGCCCTTTGATTTAGGCGGCAAGGTATTTCCTATTTCTGGGGGCTTACCCTTGGGGCAGAGAGCGCCACAGCGACAAGCTTACCGTTTGACGGAACTAGAGCGCTTTAGCAAATGGTTGGGCGCGCCCTTGCATCTCAAGCCCACTTTTTTCCCTGTCAGCGGTGATGATGCTGCCAAATTGATCATTGCAGTCGACATGGCAGCGGGTGCAGATGCGGCCATGAACATCAGTGGCGCCGTTCTGTCGGCGGTGTGGTCTCAGCAGCGCAACATCGCCGATGAAAAAACCTTGGTTGAACTGCTCCATGAGCAGCACTTGCCAGCGGCCTGCTTGGAGCAGACATACAGCCAAGCGGTCCACGAGCGCTACGAGTCCTATACTCAAATGGCCATTGATGCGGGTGTTTTCGGCGCCCCAAGTTATGTGTTGGCAGGAGAAATTTTTTGGGGCCAAGATCGGCTTGATTTTGTTGAGCGTGCGCTCGCAGTTTAATTTTGAAGGAGAAATTCATGGGTTCATTCATTCACCTTGCCGCGGCCGACGGTACGCAAGTTCCCGCTTATGTGGCGCAACCCGCCACCCCCGCCAAAGCCGCGGTGGTGGTGATTCAAGAAATCTTTGGCGTCAACACGCACATTCGCGAAGTGGCCGACGCTTATGCCAGTGAAGGTTATTTGGCCATTGCACCCGCCTTGTTTCACCGCGTTCAAGCCAATGTGGAGTTGGGCTATGCAGAGACCGACATGGGCCTTGGCATGGGCCTTAAAACTGCCGTTGAGGCTTTGCCCGCGCCAGGCGCGTTGCAAGACATTCAAGCGGCCATAGAACATGCACACATCACTTGCGGCGGCAAAGTGGGCATTGTGGGTTATTGCTGGGGCGGCCTGCTGACTTGGCGCTCCGCGTGCATGCTCCATGGTTTGTCGGCTGCTGCGCCTTACTACGGCGGCGGTATGACCACCGAGGCCGAGTCGGCTAGGCAAGCCAAAGTGCCTGTCATGGCGCACTTTGCAGAAGAAGACAAGTGGATTTCTATGGATTCAGTGAGTGCCTTCAAAGCCGCGCACCCTGCTGCGCAGGTTTTTACTTATGCGGCCCATCACGGTTTCAATTGCAACCACCGGGGTGCCTGGGAAGCTCAATCGGCGGCTTTGGCCAAAGAAAGAACTTTGGCGTTCTTCAAAGCGCATCTGGGCTGAGGTGCTCGGTGAAATTACCTGCCTGATCGTGCCAAATAACGCTTGCGCCAAAAAAACCAAGCCAAAGAAGACGCGATCATCGCCATGCTACTTAGCGTCAACCAAAAGCCAGCCTGATCATGCATGAGCGGAATAACATCAAAGTTCATGCCGAAGATGGCCGCGATCAAATTCAAGGGCAGAAAAATAGCGGTGATGGAAGTCAGGGTGCGCATGGTTTCGTTGGTGCGATTGCTTTGCGCATTGAAGTGAATTTGCACGGCAGTTTCAATGCTTTGTTCTAAGCGCCGCACATGATGGACCACGCGGTCGATGTGCTCTAGCACATCACGGCTGCGCACTTTGAGAATTTCATGTTCTTTGATCAAAGTGTTGGAAATGGGCGGCGCCCATGTGTTCAAAGATTCAAGCCAATCTTGCATGGCACTGCGTTGGTCTTCGCAAATTTCATCGAGGTGGTGCAAGGAAAGTCGCGCCTCTAGCAAAGCAGACCAATTGTTAAACCGCGTCTCTGGATGAATGAGTTCGGCTTGCCAATGGTCCAGCTGGCGCGTGAGATCGCGGCGCAAATCCAAATAGGCATCGACCACTTGGCTCACCATTCGAAGCATCAAGTCGGCGGGACTGACAGGAATGCCTCTGGCGCCAATTGAGCGATCGTCTACGGCTCCGTGCTCTGCGGCTGGATCATTGACCTGGCCGATAGATGTATTGGCCTGTGAAGCATTGCTGGCCGACAAGAGCCGAGCTGCATAGGCGTTGTGAATAACGCAGTCGTCAGGATGAAGCGTGAGCAAGACATTGTCGAAAATGGCAAACCCAATGGGGCTTGTGTCAACACGCCGAAGGGCGGGTGGGCCACTGAGTTTGGATTTAATTTTTCGAAGGCCTGGAACTTCAGGACTTTTGGTTTCGTGGTTTGCGCTGGCCAAACGCCTAAAAACCAAAATATCGTAATAAGAGGTTAAGTCAAAACGCGAAGGAAGTTGGCTGTTCAGCAAATCAGAGACATGCAAATCAAGCAGGCTGTGCCCGTTCAATTGAAACAGGGCTTGTTGAACTTGGGCCTGCTCCGTTTGAAAAAAAGTGCGTGAACACGCCACCCAGACAAAACCGTTTTCTGGCAGCGTCTTGGGCAAGGACAATGACTCTTGGACGAGCTGCCCTGATACCGTGAAAACCTGCATATTGTGAGCTTGCGGTTGGGCCGATCAGGCCCGTGCTAACAAGCGCGCAGCATCGCGGGCAAAGTAAGTCAAGACACCATCTGCACCTGCACGCTTAAAAGCCAACAAGCTCTCCATCATGACGCCATCGTGGTCAAGCCAGCCATTTTGGGCGGCCGCTTTGAGCATGGCGTATTCGCCAGAAACTTGGTAGGCAAAAGTGGGCACGCCAAACTCATCTTTCACGCGCCGCACCACGTCCAAATAGGGCATGCCAGGTTTGACCATGACCATGTCG
The DNA here is from genome assembly GCA_009693505.1 of Limnohabitans sp. Lineage (GTDB taxonomy): Bacteria > Pseudomonadota > Gammaproteobacteria > Burkholderiales > Burkholderiaceae_C > Limnohabitans_A. Next base: position 16,474 of record SHXD01000061.1, read on the forward strand.
GCACCTTCGGCGATGTCTAGCGCCACTTCGCGCAATGCTTCGTTGGTATTGCCTGGGTCCATTTGGTAAGTTTTTTTGTTGCCCTTGCCAAGATTGGCGGC
>SHXD01000062.1 GCA_009693505.1 Limnohabitans sp.
GTCACTTCCACCAAAATATCCCCCGCGCGTTTTTGGGTGGCCTCACTTCGCCCCTTGCCCATTCGCACATTCAAATAAACGAAGGCGTAGTCTTCTGAGCCACCATGTGGATTGTTGTCAAACTGCGCAGCCTTGCGCCCTGCAGCGCCACCATCGGCCACGGCGTAATGCGGCGCAGGGTAGGCCAACACGCGCGTGCCACCGGTGGGGAAAACCTGCTTGTCGGATTCATCAAGGACCGTCAGCATCGCATCGGCCAAGTCGCGGCACAAAACTTTCATGTTGGTTTCTACGTCCAACTGACCGGTATAGAGAATGACCAAATGCGGCATGAAATATCCTTCTAACTTACAAACGACGCGCGCCAGCGGCATACACCGCAGCGGGGTCTTTCAAGCTGTTGAGGTTGAGCGCGTAGGACGCGCCGCCTTCTTCTGCGCTCACAGGATTGACCGGAAACACCACATTGATTTGTCCGGTGCCCGAGCTTGGAAAATAGGGCGTGATCACTTCGGCTTTGCCTTGGTAGTGGTCCCAGCCCAGCACACCCAGCAACATGGCTGTGTCGTGCATGAAGCCTTCGCCATGGCCTTTGGCGGCGTACTCGGGCAGCATGGCGCAGAAAGTTTTCCAGTCGCCTTGCTGCCAGAGTTCAACCACGTTGTGGTCAAGCTGCTCTAAAAACGGACTCCATATTTTGTTGGCGTACTCAGGTGCCAGACCATTTTGCGCGAAGCGATGCGACAAAGAGCCACTGGCCAAGAATGCCACCTTGCCGTCATAGTTTTTCTCAACTGCACGGCGCATGGCCCAACCCAATTGAGCACTTTCGGCCAATGAGTGCACCATGCACAACGCAGAGACAGAGATCACTTTGTAGTGCCTGTCGGCATTCATGTAACGCATGGGCACCAGGGTGCCATATTCCAAAGCCAAGCTGGTGTGCTCGTGCGCCAAAGTGGTCACGCCTGCTTCATTGCAGGCCTTGGCCAAAATGTGTCCCAGTTCAGGATTGCCGTCGTATTCGTAAGGCATGTTGCTGATGAAATGGGGCAACTCGTTGCTGGTGTAATTGCCTTTGAAATGTGCCGCATTGTTCAGGTGGTAGGCCGAGTTCACCAACCAGTGCGTGTCAAACACCACAATGGTGTCGACCCCCACGGCACGACAGCGTCTGTCAATTTCATGATGACCGTCAATGGCCGACTGACGGGTGCCCTTTTGTGGGCCATCCAATTCACTCAAATACATGGAAGGCACATGCGTGATTTTGGCGGCCAATGCAACTTGTCCCATGCTCAAACTCCCCAATGTGGAATGTGGTGCGAACCCATGGACACCGCCACGTTTTTAGGCTCACAAAAAACTTCGTAACTCCAGGTGCCGCCTTCGCGGCCGGTGCCACTGGCCTTGGTACCACCAAAAGGCTGGCGCAAATCGCGCACGTTTTGGCTGTTGACAAAACACATGCCGGCTTCAACAGCAGCCGCCACGCGGTGGGCACGGCCAATGTTTTCAGTCCACACATAACTTGATAGGCCGTATTGAATGTCGTTGGCCAATTCAATGGCGTGCGCTTCATCGCGGAAGGGAATCAAGCAAGCCACAGGACCAAAGATTTCGTCTTGCGCAATCTTCATTCGGTTGTCGACATCGGCAAACACGGTGGGCCAAACGAAGTTGCCTTTCTTCACGCGGTCTGAAAGTTCAGGCGCGTAAGAAGGTTTGTCCAAACCACCACACAAAAGCGTGGCACCTTCTTTGGGGCCGAGTTCAATGTAGCTTTTCACTTTGGCCAAATGCGCTTGGCTGATCATGGGGCCGACGATGGTGTTCTCATCAAGCGGATCTCCCACTGAAATGCGTTTCGCACGTTCTGTGAATTTCTGCACAAAGTCGGCATAAATACTTTGCTGTACCAAAATGCGACTGCCCGCTGTGCAGCGCTCACCGTTGTTGCTGAAAATCATGAACACCGCCGCGTCCAATGCACGCGGCAAGTCGGCATCCTCAAAAATCACAAAGGGTGATTTGCCGCCTAACTCCATGCTGAATTTTTTAAGGCCCGCGCTTTGCACAATGCGATTGCCAGTGGCTGTAGAACCCGTGAAAGAAATGGCTCGCACATCGGGGTGTGACACCAAGGGCTCGCCGGCATCTTTGCCGTAACCGTGCACCAAATTCAAAACGCCAGGCGGCACACCGGCTTCAAGTGCCAACTCACCCAAGCGCGCGGCCGACATGGGCGAGAGCTCGCTCATTTTCAAAACCGCAGTGTTGCCAAAGGCCAGGCAAGGCGCCACCTTCCATGTGGCCGTCATGAAGGGCACATTCCATGGGCTGATCAATGCACAAACACCTACTGGATGAAACAGCGTGTAGTTCAAGTGCGTAGGTGTGGGATAGGTATGGCCATCCACACGCGTGCACATTTCTGCAAAGTAAGAAAAATTGTCAGCCGCACGCGGTACCAATTGCTTGCCGGTTTGAGAAATGGTTTGACCGCAGTCGCGTGTTTCTGTTTCGGCAACGTCTGGCACGTGTTTGGTAATGAGCTCCCCCAACTTGCGCATGATTTTGGCGCGGTCTGTGGCGGGCGTGGTGGCCCATTTGGGAAAGGCGGCTTTGGCTGCGGCTACCGCTTGGTTGACTTCATTCAAACCCCCAGATGACACCTCTGCCAAAACCTCTTGTGTGGCGGGGTCGCGAGTTTCAAAAGTCTTTGCGCTCGCCACTGAGCGTCCGTCAATTAAATGATCAATGCGCATTTCTATTCCTGATTTCTTGTCTACTGTTTGAGTGAGGCTTATTGATCATCAAGCTACTCGCCCAAGGTGTTGATCAAATCGCCGACACCTTCAATGCGGGTCACAATCACATCACCCACTTCACAATTCACCACGCCATCGGGCGTGCCTGTCAAAATCAAATCGCCAGGCTGCAAGGTCATGAACGCACTGAAGTATTCAATCAAAGTGGGTACATCAAAAATCATATCGCGCGTGTGGCCGCTTTGGGTCACTTTGCCATTCACGGTGGTTTGTAAACTCAAATTCATGGGGCCGCCATAGGCATCGTGAATGTCTTTGGCATCGACCAACCACGGGCCAATGGGCGTACAGGTGTCACGATTTTTCACTCGAAAATTGGGCCTGTACCAGTTTTCCAAATAATCTCGAATGGCGTAATCGTTGGCCACGGTGTAGCCGCCCACATAGTCGTATGCATTTTCTTTTTTCACATGCTTGGCGGTACGGTCAATGACCACCGCCAGCTCACACTCGTAATGCATGTAGGTGACGCCTTGTGGTCTGCGTGTAAGGGCTTTGTGACCGATGAGCGAGGCTTCACCTTTGACAAATACCAAAGGCTCTTCGGGTGCTTTGAAAGCCAATTCTTTGGCATGGTCAGCGTAGTTCAAGCCCAAAGCCAAAACGGTTCTGGCTTGTGGCACGGGCGCCAAGGGCGGCAACCAAACCACCTCGTCAAACTTCAAGCGTTTGCCAGCCCAAGGGCTGCGCGTCAGCAATAACTCGCCATTCGACTCAACGGCCTCATGCACAGCGCCAGCCCAAGCAATGCGTGCGTGTTTCATGCTGCCGCTCCTACAAACTGATTGACCAAGCTTTCAAAGCCTGGCGCTGAAATTTCCACCACATCGCCCACTTTAGCGCGCGGCCGCTTGCCATCTGGCAGGCAATCACTGCCCAACAAAAGCACATCGCCTTCTTGAAACGTCATAAATTCTGAAATATCGGCAAGCAGTTTTTGCGATGCACGCACGGTGTCAGCATAGTTCACACTTTGCACTGTTTGACCATTCACTTTGACAGTGAGCACCACGGCTTCGGTTTGAACTTCTGCAACTGATTTGGCCTGCGCACCCACCCCTAAAAAACCATCGACACATTTGAATTTGACGGGTGGCCGGTAATAGCTTTCATGCGGAATGGACACATCGTTGACCAACACACAAGCCGCTACACTGGCATTTGCGCCAAAGACCCACGCCAAATTAGCGCCTACATCGACTTCAGCCACATTCGAAGGTATGACGATGTTGTCGCCAGCCCCGGTGAAAGTGTTGGCCGTTTTAATGAACAATACCGGCGCTTTAGGTGCCCCCTTGTAGGGCGCATCTGGCATTTGAGGGGCTCTGAGGTCCCACTCTCTTTTGAAATTCAGCAGCGCGCCGTAGACAGTCCCTTGCGGCCAATAAGGCTTCAAATTGTTTTTCATTGTGATGCCATCTCTTCTGAATTCAATTCGGTACTCAAAGTTTCCAGTTGAATCACTGCGTCTAGCAATTGATACAACTGCGCTAATTTCTGTTTGCCCAATTCACTTTCCATAAAGGCGTAATGCGCCTCGATGGCCTCTGACAGTTGGGCCACCTTGCTTAAGCCCAAGGCGGTGGCGCGAACCACGGTTCTGCGAGCATCTTGTGGGCAACGACGACGCTCAATCAGGCCATCCCTGGCCATCCGCGTCAGCACGCCTGTCAAACTAGGGCCTAACAAAAAAGCCTCGCGTGCCACACGGCCTGTTTCCACACCTTCGGCGCAGTGGACGTTTTCTCCCAAAACGCGCAACACACGCCATTGCTGATCAGACAGGCCGTGCTCTCTCAGGCTAGGCCGTGTGTGCGTCATGACCGCCTCGCGTGCTTGCAGCAGCAGGCGGGGTAAGTTGCGGTGGACGAAAGCTTGTGTTTTCATGGCAATGGAATTTATTTAACATGTTAAATGAATTTCAGACTTCTAGGAAATCGGGTAAACCCGCCTTTTTCAAACACCTTCACCTCGGCGCCTCATGTGGTGAGCTTCAAGCCAGTGAATAATTGCGACATGAACGCATCTTTTTTTGACAAGCACAGCATCCGATTGATTCAAGCGCCCATGGCAGGTTCTCAAAACCACCGGCTGGCTGCAGCCGTCTTCTTTGCTGGCGGCTTGGGCAGTATTCCTGCCGCGATGCTTACATCTGAGCAACTGCAAAACGAGCTCACCGCCTTTAAAGATGCAATCGCAGCGGAAAAGCGGAAGGTCAATGCAGCGGCCGTTCAGTGGGGCGAGTTCTTGCCCGTGAACGTCAACTTTTTCTGCCACACCCCACCCACCGAACAACTCGAAAAAGAGGCGGCTTGGCGTCAGCAACTCACGCCTCTTTATCAGGCCCACGGCATTGACCCTCAGTCCGTCGGTTCCGGCCTTGGCCGCGCACCGTTCAGCGAAGAAAGTTTGAAGCTGATGGGCCAATTCAAGCCGACCGTGGCCAGCTTTCACTTTGGTCTTCCCAAAGCAGAATGGGTTCAGCAGCTCAAGTCATGGGGTCTTCAAATTTGGTCTTCTGCCACCACTGTTCAAGAAGCCCAATGGCTAGAACAACAGGGCGTCGACGCCGTCATTGCCCAAGGCCTTGAAGCGGGCGGCCATCGCGGAATGTTTCTCTCTGAAGATCTGAGTATGCAAATGGGCTGTCTGGCGCTGCTGCCTCAAATCATCAAAGCAGTAAAGTTGCCCGTGATTGCGGCTGGTGGTATTTCCACTGCAGCTGCCGTCAGCGCAGCCAAGGCACTGGGCGCCAACGCAGTTCAAGTGGGCACCGCTTTTTTAACCAGCCACGAAGCCACCACCAGCGCATTGCATCGCCAAGCCCTCATGTCAGACGCGGCAAAGCACACAGCTTTAACCAACCTGTTCAGCGGCAGGCCCGCACGCGGTATTGTGAACAAATTCATGCGCGACTTTGGCCCCCTTAACCCAGAGGCCCCCGCCTTTCCACTGGCCACCTTGGCCGTCGCGCCTTTGCGCGCTGCTGCAGAAGCCAAAGGCCTGAGCGACTATTCGCCCTTGTGGTCCGGCCAAAACGCATCCGATTGCCAAGCATTGCCTGCCGCCGACATTGCTCACAAACTCTTGCAAGGCTGGGCTTAACTTGGCTTGTTTTTCATTCGGCAACACCGCAGTGTTAGGCTAGGGCCATGGCCAAAGATAAAAGCATTTTCACTTGCACCGATTGCGGCGGCACCACCCCTCGCTGGTTAGGCAAGTGCCCCGCCTGCGGTGCTTGGAACACGCTCATTGAAAGCACCGTCGATTCAAGCGGCAGTTCTAAAAACAGATACACCAGCCAATTTCAAGCCTTGGCCAAAACCTCCGAGCTCACCAAGCTGGGCGACATCGAAGCCACCGACATCGATCGCACCGCCACTGGCTTGGAAGAGCTCGACCGCGCCTTAGGCGGCGGCGTGGTGGAAGGCGGCGTGGTTTTAATTGGCGGCGATCCCGGCATAGGCAAATCCACCCTGCTGCTCCAAGCCCTCGATGCTTTGCAACGCAAAGGCATGAACACGCTGTACGTCACCGGTGAAGAAAGCGGCGCGCAAGTGGCCCTGCGCTCCAGACGCCTTGGCCTAGACAACAGCCAAGTTCAGGTTTTGGCTGAAATTCAATTGGAAAAAATACTGGCTACTCTGCAAACCGAGAGACCCAACATTGCAGTCATTGACTCCATTCAAACGGTGTACTCCGACCAACTCACCTCGGCCCCAGGTTCGGTGGCGCAAGTTCGCGAGTGTGCCGCCCACCTCACGCGCGCCGCCAAAGCCACCGGCACTGCCATTGTCTTGGTGGGCCACGTCACCAAAGAAGGCGCCTTGGCAGGCCCGCGTGTTTTGGAGCACATGGTCGACACCGTCTTGTACTTTGAAGGTGATACGCACAGCAGTTTTCGTTTGATTCGGGCCATCAAAAATCGCTTTGGTGCCGTCAACGAGATTGGCGTGTTTGCCATGACCGAAAAAGGCCTGAAAGGCGTTTCCAACCCCAGCGCCATCTTTTTGTCGCAACACGAAGAGCCTGTGGCGGGCAGTTGCGTCATGGTCACCCTGGAGGGCACTCGGCCCCTTTTGGTCGAAATTCAAGCGCTGGTCGACAGCGGCGGGCCCAGCCCGCGCAGGCTGTCGGTCGGCCTGGAAAGAGACCGTCTGGCCATGCTGTTGGCGGTCTTGCACCGCCACGCAGGTGTGGCTTGCATGGACCAAGACGTGTTCGTCAATGCTGTAGGTGGAATTCGTATAAGTGAGCCTGCAGCTGACTTGGCAGTAATGTTAGCAATCACTTCATCACTGCGCGGCAAGCCTCTACCCAAGGGTTTCATTGCCTTTGGCGAGGTCGGCTTGGCGGGTGAAGTGCGGCCCGCACCCCGCGGTCAAGAGCGCCTCAAAGAAGCTGCCAAGTTGGGCTTTACCGTGGCTGTGGTGCCCAAAGCCAACGCGCCCAAAAAGAACGACAAAAACTTTGAAGGCCTCACCATTTATCCGGTTGACCGCATTGAAGACGCCATGAATTGTGTTCGGGGACTTTAAGATGCCGCCATGAACTTTTCAAGCATACTGATCCCCATCGGGGTGATTGCCTTTGTCGCTGGTGCCTGGCATCAGTACAAATGGCCGGGCGTGGCAGTGTCTACAGGTGCCGTCGTCATGTGGATTTTGTTGCATTTCACGCGAATGGTCACCGTCTTAAGCCGGGCATCCAACAGGCCGGTAGGGCATGTCAGTAGCGCTGTCATGCTCAATGCCAAGCTCAAAAAAAATGTCAACCTGATGCACGTCATTGCCATGACCAAGTCTTTGGGTGTGCGATTGTCTGAAGAAAACGCCCAGCCCGAAGTCTTCAAATGGACCGATTCAGGTGACTCATTTGTCATTTGTACATTCAAAGCTGGCAAGCTTCAGACTTGGGACATGACTCGGCCTCAAGTGGCAGAAACCGAAGAATCCACAGCTTCTCCCTAAGACCCGCTTAAAGTCAGGGAAGTCAGGCCGATAAGGCTCTTAAAATGAATACTCTGCGAATCTGGCAACAAAGGACACAACAATGAGCACCGCAACACCCTCTATGGAAGACCGTGACGGCAAAATTTGGATGGACGGCAAAATGGTCGAATGGCGCGATGCCAAGATCCACGTCTTAACCCACACCTTGCACTACGGTTGCGGCGCGTTTGAAGGCGTTCGCGCCTACAAAACCATCGATGGCACGGCCATTTTCCGTTTGCACGAGCACACCGACCGCCTTTTCAACAGCGCCAAAATTTTGCGCATGAAGTTGCCCTTCACCAAAGAAGAAGTCAGCGAAGCGCAAAAAGCAGTGGTGCGAGCGAACAATTTGGAAAGCGGTTACATCCGCCCTCTGACTTGGATTGGATCCGAAAAGTTGGGTGTCAGCCCCAAAGGCAACACCATCCACCTGATGGTGGCCGCATGGACTTGGGGCGCTTACTTGGGCGAAGAAGGCTTGAAGCGCGGCATCCGCGTCAAAACATCCAGCTTCACGCGCCATCATGTGAACATCACCATGACGCAAGCCAAAGCCGTGAGCAACTACACCAACTCCATTCTGGCCAACATGGAAGCCGTGGATGAAGGCTACGACGAAGCGCTGTTGCTCGACCCCTCCGGCTTCGTGTCCGAAGGTGCTGGGGAAAACATTTTTATGATCAAAGACGGTGTGATCTACACCCCCGACATGTCGGCCGGCGCTTTGACCGGCATCACACGCAACACGGTGTTCCACATTGCCAAAGACTTAGGCTTAGAGATTGTTCAGAAGCGCATCACACGCGATGAAATTTACATCTGTGACGAAGCCTTCTTCACAGGCACTGCCGCTGAAGTCACGCCCATTCGCGAACTAGACCGGATTGAAATTGGCGCTGGCAGCCGCGGCCCCATCACAGAAAAAATTCAGACAGGTTTCTTTGACATCGTGAACGGCAAGAACCCCAAATACGCTCACTGGTTGACGCACGTTTAATTCAAAGAAGGATCTTGCTCATGAGCCACGCTGTTGAACTTCTGGCCAAAGATTTAAATCCACAAGGTGGTGTTTTTTGCCCCAGCCCCAAGGCTGACATGAAGGTCTGGAACTCGCACCCCAAGGTTTACTTGGACGTGGCCCGTGAAGGCCATGCCAAGTGTCCCTACTGCGGCACGGTTTACCAACTGAAAGCGGGCGAGACAGTCGGTCACGGCCACTGATTCGCCCATCCCTTCATGGCGGTGCCCACGCTGACCATTGCGGTCCTGACCAAAAACGAAGCGCACCGCATCGAGGCTTGTTTGGCCAGTGCAGTGTTTGCCGATCAGGTCTTGGTGGTCGACAGCGGTAGCTCCGACAGCACCGTGGCTTTGTGCCGTCAATCGGGTGCTGATGTTTTTGAATACCCCGATTGGCAAGGCTTTGCGGTTCAACGCAATCGCCTCATTGCCCATGCCCGCGGCGATTACATCTTTTTCCTAGATGCAGACGAACTCATCACACCTGCGTTTCAAAAAGAACTTCAAGCCATTGTCCAGTCCAACGCCAAAGCCGTTTGGCAAATTCGGTGGCGCATGGTGGCTTATGGGCACGAGCTCAAATACTACATCTCTCGCTCCAAAGTGGAGCGGCTTTTCAGGCGCGACATGCTCAAAGAATATGTAGGTGCCGTGCATGAGCAAGCCATTTTGCACAACGAACAGCCGGACATGTCGATGCCGCGCAAAGTGATGGCTGCCAAGCTGCTTCACCACTCGCGCGAAACGGTGCGGGGCAGTTTAGAAAAGCTCACGCAGTACGTCATGTTGGGCGCTAGCAAACGCGCGCAGGCAGGCAAAAGTGGCGGCGTTCTGCGCGGCATGGCCTCTGGCTTTGCCATGTTCTTGCGACTGTATATTTTTCATTTGGGATTTTTGTGTGGGGGCGCAGGTTTTTTGTATTGCCTGTTTGTCGCGCTGGAGGCCTTCTTTCGCTACGCCGCCTTGCATTACGACAAAGACCATCTAAGCAATGACGTGGGCCGTGCTTAAAGCATTCAGCGCTTGTTAAATTCCACCCGCTAGTCTTCAGGCGGCGGCTGAAAATGCCAGGCCAGTGCCACCAAAATCAACACAGGCATGCCCAACAAAGCGGTGGCATTGAAGAAGTCGGCATAGCCGTGGGCATTGACAAAATCGCCCGAGAAGCCAGCAATGAATTTAGGCAAGAGCAGCATCATGGAGCTGAGCAAGGCATATTGTGTGGCCGAATATTGGATGTTGGTCAAAGAGGACAAGTAGGCAATGAAGGCCGCTGAAGCAATGCCACTGGCCAAGTTGTCTGCCGACACAACCGCAATCAATGCGTGCACATCGTGGCCATGTCCAGCCAACCATGCAAACAACAGGTTGCTCAATGCACTGAGCAAGGCACCTACCATCAAAATGCGCATCACCCCCCAGCGCATGGCCATGACACCGCCTACAAACGCGCCCAACAGTGTCATGAGCACACCATACACTTTGGTGACGCTGGCCACCTCGGCTTTGGTGTAACCCATGTCCACATAAAACGGATTGGCCATGATGCCCATGACCACATCGCTGATACGGTAGACCGCAATTAAACTCAGTATCAACGCAGCCTGCCATTTGTAGCGTTTGACAAAATCGGCAAAGGGCTCAATCAGAGCGCCTTGCAACCAGTCCTTCACATTTTTAGCTGGCGGCAATTCAGCTGGCTTGGGCTCATGCGAACGCAGCACCGTGATCACGCCGACGCACATGCTAGCGGCCATGACCAAATAGGCTGCTTGCCAAGCTGCATGCATGTAGCCGCTGGCATTCTCGCCCTGCACCCAAGCGGCCACCCACAACACGCCCGCGCCGGCCCAAATCATGGCCAGTCGATACCCCGTTTGGTAGCTGGCTGCCAAGGCGGCTTGTTGTGTGGGGTCGGCTGACTCAATGCGATAGGCATCCAGAGCAATGTCTTGTGTGGCAGAACCCACGGCAACCAACAAGGCGCACCAAACCACAGGGCCTAATGTTTGAGCAGGGTCGCTGAGCGCCATGCCCACCAAGCCAAGCATGACCATGGCCTGCGCCAACAACAACCAACTGCGCCTGCGACCTAAACGATGCGTCAAGAAAGGGATGGGCATTCGATCTACTAAAGGCGCCCAAACCCACTTAAAGCCATAGGCCAAGCCTACCCAACTGAGGTAGCCAATGGTGCTGCGGTCGATGCCGGCCTCACGCAACCTAAAACTCAAGGTGCCCAGCACCAACAGCAGTGGCAAGCCCGCGGCAAAGCCCAACAACAGCATGCGCAAACTGGCAGGCTGCAGATACACACGCCATGAGGCGAGCCAAGAAAAAGTGGGCTGATCCGTCACGGTCTTTTCAGTCATGTCGACATTATCCAAGCTCCGATGAGGTTTTGTATAAGATCTGATTTGAAATCTTGGGGTACGGCACTATCATTCAAGCATGTGCTGGCGATGTTTTTCAAATCTGAACGTGTCCGATCCCTTGGCAGCTTCAATCCATGAAGCAGCGGGATCTTCTCGGCGCGTTTTTTTGAATCAACTGGGCGGGGCTGGCTTGGGGTTCACAGCCTTGCTGGCCGGCACTGCGCGTGCGCAAGTCGATGTGGGAAAAGCCTCTGGTATGCGTAAGCTCATTCCAGCCGAAACACTGGAAGCTTCAGCCGTACAACAATACAAGCAGACCTTGGGTGAAGCCGATAGCAAAAGGGCCTTAGCAGCAGACGATCATCCACAGCTCAAGCGTCTTCGAGCCATAGCTGACAAATTGATTCCTTTCACAGCACAGTGGAACCCTGATTCGCGCAAATGGAAATGGGAAGTCAACCTTATTGGCAGTAAACAAATCAATGCTTGGTGCATGCCCGGCGGAAAGATTGCGTTTTACACCGGTATCTTGGATCAATTGCAACTGAACGACGATGAGGTGGCCATGATCATGGGCCACGAAATGGCGCACGCTTTGCGTGAGCACTCGCGCGAGCGACTGGCCAAATCCAAGGCCACTGGCATGGGCTTGTCGGTGGCCTCGCAACTTTTAGGCTTGGGTCAATTGGGCGATGTTGCAGCCAATTTAGGTACCCAATTGCTGACCTTGAAATACGGCCGTGACGACGAAACAGAAGCCGATTTGGTCGGGCTTGAGATTGCTGCGCGTGGCGGCTTTAAACCTGAGGCCAGTGTGCAGCTTTGGAAAAAGATGCTGGCTGCCACGGGCGGCGGCAAAGGTCAACCGAGTTTTCTGTCCACTCACCCCAGTGGCAACAATCGCATCCAAGAACTTGAAGCCAACCTGCCCAAAGTTGCACAACTTTACGAACAAGCGCAGCAAGGCCGACCGGCAACACTTTTGAATTGAAGTCTCAGAGTATTGCGGCTTCAGGTCCCACCCACGTAGGGATTGCTAATGCGTTCACGACCAAATGTACTTTCAGGGCCATGGCCAGGAATGAACACCGTGTCATCGCCCATGGGCCACAAACGCTGCGTGATGCTGGCTATCAAGGTGTCGTGATCACCCTGTGGAAAATCAGTTCTACCAATGCTGCCCGCAAACAAAACATCGCCCACAAAAGCGCGCTTGATTTCATGCGAGTGAAACACCACATGACCCGGTGTGTGGCCAGGGCAATGTCGCACGTTCAGTGTGTGTGACCCAAGCGTCACGGTATCGCCATCGGCCAGCCATCTCGTAGGTGTGAAAACCTCGGCATCAGGAAACTGAAACATGCGGCCTTGATCTGACAAACGATCAATCCAAAACTGATCGCCAGGGTGCGGCCCCACGATGGGCAAATTCAAATTGCGCGCTAAGGCCGCCGTGCCGCCCGCGTGATCGATGTGCGCGTGGGTCAGCCAAATTTGCTCAAGCTTGAGTTGGTGCTTGGCCACTTCGGACAAGATCAAATCCAAGTCACCGCCTGGATCGATCACGGCCGCTTGTTGGGTTTGATCGTCCCAAATCAATGAGCAGTTTTGTTGAAACTGCGTGACAGGGATGGTTTGGTACTGAAGCATGCTGGTATTTCAATGGGTTTCGCATGCAATGCAATGTAACAAAGTTTGATGCAGAAACACGTATTGTGAGGTCTTGTTCACTGACTCACACATGACCACGCCACTTTTTCGCTCAGAAGTTATCCAATCCAAGCAGGCCTCCTGGATGGGTCCTATTCACCTAGGATAGAAGCCTGCGCGCAATTGGCAGAAATTCACAATGACATTGCACGCATGCCCATGGGGTATCACACCCTCATTGGCGAGCTTGGCTCTGGCCTCAGTGGCGGCCAAAAGCAGCGCCTCTTGTTGGCGCGCGCGCTTTACGCGCAGCCTTCCGTTTTGGCCTTAGACGAAGCCACCAGCCATTTAGACATGCAAAACGAAAGCGCTGTTTCAAACACCTTATCGCAGCTGAAACTCACGCGCATTGTCATTGCGCATCGCCCTGAAACCATTGCCCGCGCAGACAGGCACATCAACTTCAGCTTGCCAGGGCTTGTCGCTTCCGCTTAAGATGTACTCACCCAGACACAACCCGTGCCTGCCCGATTGTCTATCTGACACACCCCTCTTCAATACCGGCATTTGCCCCGAATGCCCTGCCGTCTGGCTGCCCCCATGGCTACCTAACCAAGCACGAGTCCATCGCCATTCAAGGCGCTCCTAATTTGTTCATTCGATCATTGTTGGACAAGCAGCAGTTTTATGACCCTGAAGACGCCGCATTGGCACTTGGCATTTCTTCCGCTTTCTGGTCCTTGTTTGGCTTACTCTGGCCCTCAGGTTCGAAATTGGCAGAGCGCATGGCGCTCAGGCCAGTCAACGCCAATGAACGCATTCTTGAAATTGGCTGTGGCTTGGCACTGTCTAGCTTGGTGGGACATCGAAGAGGCGCCAACATCACAGCGTCAGACTGTCACCCATTGGCCGGTGAATTTCTGAAAGAGAATTTGCGCCTTAACCATCTAGGCCCCATGAGCTACCGACATGGGCACTGGGGTGAACACGCCACACAGCAACAAGACATTGCTGTTGGCAGCAGGTTCGACTTGGTCATTGGCAGCGACATTCTTTACGAGCGCGATGAACGTGGCGACTTGGCGCAATACATCAATGAACACGTTGAAGACCATTCAGAGGTTTGGGTGGTCGATCCCAATCGTGGCAATCGCTCATACTTTCACCGCAACATGGCTGCGCAAGGTTTCGCACTGACCGAATCGACTCTCGACATTTCAGCCACAGAGAACGTGGCCGCCTACAAAGGCAGAATGCTCACATACTCCCGCGATTAAGCTTGGGCCTTGGTACGCAATTTGGCACCGCCCATCTCAAAGAGTCCAGTCGTAATCAATGGTCAATGGCGCGTGGTCACTGAAACGCGTCTCTTTGTAAACCTCTGCTTTTTGGGCCCCTTTCGCCAATGCCGCAGTGCCCAACTGGTAATCCAATCGCCAGCCCACATTCTTGGCATAAGCTTGCCCGCGATTGCTCCACCAGGTGTAGCACTCGTCTGTGGTGTCAGGATGCAAGTGCCGGTACACATCGACCAAAGGACCTTCGGTGGTCATTTGCGTCATCCAAGCGCGTTCTTCTGGCAAGAAGCCACTGTTCTTTTGGTTGCTTTTCCAGTTTTTCAAATCGGCTTGCTGATGCGCAATGTTCACATCGCTGCACACAATGAACTCGCGTTCAGCGCCCAAAGACTTCAAATGCGGCCCCATATGTTGCAAAAACCGGAACTTGGCCTCCTGTCTCTCAGGGCCTGATGAGCCACTTGGAAAGTAGGTGCTGATGACAGACAGCTTGCGCTTGGGTGTGTCAAACCGCAGTTCCACAAACCGGCCCTCGGCATCAAACTCTTTAGAGCCCATGCCCACCACAACCTCACTGGGCTCATGCTTGCTGAAAACCGCCACACCCGAGTAGCCCTTTTTTTCAGCAAAGTGGAAATGGCCCTTCAAGCCTGCCAAAGATTCAAATTTGCCCGCCACATCGGGCGCTTGCGCTTTTACCTCTTGCACGCAAATACAATCGGGATTGTTTTGAGCAATCCAGGTCTCCACCCCTTTGGTGGCCGCAGAACGGATACCGTTCAAGTTCAAGCTGCTTAATTTAAACAAGGAATTCTCCATGGTGACTGGACACACACCGCAAACCGACGCAGCGGCCTTGGCGCAAGAGTTTGTTCAATTTTCTGTCGATGAGGGCGTGCTCAAGTTTGGTGAATTCAAAACCAAAGCAGGCCGCATGAGCCCTTATTTTTTCAATGCAGGCTTGTTTGACGATGGCGCCAAACTCGGAAAACTGGCTCAATTCTATGCAAAAGCATTGGTGCGCAGCGGGATCGAATTTGACATGATTTTTGGACCCGCCTACAAAGGCATTCCTTTGGGTGCAGCCGTGTCCATTGAATTGGCTCGCTTGGGCAAAAACGTGCCCTTTGCCTACAACCGCAAAGAAGCCAAAGACCACGGCGAAGGCGGCACCTTGGTGGGCGCACCGCTCAAAGGACGTGTGCTGATCGTGGATGACGTGATGAGCGCAGGCACTGCCGCTCGCGAATCCATTGACCTGATCAAGAAGGCTGGCGCTATAGCCCATGCGATTGCGATCGCATTGGACCGGCAAGAAATGGCCACCGAAGTTCAAGTCGATGGCTCGGTCAAAGATGTACCGCACAGCGCTGTGCAATATGTGCGCAACACATTGGGCATGAGTGTGTGCTGCATTGCACAGCTGTCCGATTTGCTGACCTACCTGTCTACGCAAACTGGCAACCAGATGGGTCAACACCTGCCCAAGGTGCAAGCGTACAGAGACCGCTATGGGGTCTAAGC